>JANMSS010000050.1:0-14887 GCA_031389585.1 Burkholderiales bacterium | reverse complement strand
CCTGCTGTCGATGGAAGAAGGCCTGAAGTTTTCCGGCAAGGCGGCCAAGATCAGTCCGAAGGTGGTCTGGGAGACCTGGAAGCTGCTGCCCCAGTACTGGGTGACGTCGCTGCGCAGCTCGCTGGTCGGCATCTGGATGGGCGTCACGCCGGGTGGGGCGACGCCGGCCTCGTTCATGAGCTATGGCCTGGCCAAGAAGATGTCCAAGAACGGGCCAAAGTTCGGCACCGGCGAAATCGAGGGCGTGATCGCACCTGAAACCGCGGCGCACGCGGCCGGCACCAGCGCCCTGCTGCCGATGCTGGCCTTGGGCATTCCGGGTTCGCCGACCGCGGCGGTCTTGCTCGGTGGCCTGCTGATCTGGGGCCTTCAGCCCGGACCGCTGCTGTTCGTCGAGCAGAAGGACTTCGTCTGGGGCCTGATCGCCAGCATGTACCTGGGCAACGTGGTCGGCCTGATCGTGGTGCTGACGACGGTGCCGCTGTTCGCGTCGATCCTGCGGATCCCGTTCTCGATCATCGCGCCGGTGATCATCGTGATCTGCGCCATCGGCGCCTACACGGTGGGCAATGCCCTGCTCGACATCTGGTTCATGCTCGGCTTTGGCGTCATCGGCTACGTGTTCAAGAAGCTCGACTACCCGCTGGCGCCCATGGTGCTGGCCCTGGTGCTTGGCGACAAGGCCGAGAATTCGTTCCGCCAGGCGATGCTGATCGCGCAGGGCGACCTGACGATCATGTGGTCCAACGGCCTGGTGGGGTCGATCACGACGCTGGCGTTGATCATGCTGGTCTGGCCGTTGATCTCGAAACTGCTGCACCTCATTCGGCCGGCCAAGGTCAACGAGATCGACGCCCAGCGACCCGTGGATTGATCAAGGGGAGACGACATGCCTGTTATTGCACTGACCCAGGGAATGGGCTCGCTGGCCATGGACGTGGCTGAGCAGCTGGCCAGGGATCTGAATGTCAGCACCCTGCAGCACGAGGTGGGCGAGCGCGTGGCCAGCAAGATGCACGTGTCCAAGAGCCTGATCAACCGACTTCTCGAAGGCAAGGCGGGCATGATCGAACGGCTGAGGGCGGACCAGGACCAACTGGCGGTCTACACGGCCGAGGAAGTCATCGAGACCGCGGCCCGCGGCAATGTAGTGTTGCGTGGATCGGGTGCCACGGTGTTGCTGCGACCGGTCTCGCATGTGGTCTGCGTGCGTATCGCGCGCCCGTTTGCCAAGCGCGTGCAGTGGTTGATGGAGCACCTGGAGATCGACGAGCCTGAAGTCGCCGAGGCGGAGATCCGCCGCAGCGACCATGCCCACGCCTCGCGCATGCACGAGCTCTTCGGCGTGACCTGGGGCGATCCGCTTCTCTTCGACCTGGTCCTCAACACCGAACGTGTGTCGGTGGCGAGTTGCGTCGAGCAGATTCGCATCCTGGCGGCGCGACCGGAGTTCGCCGAGACCGAGCAGTCGCGCGCGCTGCTGCAAGGCCTTGCGCTGCAGGCGCGTGTACGCTCGGCGCTCAAGGCCGATGAGGGAACCCACGACGTCGGCATCACCATCGACACCGCCCAAGGCCAGGTCACGCTGCGCGGCATCGTGCTCGAGGCCAATGAGCGCGCTGCGGCCGCGTGTGTGGCCGCAGGCGTTGCCGGCGTCACCGGCGTCGACAACCAGCTGCGGGTGATGTCGACATCGCGACTGTTCCCCTCGCCACGGGCCTGATGCGGTCAAGCGCGGGCTGAGCCGGGCCGCGGGTCAGATCTTTCCGCGTTGCTTGAGGCGGCTCAGCGTTTCGGCTGACAGGTTCAAGTACGCCGCCAGCTCCTTCTTCGGGATTCGCTCGGCCAGCTCCGGATGTTTTCGCTCGAAGCGGTGCACGCGCCCGGGTCCGTCGAGCAGGTGCAGCGTGATCGTGTGGGCCATGATCTCACTCATCAGGCGCATCACCTGGTATTCGAAGGTGACCTTGAACTTCGGGTGCCGGTCCAGGAACTCGACCCAGGCCGGCATCGGCAACTTGGCCACCCGTGCCTTGCTGACGCAGACGATGCTGTACGGTGTGGGCGTATTCAGCCGCCAGGCCGCGTAGCTGGTCTCCACGTCGCGCTCGTCGGCAAAGCGCAGGATCATCTCCTTGGCTTCGGCGTTGGTCACCACACGCTTGAGGACGCCGTCGAGCACGAAGTACTGCTCCATGTCGTGCACGCCCTGGTGCAGTAGCGCGTCGCCCTTGTTGCAGTCGACGATGATCAGTTGCTCGTCGAGCTCGCTGCGCTCGTCCTCGGTCATTTCCTTGAGGACGATGTTCTGCGTTAGCTGAACGCGGATGACGTTGCGTTCGGGGTGGCTGCTGATTGAGGTCGAAAGCATGGGATTGGCTGGCGCCACAGGGCGCTCGCGCGCAGGATTCAGATGCCGAAAGTTGACCGCGGTCAACGCAGTTTTGGCATCCCGATTCCTATCATAAGTCCGAGCAGATCGACATACGCGAAGGCCCTGCCTGCCAGGCCAGCGACTCAGGGGTATCTCACCATGACACACGACGCACATTCAACCGAACAGACCGATGGCTTTCATCTCGTCATCGATGCGCTCAAGCTGAACGGCATCGACACCATCTTCGGCCTGCCGGGCATCCCGATCACCGACTTCACCCGCAAGGCGCAGGCCGAAGGCATGCGCGTGATCTCGTTTCGCCACGAGCAGCATGCCGGTAACGCGGCCGCGGCCGCGGGCTTCCTGACGCAAAAACCCGGAATCTGCCTGACGGTGTCGGCGCCGGGCTTCCTCAACGGCCTGACTGCGCTGGCCAACGCCACCGTCAACTGCTTCCCGATGATCCTGATCAGCGGCTCGAGCGAGCGCGAGATCGTCGACCTGCAGCAGGGTGACTACGAAGAAATGGACCAACTGGCGATCGCCAAGCCGCTGTGCAAGGCGGCCTACCGGGTGCTGCATGCGCAGGACATCGGCGTGGGCATCGCCCGCGCGATCCGTTCGGCGCTGTCGGGCCGCCCGGGCGGCGTCTACCTCGACCTGCCGGCCAAGCTCTTTGCGCAGACCATGGACGCCGCCGCCGGCAAGGCCTCGCTGATCAAGGTCGTCGATCCCGCGCCGCGCCAGATCCCCGCGCCGGACGCCGTGCAACGCGCCCTGGCCACCTTGAAGGGCGCCAAGCGGCCCCTGATCCTGCTCGGCAAGGGGGCGGCCTACGCCCGGGCCGACGCCGACATCCGCGCGCTGGTCGAGAAGACCGGCATTCCCTACCTGCCGATGTCGATGGCCAAGGGCCTGCTGCCCGATACGCACGCGCAGTCGGCGTCGGCCGCGCGCTCCTATGTGCTGGCCGAGGCCGACGTGGTGATGCTGGTCGGCGCGCGCCTGAACTGGCTGCTGTCGCATGGCAAGGGCAAGACCTGGGGCGATGCCAAGGCCCAGACGCGCAAGTTCATCCAGATCGACATCGCGCCGACCGAGATCGACAGCAACGTGGCCATCGAAGCCCCGTTGATCGGCGACATCGGCTCCTGCGTGTCGGCCCTGCTGGCCGGCATCGATTCGAAATGGGCCAAACCGCCTGCCGAGTGGACCGGCGCGATCGACGAGCGCAAGGAAAAGAACCTGTCGAAGATGGCCGCCACCCTGGCGCTGAGCCCGTCGCCGATGAACTTCCACAGCGCGCTGGCGGTGGTCCGCGACATCGTCAAGTCGCGCCCGGATGCCATCGTCGTCAACGAAGGCGCCAACACGCTGGACTTTGCGCGCAGCATTGTCGACATGTACGAGCCGCGCAAGCGCCTGGACGTCGGCACCTGGGGCATCATGGGCATCGGCATGGGATTCTCCGTTGCCGCCGCAGTGGTCACCGGCAAGCCGGTGATCGCCATCGAGGGCGACAGCGCCTTCGGCTTCTCGGGCATGGAGGTCGAGACGATCTGTCGCTACAACCTGCCGGTCTGCATCGTCGTCTTCAACAACAACGGCATCTACAAGGGCACCGACGTCAATCCGCGCGGCGGCGACGCGGCGCCGACCGTGTTCGTCAAGAATGCGCGCTACGACATGATGATGCAGGCCTTCGGCGGCGTCGGCGTCAATGCCACGACCAAGGAAGAGTTGATGAAGGCGATGACCGAGGCCATCGCGTCGGGCAAGCCCACGCTGATCAATGCCGTCATCGACGAGACCGCTGGCACCGAGAGCGGCAGAATCACCAGTCTGAACCCGCAAAGCGCGAAGAAGAAGTAATCACTGCCTACCAAGGAGAAATCACATGACCAAAGCACTTGACGACATCAAGATCATCGACTTCACGCATGTCCAGGCGGGGCCCGCCTGCACCCAGATGCTGGCCTGGTTCGGCGCCGACGTGATCAAGGTCGAGCGCCCGGGCTCGGGCGACGTGACGCGCAGCCAGTTGCGCGACATCCCCGACGTGGACGCGCTGTACTTCACCCAGCTCAACAGCAACAAGCGCTCGCTGACGCTGGACACCAAGACGCCCGAGGGCAAGGAAGTGCTCGAGAAGCTGATTCGCGTCTCGGACGTGATGGTCGAGAACTTCGGCCCCGGTGCGCTGGACCGCATGGGCTTCACCTGGGAGCGCATCCTCGAGCTGAACCCGAAGATGATCCTGGCCTCGGTCAAGGGCTTCAGCGATGGCCACCACTACGAAGACCTGAAGGTCTACGAAAACGTCGCCCAGTGCGCCGGCGGCGCGGCCTCGACCACCGGCTTCTGGGACGGCCCGCCGACGGTCAGCGCCGCGGCGCTGGGCGACAGCAACACCGGCATGCATCTGGCGCTGGGCATTGTCACGGCGCTTCGCATGCGCGACAAGACCGGCCGCGGCCAGAAGGTCGCCTGCTCGATGCAGGACGCCGTGCTCAACCTGTGCCGCGTCAAGCTGCGCGACCAGTTGCGCCTGGATCGCCTGGGCTACCTCGAGGAGTACCCGCAGTACCCGCACGGCAAGTTCACCGACGTCGTGCCGCGTGGCGGCAACGCCGGCGGCGGCGGTCAGCCGGGCTGGGTGCTCAAGTGCAAGGGCTGGGAGACCGATCCCAACGCCTACATCTACTTCACGATCCAGGGCCAGGCCTGGGCGCCGATCTGTGACGCCATCGGCAAGCCCGAGTGGAAGACCGACCCGGCGTACATGACGGCCAAGGCGCGCCAGCCGCACATCACGGCAATCTTCGCGACGATCGAGGAATGGCTGGCCGACAAGACCAAGTTCGAAGCCGTCGACATCCTGCGCAAGTTCGACATCCCCTGCTCTCCGGTGATGTCGATGAAGGAGATCGCCAACGACCCGTCGCTGCGCGCTTCCGGCACCATCACCGAAGTCCAACACAAGGCGCGTGGCCCCTACCTGACGGTAGGCAGCCCGATCAAGTTCTCCGACATGAAGGTCGAGATCACTGGCTCGCCACTGCTGGGCGAGCACACCGACGAGGTGCTGGGCGAGCTGGGCTACAGCAAGGACAAGATCGCCACGCTGCACGCCGCCAAGGCGGTCTGAGCGGGCATGCACCGGGACCCGCCTGCGCGGGGCCCGGCGGTGGACCCGACCGGGCCGACCGGTGCCGCCAAGGGACCCACGGGTCTCGCGGGCGGCGCCTTCACAACCCGGGGTTCGCCCCCCGCAAGGAGACCGACATGAGTGCTGGTATCGACCTCGAGGCTCTGGTGGCGGCGCTCGGCGACGCCATCGTCGTCAGCGGCGCCGACGGCAAGATCACGCTGTGGAACGCGGCGGCCGAGCGCATCTTCGGCTACACCCGCGCCGAGGCCCTGGGCGAGTCGCTCGATCTGATCATTCCGCAGCGCCTGCGCCAGCGCCACTGGGACGGCTACGACAAGACCATGGCCAGCGGCATCACCAAATACGGCACCGACGTGCTGCGCGTGCCGGCCGTCGACAAGCAGGGGCGATCGTTGTCGATCGCCTTCAGCGTGGCCTTGCTGCATGGCACCGACGGCAAGGTGGCGTCGATCGCCGCCGTGATCCGCGACGAGACCAGCCGCTTCAATGACGAGCGCGCGCTGAAGAAGCGGCTGACCGAAGCCGAGGCGCAGATCGCCGCCAAAGGCTGATCGGCAGTGAGGCTGCAGCGATGAGCAAGGCACTCGACGGCGTGCGCGTCCTGGACTTCACGCATGTGCAGTCCGGGCCCACCTGCACGCAGCTGCTGGCCTGGTTCGGCGCCGACGTGATCAAGGTCGAGCGCCCGGGCGAGGGCGACGCCACGCGCGGCCAACTGCGCGACATTCCCGGCGTGGACAGCCTGTACTTCACGATGCTGAACCACAACAAGCGTTCGGTCACGATCAACAGCAAGAGCAAGGGCGGGATCGCCGTGCTCGACCGACTGATCAAGAGCTGCGACGTGATGGTCGAGAACTTTGCACCTGGCGCGCTCGACCGCATGGGCCTGAGCTGGGAACACATCCACGCCATCAATCCGCGCATGATCGTGGCCTCGGTCAAGGGTTTCGGACCGGGTCCCTACGAAGACTGCAAGGTCTACGAGAACGTCGCCCAATGCGCGGGCGGCTCGGCCTCGACCACCGGCTTCGACGACGGCCCGCCGACGGTGACCGGGGCGCAAATCGGCGACAGTGGCACCGGGGTGCACCTGGCGCTGGGCATCGTCGCTGCGCTGTACCAGCGAACGCACAGTGGCCGCGGCCAGAAGGTGCTGGCGCCGATGCAGGACGCGGTGCTGAACCTGTGCCGCGTCAAGTTGCGCGACCAGCAGCGCCTGGAGCGCACGCGCACGATGCACGAGTACCCACAGTACCCCGACGGCAAGTTCGGCGATGCAGTGCCGCGGGCCGGCAATTCTTCTGGTGGTGGCCAGCCTGGCGCGATCCTGAAATGCAAAGGCTGGGAGACCGACCCGAACGCGTACATCTACTTCATCGCCCAGGCCGCGGTATGGCCGGCGGTGTGCCGCGTGATCGGCGAAGAGGGCTGGATCACCGACGAGGCCTTCGCGACGCCGCAAACGAGGCTGCTGCATCTGCGGCCGATCTTCAGGCGCATCGAGCAGTGGACCATGACCAAGACCAAGTTCGAGGCCATGGACATCCTGAACAAGTACGACATTCCCTGCGGTCCGATCCTGTCGATGAAGGAGATCGCCGCCGACAAGTCGCTGTATGAAACTGGCACATTGGTCGAAGTCGATCACCCGACGCGCGGCAAATACCTGACGGTCGGGAACCCGATCAAGATGTCGGACAGCCCGACCGAAGTCACGCGCTCACCGCTGCTGGGTGAGCACACCGAAGAGGTGCTGGCCCAGCTGGGTTTCGGCCCCGAAGAAGTCGCCGCATTGCGCGCCGAAGGTGCCATCTGAGAGCCATGCGGCAAAGGACACGATGAACGCGCGAACCATTCCCATCGTCGCCCTGCCGGCCAGCCGGCAGCGCAAGCGCGAGGCCCCCAAGGGCCGCACCGTCGACGCGGCAGCGCTCGAGGAGGTGCGGCAGCTGCTGGGCGGCGCCTCGCGTGCGCGCGACCTGCTGATCGAACATCTGCACCGTCTGCAGGACCGTTTCGGCCACCTGAGTGCGCGCCACCTGGCGGCACTGGCGCGCGAGATGGGACTGGCGCAGGCCGAGGTCTACGAGGTCGCCAGCTTCTATCACCACTTCGACATCGTCAAGGAAGGCGGCGACGCGCCGGCGCCGCTGACGGTGCGGGTCTGCGACGGCCTGTCGTGCGAGATGGCCGGTGCGCAGGACCTGCTGGCGCGCCTGCCGAAGATCCTCGGCCCGGGCGTTCGCGTCATCGCCGCCCCTTGCATCGGCCGCTGCGAACAGGCTCCGGCGGTCGCGGTGGGCCAGCATCCTGTGGCCCACGCGAGCTGCGAATCGGTCGCGGCCAAGGTCAAGGCCGGCACGCACACCCATGTGCCTGAGGGCTTCATCGACCTGGCGGCCTACCAGGCGCAGGGCGGCTACAAGTTGCTGCGGCAGTGCATTGCCGATGAGATCGAGGTCGAGTCGGTCATTAAGACCATGGAAGACTCGGGCCTGCGCGGCCTGGGCGGCGCTGGTTTTCCGGCCGGTCGCAAATGGCGCATCGTGCGCAACGAGGCCGCGCCGCGACTGATGGCGGTGAACATCGACGAAGGCGAGCCGGGCACCTTCAAGGACCGCGTCTACCTCGAGCGCGACCCGCATCGATTCGTTGAGGGCATGCTGATCGCGGCCTGGGCGGTCGGCATCGCCCGCATCTACGTCTACCTGCGTGACGAATACCACGGCTGCCGCGCGATGCTCGAGTCCGAGCTGTCCAAGCTGCGCGCTCAGCCGCCCTACGCGGGCATGCCCGAGATCATCCTGCGCCGCGGCGCCGGGGCCTATATCTGCGGCGAAGAGTCGGCGATGATCGAGTCGATCGAAGGCAAGCGCGGCATGCCGCGCCTGCGCCCGCCCTATGTGGCACAGGTCGGCCTCTTTGGCCGGCCCACGCTCGAGCACAATTTCGAGACCCTGCACTGGGTGCGCGAGATCCTTGAGAAGGGCGGCGCCTGGTTTTCGTCGCAGGGCCGGCACGGCCGCAAGGGTCTGCGCTCGTTCTCGGTTTCGGGCCGTGTCAAGAGCCCGGGCATGAAGCTGGCGCCCGCGGGCATCACGATGCATGAGTTGATCACTGAGCATTGCGGCGGCATGCAGGACGGTCACCGCTTCTACGCCTACCTGCCCGGCGGCGCCTCGGGCGGCATCCTGCCGGCCACGATGGGCGACATCCCGCTCGACTTCGACACGCTGCAGCCCTACGGTTGCTTCATCGGCTCGGCGGCGGTGATCGTGCTGTCGGACAAGGACACGGCGGTCGGTGCGGCGCGCAACATGATGCGTTTCTTCGCCCACGAGTCCTGCGGCCAGTGCACGCCCTGCCGCAACGGCACCGCAAAGGCTTCGGCGCTCATCGACCGGCCGCAGTGGGACCTGCCGCTGCTGGAAGATCTGTCGGTCGTGATGCGCGACGCATCGATCTGCGGCCTGGGGCAGGCGGCGCCGAATCCGGTCGACTGCGTGATCAAGTATTTCCCGAACGAGATCGCCGCGAAGGGGCTGTCATGAACGCCATCACCCGCAAGGAGCAGGCGGCGCTGGATGCACCGCTGGTCAATTTCGAGCTCAACGGCCGGCCGGTCAGCGGCCGCGCCAACGAGACAATCATCGAGATCGCCAAGCGCGAGGGCGTGGAGATTCCGCACCTTTGCTACAAGGCCGGGCTCGAGGAAGTCGGCAACTGCCGCGCCTGCATGGTCGAGATCGATGGTGAACGTGTGCTCGCGCCGTCGTGCTGCCGTCATCCGAGCGCAGGCATGAAGGTCAGGACCGACAGCGCGCGCGCCCTCAAATCGCAGAAACTGGTGCTCGAGTTGCTGTTGGCCGACATGCCTGAGCGCGAGTACACGCGGCACAACGAGGTCGATGAATGGGCCGCAAAGCTCAGCATTGGCAAGCCGCGTTTCGAGTCGCGCGCGCAACCGGTGCAAGACCTCTCGCATCCGGCCATCGCGGTCAATCTCGACGCCTGCATCCAGTGCACGCGGTGCCTGCGTGCCTGTCGCGACGAGCAGGTCAATGACGTGATCGGACTGGCCTTCCGCGGCGAGCACGCCAAGATCGTCTTCGACATGGACGACGCGATGGGCGCGTCGACCTGCGTGGCCTGCGGCGAATGCGTGCAGGCCTGCCCGACCGGCGCGCTGATGCCGGCGCGCGAGGTCGGCCTCACGGTGCCCGACAAGCAGGTCGCATCGGTGTGTCCGTATTGCGGCGTCGGCTGCCAGCTGACCTACAACATCAAGGACAACAAGATCCTTTTCGTCGATGGCCGCAACGGGCCGGCCAACCAGGGCCGCCTGTGCGTCAAGGGCCGCTACGGCTTCGACTACGCCCACCACCCGCAGCGGCTGACCCAGCCGCTGATCCGCCGTGCCGATGCGCCGCCCAAGCGGGGCGACTTCGTGATGGATCCGATGCGGGTGATGGACATTTTTCGCGAGGCCAGTTGGGACGAAGCCATCGCGCTTGCCGGTGGAGGGCTCAAGAAGATCCGCGACCGCCATGGCAAGAAGTCGCTGGCCGGCTTCGGCTCGGCCAAGGGCAGCAACGAAGAGGCCTACCTGTTTCAGAAGCTGGTGCGCACGGGTTTCGGCAGCAACAACGTCGACCATTGCACGCGGCTGTGCCATGCCTCGTCGGTGGTGGCGCTGCTCGAGGGCATCGGCTCAGGCGCGGTCAGCAACCCGGTGATGGACGTGACCCAGGCCGAGGTCGTGATCCTGATCGGTGCGAACCCGAGCGTGAATCACCCGGTGGCCGCGACCTTCCTCAAGAACGCGGTGCAGAACGGCACCAAGCTGATCGTGATCGACCCGCGGCGCTCGGACCTGTCGCGCGTGGCGCACCGCTTCCTGCAGTTCAAGCCCGACACCGACGTGGCGATGCTCAACGCGATGATGAACGTGATCGTCAGCGAGGGGCTGGTCGACGAAGACTTCATCGCCAGCCGCACCATCGGCTATGACGAGTTGCGCCAGAACGTCGCAGCCTACACGCCCGAGGCGATGGCGCCGATCTGCGGCATCGACGCCGACACGCTGCGTTACGTCGCGCGCCTGTACGCCAAGAGCCGTGCCTCGATGATCCTGTGGGGAATGGGCATCAGCCAGCATGTGCACGGCACCGACAACGCGCGCTGCCTGATCGCGCTGTCACTGATGACCGGGCAGATTGGTCGCCCCGGCACCGGCTTGCATCCGCTGCGTGGACAGAACAATGTGCAGGGCGCATCCGACGCCGGCTTGATCCCAATGATGCTGCCCGACTACCAGCATGTCTCGAACGCCGCCACGCGGGCGCGTTTCGAGTCGGCGTGGAAGCTCGCGCCGGGCACGCTCGACGACCAGGTCGGATTGACCGTCGTTGAAGTCATGCATGCGATCAAGAAAGGCACGATCCGCGGCATGTACGTGCAGGGCGAGAACCCGGCGATGTCCGACCCCGACGCCAACCATGCCCGCGAATCGCTGGCCGCCCTGGAGCACCTGGTGGTGCAGGACATCTTCCTGACCGAGACCGCCTACCTGGCCGACGTGATCCTGCCCGCAGGCGCCTTCCCCGAGAAGACCGGCACCTTCACCAACACCGACCGCCTGGTGCAGATGGGCCGCCAGGCCATCGATCCTCCAGGGGATGCACGGCAGGACCTGTGGATCATCGAGCAGATCGCCAATCAGCTCGGCTGCGGCTGGAACTACGCGCATGTGTCCGAGGTGTTCGACGAGATGCGGCACACCATGCCCAGCATTGGCGGCATCACCTGGGAGCGGCTCGAGCGCGAGCACGCGGTGACGTATCCGTGCGAGAAGGAAGGCGACCCGGGCCAGTCGGTGGTGTTCACGGACGACTTTCCGCGCGAAGGCGGCAAGGCGCGTTTCGTGCCGGCCGACATCATCCCGGCCGCCGAGCGCCCTGACGCCGATTACCCGATGGTGCTGATCACCGGGCGCCAACTCGAACATTGGCACACCGGCAGCATGACGCGGCGGGCGAGCGTGCTCGATGCGATCGAGCCCGACCCGACGGCGCTGATCCATCCGCTCGATCTCGAAGCGTTGGGGGCCAAGCCGGGTGAAGTCGTGACGATCGCCTCGCGCCGCGGCGCCGTATCGCTGTACGCACGCGCTGACGACGGCACGCCGCGCGGCGCGGTGTTCGTGCCGTTCTGCTACTACGAGGCGGCGATCAACAAGCTGACCCACGCCGCACTCGACCCCTTCGCCAAGATTCCTGAGTTCAAATACTGCGCGATCCGCGTCCAGCCGGGCGGCGCAGCACCGCAGCAAGGCAGTTACGGTGGCGGCCAGCTGATGGCGGCCGGGTCGGCATGAAGACAGCGCGCCGGGCTTCGGCAACTACCTAGGTCCGCACCCCAGGATTGGGCTTCTACTCCCGGTCGTTCGCCAATCAGGTTCACAAAAACGGAAAAGACAAGATGGAATTTCTAACGACCCCGCATTTCTGGATCGCCGTCGGCCAGATCATCATGATCGACATCCTGCTCGGCGGCGACAACGCGGTGGTCATCGCGCTGGCCTGCCGCAAGCTGCCGCCCAAGCAGCGCACGCAGGGCATCCTGTGGGGCACGGCCGGCGCGATCGTCCTGCGCATCATCCTGATCTTCTTCGCGCTGACGCTGCTGGCGATTCCGTTCCTGAAGATCGTGGGTGCCCTGCTGCTGGTCTGGATCGGCGTGAAACTGCTGGTTCCCGAGCATGAGGACGGCCACGCCAACATCACCGGCAGCGACAAGCTGTGGGGTGCCGTCAAGACGGTGATCATCGCGGACTTCGTGATGAGCGTGGACAACGTGATCGCGATCGCGGGCGCCGCCGAGGCCTCGGGCACCGGCCACAACATGGCCCTGGTGATCTTCGGCGTCGTGGTGAGCATCCCGATCATCGTCTGGGGCAGCCAGATGGTGCTCAAGTTGATGGACCGCTTCCCGATCATCATCACGGTGGGCGGCATGTTGCTGGGGTGGATCGCCGGCACGATGATCGTCACCGACCCGGCGCTGGTCAATCCGGATGTGCTGACACAGATGCCCAAGTTCGAGGCCACTGCTTGGGTGCGCTACGGCGCCGGCATCGCCGGAGCGCTGCTGGTGCTTGGATTGGGACGGTGGATCACCGCGCGCAAGGTCGCGCAGGCTCCTCAGGCGGCGGCCGCACCGGCCCCGCAGGGCATTGGACGCCTGCGCCGCATCCTGGTGGCCGTGGATGGCTCCGAGAGTTCGGCCCGCGCCACGCAGCACGTGATCGCCATCCTGCAAGGCCTGCGCGATCCTGCCGCGCTTGACCTGCACGTGCTCAATGTGCAGCGGCCTGTCTCCGGTGACGTCTCGTCCTTCGTCGCCAGCAAGTCGCTCGAGGAGTACTACCAGGATCTCGGTGACGAGGCGCTGGCCCCGTCACGGGCGCTGCTTGATGCCGCCGGCGTGGCCTACGAGGCCCGACACCGCCTCGGGCTGCCCGGGCCGACGATCGCCAACGAGGCGCAGGCCCAGTCCTGCGACATGATCGTCATGGGCACCAAGGGCATGGGCGCGGCGGCTACCTTGCTGGGCTCGGTGGCGCAGGACACCATCGAACGATCGGGCATCCCCGTGCTGCTGGTGAAGTGATCGACGGCCTGCCCGCCCGTCGCCGACCAGTCCCTAGAATCGCCCGTGCGGGCCGTTAGCTCAGTCGGTTAGAGCAGAGGACTCATAATCCTTTGGTCGTTGGTTCGATCCCAACACGGCCTACCAATTTTCTTCTTTCCTATCAGTGACTTGCGGTCACTTGCCCCGCTCGGCTCGTTGGGTGCCGTTGCAGGCAGCTGTATCGGCGCGATGCGCAACCCGGCCCCGGCGCGACCCGCGGACTGCATAGGCCCGGACCTGCGTGCCGGCGATCAGAGCCAGTATTCCCAGGCGCGCGCGAACAATTCCTTGACGCGCAGGTCGAGCCCACGGCGCTGCCAGGTTTCGAGCGTGATGGCGTGCGACGCCGCCAGGTCCCTGTCGAACATGGCCTGCAACTGGCGGCCGAACTCCGCGCCGAGCACGACGGCATTCAGTTCGTAGTTGTGCAGGAAGCTGCGCCAGTCGAGATTGGTCGAGCCAACCGTCGCCCACACACCGTCGATCAATGCGGTCTTCGAATGCAGGATCACGCCCTGGCGCTCGAAAATCTTCACCCCGGCGCGCAACAGTCGCGCGTAGAAGCGGCGCCCGGCGTGGAAGACCAGCCATGAATCGGTCTGGCTGGGCAGGATCAGGCTGACATCGACGCCGCGCCCCGCCGCGGCCTCGAGCGCCTCCAGCAACTGCGGGTCGGGCACGAAGTAGGCGTTGGTGATGCGCACGCTGTTCTCGGCGCTGCCGATCGCCGACAGCAAGGTGGCGTAGATCTGGCTGTAGGGTTCGTCGGGCGAGCTGCCGATGGCGCGCACCACATGCCGGCCGACGCTCTGCAGCGGCGGGAAGTAGTTCTTCGAGGCCAGCACTGGACCCTTCTGCTGGGCCCAGGTGTCGAGGAAGAGTCTCTGCAACTCGGCCACCACCGGGCCGCGCAACTGCAGGTCGGTGTCGCGCCACGCGGGCCCCAGATCCTGGGCGCCTGGCGCGTTGTCTTTGGGCCGCCCGCGCGAACCGCGCTGGAACGAGCCGCCCGAGTAGACGCTGCTGATGTTGATGCCGCCGAGGAATGCGGTGTGGCCGTCGACGATCAGCAGCTTGCGATGGTCGCGCTGGTTCAACGACCAGGCCTTGCGCGCGGCCAGGGGATTGATCGGGTTGAACTCGAGCACGCGGATGCCGCTCGCCGACAGACGCTCGAAGAACGCCGCCGGCGTGCCGATGGTGCCGACGCTGTCACGGATCAGGTTGACCTGCACGCCCTGGGCCTGCTTGTCGATCAGGGCCTGCGCAAACCGCTGGCCGACCTCGTCGTCGTCGAGGATGTAGGTCTCCAGGTTGATGTGGTCCTTGGCCGCGCCGATGGCCGCGATCATGGCCTGGTAGGTGGTCGGGCCGTCCTGCAGCAGGCGCACTTCGTTGCCGGTGGTCAGCGGGCTGCCGACGATGGCTTCCTCCAGCGCCAGGTGGCGCTCGAAGAGATCCGTCTGCTTGCCGCTGCTCTTCAGGCGTTCGAGCACGGCCTGGCTTTGTGCGGCCGACAAGGGTCCGCGCGCACCTTCGAGCTGCGCCGGCGGGCGCGACTGGCGCGCCAGGTCCGGCGCAATCGTCGGCAGGCTGCCGCAGGCGCCCATGCCGAGCGCCAAGCCGAGGGCCAGGCCGGTCCA
>JANMSS010000168.1:0-4832 GCA_031389585.1 Burkholderiales bacterium | reverse complement strand
GGTCACATCAACGCTGGACCGAAGCGTCGGCAGAACCGTTGCCGCTGGCGCTGACCGAGCGGTCGCTGCGCGAGGCTTGCGCCAAACCGTCCGCCGAGCCGCCGGCGCTGACCGAACGCTCGCCGCGCGAGGCCTGGGCCGAACCGTCGGTGCCGGCCTGGGCGCTGCGCGGTTGCGCGCTTGCCGCAGCGTTCTTGCTGACATCGACGCCCGCGCCCTGGGTGGCTGCGCCTTCGGCGCGGCTGCGCGAGGCGCCGGCCGTCGCCGCGGCTTGGCTGTTGGCGCTGCCCGCCAACGAGCCGGCATGGCCGCGTGTGCTGGCCGCCTTCTCGTGGCTGGCGTTGGCCGCAGCGGCACCGGTCAGCACGGCGCGGTCTGTCGTCGCCTGGCGCTTGTCGCCGGCCTTGTCGGCGGCGGCCTCGGTGGTCGCGGCGGCCTTCTTGTCGGCGCGCGGCGTGCGGGCCTCATGGTTGACCTGGCCCGCGGCCGAGCCGGCGACGTCGAGGTGGCGCGGGCCGAAGTTGCCACCCAAGCCACCGCCGAGGCCACCGCCCATGCTGCCGCCGCCGAGCAGGCCGGCATGGGCCGGCTGGGCGAGGACAAAGGCGGACAGCAACGCAACGGCGAGGGTGGCGCGGGAGACGGTGTGACGTGATTGCATGATGGAATCCTCCGGGGTGAGTTGTCGGGCGCCGGACCATCCGGGCCTTACAACCAGCACAACGAGCCCCGTCGCTGGATTAATCCGTCACCGCCCAGGCGTTACAAATGCTTGCGTCTGCGCGCGTCGGCTCAGGCCAGCGCAGTGCCGCTCCCAAGCGGCCTGAGCTCCCCTCGGGGGGCGCGAACGAAGTGAGCTTGGGGCAGTCATCTCACTGGGGATCGCGCGCCGAGGCGTGCACGCGATCCGGTGCGATCCGCGCATGCTCGCCGACCAGGCCCCAGCCGAATGCACGGTCGCGGCCCGGCGCACCGAGGTCGGTGGCCAGCAACGACAGCGCGTGAAGCGCACGTTGGGCCAAGACGGGATCGGGGGCCGGCAGCGCTTCGCTCAGCAGGCCGGCGACGATCGGCGCGGCATACGAGGTGCCGCGCGCGATGCCGTAGCCGCGCGCGCCGCTGCGCGCCACGGCCAGGTCGGCGCCGGGTGCCGCAAAGGCGACCTGCGGGCCCTGCGCCGCCTCGGGTAACGATAGCCGTGCCGTGGACACCCCGGTGACGCCGATCACGCTCGGGTACGACGCGGGATACAGCGGCGGCGCCGCCGGGCCGTCGTTGCCGACGGCGGCGACGACCAGGTGGCCGCGCGCCGCGACCGCCTGCACCGCGCGTTCGAGCAGTCGGTTGGGCGGCCCGACCAAGCTGATGTTGATCACCGCGATGCGCTCGCGGGCCATCCACGCCAGCGCCTGCGCCACGGCCTCGGCTGAACCGCCCTGCGGCAGGCCGCAGTAGACATCGGCGGCGAACAGGGCCGCGCCCGGCGCGATGCCGACGAAGACGGCGTCCTGGCCGACCAGCAGCGAGGCGATCGCCGTGCCATGGGCACTGGCCACGGCCTTGCCGTCGCAGCCCCAGGCCTGCACGAGGGCGCGTTGCAAGGCGGGGTGGCCGCGGTCGATGCCGCCGTCGATCAGCCCGACGCGGCGCGCCTTGCGCGACGCCGGGTCCGGCGCCGTCGCCGCAGGGGCGGTGCCTTCCACGAGGCTGCCGCTGCGCGTATAGACATGGTTGAAGTCGATTTCGAGCCGGGGGTCGAGGGCGCGCAGGCGGGCCGCACCTTCGGTGATGGCCATGCCGCGCGGCGGCTGCAGCACCACGCTGCGCAGGTCCAGGCCCTCCAGGGTCTGTTCGCGCAGGACACGAAAGCCCAACGTGACCGCCGCATCGACGCTGACCTGCGCGGGCGACACAAGGATCAGTTCGGCGCGCCGTACCGGCTCGCCAGCGGGGTCGGCCTCGATCACGTCGCCATGGTCGCGCAGCAGCTCGCGCAACGTGCGCTGCCGCAATTCCTGCAGCGGCACCGCAGCGGGCAGCGACTCGAGCGGACGCACTGGCTGCAGGCGGCTCAGGCCGCCCGGCAGGCCGGGCATGCCCAGCCCGCCCCCGGGCAGCAACTGCGCCTGCGCGGGGGCACCCCAGCCCAGCAGCGCGAGCAGGCCGAGCAGGGTCAGGGCGACCCTGCGGCGGCCGCGGCGTGCCAGGCTAGATTCGAGCAAGTTCATCATCGACAGGATAACGAGCGGGCGATGGAAGAAAATCCCGCCGCCATGCGTTGTTCCCTCGAAACATGACTTCTGCGACGGAAACCCTGCGCCGCGAGATCGTCGAACTGCTTCCCCGTCTGCGGCGCTTCGGGCGCACCGTCACGCGCCACCGCGAAGACGCCGACGACCTGGTGCAGATCGCGGTCGAGCGCGCATTGACCCGCGCAGACCAATGGCAACCGGGAACGAGACTGGACAGCTGGATCTTTCGAATCATGCAAAACGCCTGGATCGATGAAGTGCGCGCACGACAGCGACGCGACCTCACCTTCGTGCCCGAAGAGCTGGGCGAGCAGGTTGGCGTGTCGACCACCGACGCGCAGATCGACGCCATCGCAGTGCGCAAGGCGGTCTCGCAATTGAATGAAGACCAGCGCAGCGTGATCGGCCTGGTGCTGATCGAAGGCCTGCCCTACAAGGAAGCCGCCGCCGTGCTCGACATCCCGATCGGCACCTTGACCAGCCGGCTGGCGCGGGCGCGCGAGGCGCTGCAGGCGATCCTGTCGACCGCTGAGGAGAAACATTGATGCCGATTTCCGACGACACCGTGATGGCCTATGTCGACGGCGAACTCGACGCGGCGGCGCGCGACGAGGTGCAGCGCGCGATCGCCGCCGATGCGACGCTGGCCGAACGCGTGCGCCGCGAGACCGCGCTGCGCCAGCGCCTGCAGGGCGCGTTTGCGCCGGTGCTCGCCGAACCGATGCCCGAGCGCCTGCTGCGCGCGGCGCAGGCGCCGATGGCGGCGCCTGCGCCGCCCAAGGTGGCCAGCCTGGCCGAGGCGCGCGAGGCCAAGGCGTCGCGTCGCGGCTGGGCCTCGGACTGGAAGGCCTGGGGCGGCATGGCCGCCAGCGTGCTGGTCGGCGTGGTGATCGGCCAGCAGATGTCGGGCGACGGCGCCGCCTCGCCCTTTGCCATGCAGTCCGGACAGCTCGTGGCCGGCGGCGCAGTCGCCCGGGCCCTGTCGACCCAGCTGGCAAGCGTGCCGACCGTGGACACGGGGGTGCAGGTGCCGTTCAGCTTCGTCGAGAAGTCGGGCGCCTATTGCCGCACCTTCACGTCCGCCGGCCTGGCCGGGCTGGCCTGCCGCAGTGGGGCGCAGTGGGCGGTGCAGAGCCTGGCGCAAGTCGAGCCCGGCGCGGGCGCGGGCATGCGGCAGGCCGCGACGGCGCTGCCGCCGACGATCCTGAGCGAGGTCGACCGCCGCATCCAGGGCGGCGCACTCGACGCCGAGGGCGAACGCGCGGCATTGCAGCGCGGTTGGCGCCGCTGAGTTCGCGCACCGCGCGGCAAACGCCGCATGCCCTGGGCGATCAAGCGAGCCAGCGACGCAGTTGGGCAAAGACCTCGGGGCTGCGGAGCAGCTCGAGGTGGTTGATGCCGTAGCCGATCCATTGCCGGTCCTCGGCGAAGGCCAGCGTGCGCGCCGGATCCTTGTGGCGACCGAGTGCGCTGTCCAGCGGCACCAGGCCGTCGCCGACCAGGCGGTCCTTCAGGTCGCCGCTTTGCTGGCCTGTGGTGGCGGCGACGGCGAAGCAGCGCACCTTGTCGGGCAGCGGCACGGGCTGCCGGCGGTCGGCGCCGCGCGCAAAGCGGTCGCGCCCGACCCAGTCTTCATCGACCAGGTTGCCGCGGCGCAGGTCGGTGATGCCGGCGCTGCGAACTTTGCCCAGGCGCGCAAACGGCGCGGCGTAGGGCGTGGCACCGAGCACCAGGTCGACCCAGTGGCCGGCGCGCTCCAGCGGTGCGCCGTGGTGCGGCGTGCCCAGGCACACCAGATCGGTCACCTGTGAAGGCCAGCGCAGGCCGGCCTGTGCGCCGGTGTGCAGCGCGCTGCGAGCGAGCAGGCCGCCCATGCTGTGGCCCAGCAGCACCAGGCGTTCGACGGGAGTTGGCCACTGATCCACCAGTTGCTCGAGCTGCTGCGCCAGCGCATGGCCGTTGATCGAGACATGCAGGCCACTGTTGTAGCGCAGGTAGACCGGCGTATAGCCGAGCTCGCGCGCCAGCGCGGCGCCATGGTCATGGCCCTTGCGCTGCCATTGCAGGTCGTTCATGCACAGGCCATGCAGCAGCACCAGCACGCGCGGGCCCGCATCGGGCAACTGCGAGCGCAGCGCTTCGCGGTCCAGCGCCAGCGCACGGCCGTCGCGGCGCAGCGTCATCGCGGTGGCCAGCGGGTTGTTGCTCGCGGCAAGGTAGTCGCCGAGCACACCGTTGAGCGCCGCGACGATCGCCTCGCGCTCCGGACTGGCCACGCTCTGCCCCGTCGCCGGTGCCAGTGCCGGAGCTAGCAGCGCCAGCAGCGCATCGATGCTGCCACCGACCACGCGTGTCACGCCGCGAATGCTCTTGTAGACCAGGCCGGTGATACCGCCGGTGCGCCCGTCGAGCGCCTGCGTACCGAACCCCGGGATGCGTGCAATGCGCTCGTGCATCGCTTCGACCAGGTCGGTCAGGCCGGCGGTGGCGTCAGTGGCCAGACGCGCGGCGCCGCGCAGGTCGCTGTTTTGGATCGGAGGGAGGCGTGGCATGGCCGCAGTGTGCCAGTGGCGGGGCACC
>JANMSS010000049.1:0-29008 GCA_031389585.1 Burkholderiales bacterium | reverse complement strand
CGTCGCGCTCAGGGGTCGTGGCCGGGCGGCCCCAGGCAGATCGCACGGCCGCACCTGTCGATGATGCACCCGTCTAGGTACGCCGCCTGAACAGGCCCAGCAGGGGCTTGACGCTGAAACCGTGCAAGAGAATCGAGAGCGTCACCACGATCAGCGTCATCTGCATCAGTTGCAAGGCCAGCGGCGCGGCAATTCCGTGCTGAATGGCGTACATCAGGTAGTACAGCGAGCCGATGCCGCGCACGCCGAACCACGCGGTCATGCCTTGTATCTGCAACGGCGTGCGCTGGCCCCACAGGCCAACGACGACGCTGAGCGGGCGCGCGACGACAAACAGGAACAGCGCCAGGGCCACCGCGTCCCAGCTCCACGAGCTGAGGAACAGCGAGCCTCCGACCAGCAGCACCAGGACCACTTCCGAAAGCCGCTCCAGGTGCTCCTTGAACACCAGCGAGCCTGCGCTGACCATCGCCGGCGCCGCCTCGTCGCTCCCCGGGTCGCTGCGTGCGGCCGCGGCCGTTTGAGCCGAGGACGCCTTGTCGGGCTGCAGCGCGGCCTCGGCCTGCTTCATCTCGGTCTGGCGCAGGGCGACGGCGGCAAAGAACACCGCCAGGAAACCCCAGGCGCCGACCGCGACCGACAGCCCGTAAACCACCCCGATCAAGCCCAGGCCCAGAAAGTCATCCATCAAGTCATGTTGGTGTGGTGCGCGGCGCAACACGCCGACCAGGCGCGCCAGTCCGGCACCGGCTGCAACCCCGATGGCAATGCCGGCCAGCGTGGCCCACAACACATCCATCAGCACCCAGCGCAGGCCTGAGTCGCCCAATTCATGCAGCCCCAGGAGGCCGAGCCCCAAGACCACGAACGGGAAAGCACTGCCATCGTTCAACCCGGCTTCGCAGGTCAGCTTGAAGCGCAACTGGTCGCGGTCGCCGGGGTGGCGGCTTTGCACGTCGGTGGCCAGCACCGGGTCGGTCGGCGCAACAATCGCGCCCAGCAACACGGCAGCACCCAGGGGCAACCCCAGCACCCAATGCGCGAAGGCAGCAACCAGGCCGACAGTGAGGGCCATCGACACCGTGGCCAGCAGGATCGGCGCACGCCAGCGCGAGAAACTGAAAGGCACCGGCATCTTGACGCCGGCCGAAAACAACGAGATCAGGACCGCCACTTCGGTCAACACCTCCAACAGCGCCGATTCCTTGAGCGGATTGAAGTGGAACAGGTTGAGCACGGTGGGTCCGAACAGCAGCCCGACCGCCAGATAAATGATCGCCGAGGTTACGGGCGAGCGTTTGAGCAGGGACGACGTCAAGCCCATCGCCAGCAGCAAGCCGCCGATGAGCAGGAACCATTGGCCATTGGTCATCAGTGACGACCCTGTGCGTGGCCCATCGTTGGGCTCAGATCCGGCACAACGGACGAGCGTGGCCGGCTAAGGTCGGTCGCGCGCAAGCAGAGGGCGCAGAGAGTCGAAGCGGCCGCACTCATCGAACGCCCGTCGGCCGGGCGCCCGATGTGCGGCTACTTCTTGACGAACCACGAATCGGTGGCCTTGCGCTGCCATTCGACAATCTGTTTTTCGGCGTCTTCCTTGGCCACGCCGTAGCGCTCCTGGATCTTGCCGGCAAGCTGATCGCGGCGGCCGGCGACGACATCGAAGTCGTCTTCGGTCAGCTTGCCCCACTGTTCCTTGGCCTGGCCGGTGACTTGCTTCCAGTTGCCTTGAATGCGATCCCAATTCATGAGTTTCTCCTTGAGTGAGCGTTGTCGAGTTCAGCAGTGTTCGAAGCCACGCGGGCTCACGGACGAACGGCGATCTCGTTCTTGACGGCTCGCACGCCTTCGACCTTGCGCGTCACGCTCTCGGCGGCGTTCTTTTCCGCAATGTTCTTGGCGAAGCCCGACAGCATCACGGTGCCGTTGAGCGTTTCGACCTTGATGCTGAGCGCGTCGACGTCCTTGTTGTCGATGAAGCGGGCCTTGACCGCGGTCGTGATCGCGGCGTCGTTGACGTAGGCGCCGACGGTTTCCTGGCCGCGCGTGACAGCGCAGCCGGTGGCGGACAACAGGGCGATGGCGGCGACGATGGCGGCGAGTGTGTTGCGGATGATCATGGTGATGCTCCAGTCAGGTTGAGAAAAGGGTCCGTGGATGCCGGGCGGGCGTGCGCTCCACCTGAGGCACGTGGCGCGCCTGGTGGGCGGCCACGGTCCGGCTGAAGGTCCGTTGCGCTGGCGCTTCGAACCGGTGAACTGACTGTAGGAACGCCAGCCGATGGCAGCCATCGGCGCCGGCCGCCTGCGCGTGTAGGACGGCACCGCGCCGCCCGTACCGCGGCTCGCCAGGCCAGGCGATTACGCGGCTGAGGTCGTACCCGACTCCGGCAACGTGACCTTCACGTGTGTGCCTTGCCCGGGTGCGGACACCACGGCCAGCCTGCCGCCCTCGGCCTCGACGCGAAAGCGCATGCCCAGCAGGCCGAAGGCTGACTTTGCCTGCCTTGCAGTGTCGAAGCCGTCGCCGTCGTCGCGCACGGACACCTCCACGTGACCGTCGCGCGCGGCCAGGTTCACCCAGACGCAGCGCGCGCGAGCGTACTTGCTGATGTTGGTGATGGCTTCCTGCACCAGGCGATAGACCATCAGCTCGGCATTGGGGTCGAGCTTGACAGGGGACAGCGCGCACTCGACGGCGATACTCGACTGCTCGGCAAACTCGCGCGCGAGGATCTCCAGCGTCGCCACCAGGCCCAGGTTGCCCAGCATCGAAGGCCGCAGGTCTTCGATGATGCTGCGACCCAGCGCGATGCTCTGGTTCAGCGTCTGCACCAGATGGGCCAGCCGTTCCAGGGCCTCGGGTGCCGTGCCGGCCAGCCGCGACTTGATGCGCGCCGCGTCGAGCTTGGCCGAGGTCAGCAGTGCGCCGAGTTCGTCGTGCAAATTGCGCGCCAGGCGATTGCGTTCGTCTTCGCGCGCGGTCTGCAGGTAACGGGTCAGTTCCGTGAGCTGCGCCGTGCGCTGGGCGACTTCGATTTCCAGCCGGTCGCGTTCGGCCTGCACGATGTCCTTCAGTCGCTGTTCCTGCTGCTTGAGCTCGTGGCTCCGCCGCAGAAACAAGTACAGCGCCAGCAGGCTGATGGCAGTCAGCAGCGCCATGCCGATGCGCCGCCCCTGCAGCGTGATGTAGAGCGTTTCGCGGCGGGCGTCGTCTTCCTGAGCCAGGCCTTCCAGCAGTTCGGTGCCGAGCGCGCGGATGGCTTCCATCTGCTTCTTGTTGAGTGCGCTCAGCACGATGTCGGTGCTGGCGGCACCCTTGCCCTCGTCGTACAGGCGGATCGCCACTGCCAGTTCCGAAAGCTTGGTCTCGGTCAGGGCATGCATCCTGCTGAGCACCTCGCCGGCGGTCGCGTGTGCCGCGTAGTACGTATCAAGCCGCTTGAACGATTCGTCGATTTCCTTGAGCGCCTCGTCATAGGGCCACAGGTAGTCCTTGCGGTCGGTCAGCAGGTAGCCGCGCTGGCCGGCCTCGGCGGCCAGGACGCCTTGCTGAAGGCGCAGGAGGTCGCCGCGGGCGTCGCCGAACCCAGCCAGATCGTTCAACGCCTGTGCTGAGCGCCAATACGCACCTTCGCTGATGACCAGCATCGCCACCGCCGCGGCCACGGCCAGCGGAAAAACGAACCGACTGCGTTTGACGAGTGTGACCAGATCCATGCTCAGCCCCTAGCGCGAAACCGGCAAACATGAAGCGCGGAGCACTGCTCCACAGCTCGAGCCGGATCGCCATTGTTGACGACATCGGCGTGGCGAGCGTCGCGTGGCGGCGGGTATATGCCAACGCGGTCGGCGCATGGCGCTCATCAGGCAACCTCCGCGCTGCGCGCTGCGGTCAATTCGCCTTTCGGGCGGCCGGGCAGGCTCATCAGGCAACCTCCGCACTTCGCGCTGCGGTATGGCGCTTGGGACGGCCCGGCGCGCTCATGCCCGCCCCGACTCGATCGCGCCCATCAGGCCAGCGCGACCGGGCTGCTTTCAGGGAGATCGCCGGCGGCCAATCGGCCGCAGTACTCGATCAGCGCGTCGATCTCGTTGGACTTGTCGAACACCCGGTCCGCGCCCAGCGCCAGGCACCTGCGACGCATGTCGGGCGTGGCGTAGTTGCTCAGCACCACCAGGCGGTAGCGCTGGGGCAGCCCTTGCGCCGCCCTGAGCACGCCCAGGCCGGAGCCGCCCTGGAGAAAGATGTCGACGATCACCAGGTCGACCGGATGGCTGGGATCGGCGAGCCAGCGCACTGCCGTCGCTTCGTCCTCGGCGGCGCCCACGATCCGAACCGGCACCAGCTCTTCGAGCGTGGCGATCAGGTTCTCGCGGATCACCGGGCTGTCTTCGACGAGGTAGGTATTGAGCAAGTGAATGAATAGCGTGATTGCGTTGGGGCGAGCAATCCGGGCCGCCGCCCAGGTGAACGCATGAATCGGGTGACGAGGCAATGCCGTGCAACGCAAACGCCGCGCGCGGACATATCCATTCGAGGATAGACGCGGCATCGCGGCCAGGCTGCCGGTCCATGCCGCAACTTGTCGTAGGACACCGCCTACATGCCCGCGACCGCTCTGCGATGGTCGCGGCGCGGCACCCGCGTAGGACTTCGACTACCGCGTTGCGCGGCGCCGTCTGCTGTGCGTGCCGAGTCGCCGGCCGCAAGCTCCGGCCAGCCAACGGACGCCGCATTTAGACCGCGGCGCCCGCTCAGGCAGGCAGCCCACCGGCGTCAGTTTTTCGGTCGGCCTCGAGTTTCGCCAGTCCATGGCACTAGGAGACATCAAATGTTGGGAACCCTTGCGATCATCCTCGTCGTGCTCTGGCTCTTGGGGCTGGTCAGCGCCTACACGATGGGCGGATTCATCCATGTCCTGCTGGTCATCGCAGTCGTCATGATCCTGCTTCGCGTGATTCAAGGTCGACGTTTGTGACGCCGCGTTCGCGCCGGGCACGGTCGTCGTACAAGAAAAGTTTTCAACCGGAGTGCAGACAATGAATTCAATCAAGATGGCAGCCATCGTGCTGATCGTGGCCGGTGTGCTGGGTTTGGCCTACGGGGGCTTCAGCTTCACAAAACAGACCCATGAGGCCAAGGTGGGCCCCCTCTCGCTTTCGGTCAAGGAGCAGCAGACAGTCAACATCCCGACCTGGGTGGGCGTCGGCTCGATCCTGATCGGCGGCGCGTTGCTGCTGTTCGGCGCCAAGCGAAGCTAGCGTCTCGCCGCCGGCGCGCAACGCGCCGCAGCCGACGGCGGCGGGGGGATCACGCCCCGAGCATCTCGCCCAGTGGCTTGAGGTCGTCGACCCGGTCGCACACGGCCTTGACCATCAGCAGGATCGGCACGCCGAGCACCAGGCCCCACACCCCCCAAAGCCAGCCGAAGGCGAGCACAGCGACGAACACGGTCACGGCGTTCAGGCGGCTGGCACGCCCCGTCAGCCAGGGGGTGAGCAGATTGCCCGAGATGGTGTGGACCACCAGCGAAACGCCTGCCACCAGCAGGGCCATCTCGACACTGCCGAACTGGACGAAGCCGACCAGCGCCGAACCGCCCGTCACCACCAACGAGCCGATATAGGGAACGAAGTTGAGCATGAAGGCCAGCAGGCCCCACACGGCCGCGTGCTCGACACCGATGGCCCAAAAGGCGAGCCAGGTCGCCAAGCCCACGATGGCGCTGATCAGGACCTGCACGATCAGGTAGCGTTGAATCTGATCCGTGATCTCGTCCAGCGCCTGCACGGTGATTTTCCTGCGCGCCAAGGTCGGTCCGGCGAGCTTGACCAACTTGCGGCGAAATGCATCGCCCGAGGCCAGCAGGAAGAAGGTCAGGAAGAGCACCACCGTGGCCTGCCCGATCGACGCCGCCATCCCGGGCGTGCTGGCCCAGAGATAGTCCTTCAAGTTGAACTGCGCCCGCTCGATCTGCACCCGCGTCACACCGCGCGCCGCGGTGGCCGGCCCCGCGCCGCCTTCCTTGGCGGCCTCCTCGAGCTGCGTGGCCGCCATCTGCACCTTTTCGATCGTCGTCGCGGGTTGATTGCGCGTGGCGCGCGCCGCTTGGCGAATCTTCTGCGCCGCGTTGGGCAACGACTCTATGAACTGGGTCGCGTCATCGCTCAACGCATAGGCGGTCCATCCGGTGACGCCAACCAGCGCGACCATCAACAACGCAGCGGCGATGGCACGCGGGATGTGCAAGCGCTGCAGTCGGGTTGCGGCTGGCGCAAGGGCGTAGCTGAAGATCAGGCCGAGCATCAGCGGGATGAACACCGCGCTGGCCCAGTGCAGCATGAAGACCGAGCCGAGTGCGGCCAGCAGCACCAGCGATGCGCCGCGCTTGTCCAAGGGCCGGTGCGGCAGCGGCAGCGGCAGCGGCAGCGGCAGCGGCAGCGGCAGCGGCAGCGGCAGCGGCAGCGGCAGCGGCAGCGCCGGCGCCGGCATCGGCGGCGCAGCGTCGTGCTGCGGTTGTGCGCCGAGTGCGACCGCGGGATGGCTGGCGGTGATGGGCGGCGTCTCGGACATGCTCAAGGGTAATGCACGGGACTGTCACGACGCCAGGCCATTGCGCATTGAGTCGCGCGGTCCGCAAGACGTGACTTGAATCCCCTGGCGCGGCCTATTGTCCTACCTCGTCTTGCTGCCCTCTCCGATGGCCCGACCCTGCGAGAGCGGTCACAGTCGTCTGCAACAAGAGCCTGCGCGACGCCAAGTCATGCAGCCCGTGCCAAGCACAACCCTAGCGAGCGAACTCTATGAAAGCACTGGCCCTCCTGACCCTTGCCGGCGCCGTCATGCTGCCGGCCCACGGCGCCACCAGCATCGGCGTTTCGATCGGCATCAACTCACCCGGTCAATACGGACGCATCGACATCAGCAACTACCCGCAACCGATGCTCGTGTACGCGCAGCCGATCATCTATGCGCCCTCCCCGGTCGCGATCTATCAGCGCCCGATCTACCTCTATGTGCCGCAGCCCCATCAGGTCAACTGGGGCCGCTATTGCGGCGGCTACGGCGCCTGCGGGCAACCCGTGTATTTCGTGCAGGAAACCTGGGTTCGCGACGAGTACCGCCGCGAACACGACAACCGCAATGGTCGCAAGAAGTTCAAGGACAAGGACCGCTATGACCGCGACGACCGCAACGACAACGGCAATGACCGCGGACGCGGCCGGGGCAACTCAAAGCGATCCGATTGATCCTGATCCTGAAAACTCACCCGCGCCAACGACCTCACCCACGGATGGAACCCTCATGCACCAGCGCACGCTTTCCGTCCTCGCCATCACCGCCGCCTTCATGCTCGGCGGGTGTTCGAGCCTGTCGCGCCAGGAGGTCAGCACCGTGACCGGCGCTGCCGTCGGCGCCGTGGCCGGCGCAGCGGTGGGTGGTCCTGCCGCCACCGTGGGCGGCGCGGTCATTGGCGGCGTCGTCGGCCACGAGGTCGGCAAGAAGTAGTCGCACGACCCTTCGGATCCAGGCGCGCCGCGGGCGCGCCTTTTCACGCCGCAACGCCGTGGCGCGCCCTGTAGGGCCCCTCCTACGGCAATCACGCTGCTGGTCCGATGGTGCGATCGGGCTCGCGGGGACACCATCGCTTCACACAGTGTCCGCAGCCCGCGGGCCGACTTGGAAGCACCGCCATGCACACCCCCAATCCCGAATGGACTGCCGCCGCCACAGGTCGATCGCCCGGGCATTCCCGACCGAGGCAGTCCGCCTGGCGGCAGGTCTTGGACTCGCTGCGCGCGCCCGTCTGGCCGCTGCTGCTGGCCACCGTGTGCGCAGCAGGGCTGCTGATGGCGTTCCAGGAGGTCGTGCATGCGGGCGTGCTGCAAGGCGAGGCCAGAAATCGAGCGACTGCCGCGTATTCCCATGAGCTCTGGCGCTGCGATTTCATGCGCGACGTGAGCCAGCGCGCGAGCTGCCATGCGCAGCTCAAAGCGACGCACCAGATCGACGCCACGCTGAACAACGCGCGTGACACGCGGCCTGAGGCCGTGACCCTGGCCCGGCGCTGACTGCCGCGGCTGGGACAGGCTCAACGGCCTGCGTTGGCCCCACCTTCTCGAATGCAACATTGCAGCCCACGGAGACCCGAATGAACATGCATCAAACCCAACTCACGCGCCCGCTCTGGGCCCTGCTCGTACTGAGCGCGGCAATGAGCGCTTCGCCCGCGCTGGCCGCAAGCAAGACCGCGCCATCGGAGTCGCAGGCGCGCTACCAGCGCGACGTGGCCGCCTGCCAGATGGCCCCACAGGGGACTGACAAAGCTGCGTGCCTGCGCGAAGCGGGTGCCGTGCGCGCAAGCAAGGAATCCTTGAGCGTGGACATCGAACCCAGCTCGTACGCGCGCAATGCGCTCAAGCGCTGCGAGCCCCTGTCGGAGCCCGATCGCAGTGACTGTGCGGCGCGCATCCAGGGCAAAGGCACCACCAGCGGCAGCGTCGCCGGCGGCGGCATCTACCGCGAGCTGGTCACGCGCGAGATCGTGGCACCGACTCCGCCCGCCGCTGTGGGCACAGCAGCCTCCGCGGCACAGTAGGCGACACGGCCGACACGGCCGACCCGCCGGGCCAAGGCGGCGACGGGCGGCCAGCACAGCCAGCGCTGCGGCGCCACGCCTGCGATCAGACTCATCGAGCACCGAGGGGGCCCAACCGGGATGGCGGCGCTCGCGCTGCGCGCGCCTGGCATGGCGGGGTTGAGGCGCGGTGGTAGCCACCGCACCCGAGGACGCACCAGCCGCCTGGAGCCACAACCCACCCAGGGACGGCGCGTCGATCTGCCTCCACAGGTGCCCGCAACACCCGCCCCGATCCTGCACAACGCATCGGCGGCAAGCGCGACGCGTGCTGCGCCGGGCTGCCAGGCAAGGGCTGCCGGGATCGCGATGGCGAGTGCTCGAACACGCCGCAACGCGCAAGAGCGGGAGCCCTCGATGCGGCCGGCGCCGCACGGGCCGCTCGCGGCCGATTACGCTCCGCCACGAAAAAGCGGCCCCGAAGGGCCGCGATGCTCAGCACGTCGCGCCGGTTCTCAGGCGCGCGGCTCACCCTGCTCATTGACGAATACCGTGGCGCCGGGCGGCGTCAACATCTGCATCCGATGCTCGACGCCACGGAAGTTGTAGGTCACGTCCCAATACGCAGGGCGAGCCTGGCCCGGTGACGAGGTGCAGCGCTGCACATTCTGCGTCGTCACCTGCTGGCCGCCACCCGAGCGGCCGCTGTTGGCGCCGATCGCGGCGCCGGCGACAACGCCGATCCCGGTGGCCACATCCTTGCCGCTGCCGCCACCGACCTGGTGGCCGAGCACGCCGCCGATCACGGCGCCGAGCAGCGCGCCGGGAACATTGGTGCTGCTGCGTTCCTGCACCACCTGTTCGCGTTCGACCCAGCAGCGCTGGCCGGAGTCTTCGACCACGGCGCGAACCGAGGTGATGTTGGCCTCATAGACCCGCTCGTAATTGCGTCGGCCGTAGTCGTAGACCGCCACCGGGGGCGGCGAGTAGCGACCGTCGTCGACCGGCGCTGCGATGTTCACCGCACGAACCGACGAGATGCGCTCGTTCAAGCCCATCGCGGCCAGCGACGCATACTGACCCGGGCGCAAGACGACGCAGCGGCCGCCATAGCCGATGTCATCGCAGACTTCCCAGCGTTCGCCGCGGACCACGGCCGAAGAGGCACGGTCATTGAAGCCACTGCGGCGGAAATCGCCGACCGGTGTGTCGGCTGTGAAAGTGAGGCCTTGAAAGCCTTCATGTTCGTAGAAGACGATCTGGCTGACTTGCACCGGCGGCGGTGCCGGCGCATAGCGGTCGTCGTCGTAACGTGCATTGCGGCTGACGGCACGCACCGACGTAATGCTGTCGTTCAGGCCCATCGCGGCCAAGGAGGGGTAGTCGCCACGGCGCAGGATGACGCAGCGGCCACGGAAGCGCCTTTCCTCACAGACCTCCCAGCGCTCCGACCGATCGCCCCGCACAGTGACCGACGAGGAGCCGTCGCTGAAGCCCGAGCGCGCCAGGTTGTTGACCGGCTGACTGGTAGTGAACGAGCGGCCTTGAAATCCGTCATGCTCGAACAAGGTGACCTGTGCCGCGGCATGGCTGGCCATCGCCAGCCCGGCGACGGCGAGTGCAATTTTTGAGACTCTGTACATGAAATTCTCCGGTAGGGCGCAGGTAATGCCGAGGGTCGAAATGAACCGCGGCACTCTTGCAGCCCAGCCAGTGTGCAAGGCCGATCGCAACGCGCCCATCGGACACCGTCGCGACGCAACGTAGCCGCTGTCCTACGGCGTCGATCGGTGCGCGCCCCCCCGTCGCACGCCGTGCAGGATATGTCCGACAACAATTCGGGCCCGCGACCGGTGGCGCTGGCGTGCCGCCCCAGGCACCATCGGACCGCGTCCTTCGTGATGCGTGTGGACCAGCGGCGATTTGCCTGGCCGGCCAGCGTCCTGATCGCGCCATTGCAAAGTCACTGCACCGTGATCTCGAAAATCTGCCTCAGCCATGCATCCGCTCAAGACCTACATCGTCGAAGACAGCCCGGTCATCCGCGAAAACCTGATCGCCACGCTCGAGGAGCTGGTCCCGGTCGAGGTGGTCGGCAGCGCCGCGGACGAGTCGACCGCCGTGCGCTGGCTCGGCCAGGCTGAGCACCCGGTCGATCTGGTGATCGTCGACATCTTCCTCGCGGGGGGGTCGGGCCTGGGCGTGTTGCGCAGCGGCCAAGCGCTGCCGCGCCCGCTCAAGATGGTCGTGCTGAGCAACTACGCCACACAGGACATGCGCCGCAAGTGTCTGGCGCTCGGTGCCGACGCGGTATTCGACAAGTCGCACGAGATCGAAGCGCTGATTGCCTATTGCGGCCGGCTGGCGGCCCATGCGCCGGTCGCGACCGACACCGGCACGCGGCACTGAGCCGGCGCTACTGGATCAAGCCGTTCTTCAGCGCGTAGTAGGTCAGGTCGCTGTTGGACGCCATGTGCATCTTCTCCATCACCCGCGTGCGGTAGGTGCTGACCGTCTTGACGCTGAGCGACATGCTCTCGGCCATGTGGCCGACGGTCTCGCCCTTGGCCAGGCGCAGGAAGACCTGCAGCTCACGCTCCGACAACTGCTCGTGCAGCGGCTGGTCGCCGGCCGCGCCCACCAGGCCCTCGGCCAGCCGCTCGGCCACGCCGGCGGTGATGTACTTGCGCCCGCGCACGACGGTGCGGATGGCCTTGACGATCTCTTCCGGGTCGCAATCCTTGTTGAGGTAGCCGCTGGCGCCCTGGCGCAGCAGCGCAGTGGCGTAATGCTCCTCGGCAAAGCCGCTCAGGATCAGCACCGGCAGGTCGGGCGCGCGGGCCTTGATGCCCGCCAGCGCATCGACGCCGCTCTGGTCGGGCATGCCGATGTCCAGCAGGATCACGTCGACCTCGCCCTTGCGCACGATGTCCAGCGCCTCGCGGCCGTTGGAGGCCTCAGCCACCACGCTGAAATCGGGTTGGTCGGCGAAGAACTGGCGCAACCCCGCGCGAACCATGGCGTGGTCGTCAACGATGGCAATTCGAATCATGGTCGGTGTTTGCTGAGTCTCGCTGAATGATCGCACCTTTTGAGGCGCACGCGCTGATGAAGGCTTCGACCGGCGTCAGCCCGCTTGCCGCGCCGCCGGGGCAAGCCACCCCCGTGCAGGTCACGCAGCCGCAGTCGATCCCGACCTGCGACCTGCGACCTGTCGGCGGCGTCCTACGTCGGCTCGCTCGCTCGCCCGACAGTGCAGCGGCCCAGTCGCCGATTGGGGCGGCGCGCGGCAGCCAGCAGACTCGGTGGCACTGCTCGCCCGCACAGGAGTTTCGCCATGCTGAACTATGCCGTCTTCTTTTTCGTGACTGCCCTGGTTGCTGCCGTATTCGGCTTCAGCGGCTTTGCCGTCAGTGCCGTGGGCATCGCCCAAGTCCTGTTCCTCGTGTTCGCCGCCCTGGCTGCAACCAGTTTCCTCGTCGGCATCCTCAGGCGCGCCTGAGTGCCTTCACCTCCCACCCTTCGCATCCCTACGGAGAAACCATGATCACCCACAAAACCCTCGAACAATCCAACGGCCTCGTCGACCAAGTAGCACAGACCGCCGATAACGCGATCCGATCGACGCAGCACCTGGCCAACAGCGCGTTGGACAGCCTGGCCGGCAGCGTGCAGGACGTTCGTCACGAAGCAGCACCGTTGCTCAACCGCGCCGGCGAGCAGGCCAGCGCGCTGGCGCAGCGTGGCGTGAATGCCGTGCGCGACAGTTCCCTGCGACTCCGCGACAGCGCCGTACAGGCCAGAGACGGCACCGTCCTGTATATCAAGGACGAGCCGCTGAAGTCGATTCTGATTGCCGCTGCCGCCGGTGCTGCCTTGATGGCCCTGGTCGGGCTGCTGAGCCGATCTCGCGATCGCGCATGAGGCACCCAGGCGCCGCCCACGCCGTCCCAAGATGCACCCGTTGTTCCACTTGATAGCGACGCGGCCGCAACTGCTGGCCGAACACGCTGAAGCCTACGCCGCGCTGGTCGCGGCGGAGGCCCCTCGCATTTCGGCAGCCTGGAAGCGCAGTGCGCTTTTCAGTGCCCTGGCGCTGTGCAGCCTGGCGGTGGGCGTGGGCCTGGCGGGCGTGGCGCTGATGCTCTGGGCCGTCATACCCGAGGCCGCCATGCGCGCACCGTGGGCCCTCATCGCTGTGCCCCTGCTACCCCTGGCCGCGGCTGTGGCCTGCGCGGTGGCTACGCCAAGGGGCGGCAAGCACGGGGCTCTGGAGAATCTGCACCAGCAAGTCAAGGCCGACATCGCGATGCTGCGTGAAGCCGCGCGTTCATGAGCCCGCCGGGCCGCCCCAAGGGCGAATTCCGGCGTGCGAAGCACGGAGCTTGCCTGATGAGCCCGCCGAGCCGCCCCACGTGCGAGCAATTGCGCTCTGCGGGTTCGCGCGCTGCTCAGGGGGTGCGCCGATGAGTGCCGTACTGCAGACGCCCACGGCCCGCCTGGCTCGGTCGCGCGAGCAATTGCGCCAGGCCCTGTCTGGCAGCTCGACGGCGGCGACCGACGGCGAAGACCGCCACGCGGGTTCCACAGCCACGACCTGGCTCGACACACTGCAAGCGATCCCCGGCGCCAGCGTTGTCGTCGAGGCCGTCGGCAATTGGTGGGCCAAACACCCCCTGCGAGTCATCGTCATCGTGGCCGCCACCGCAGCAACGGCCGTCGTCAAGCCGATCGCCCAGCGCCATCCCTTGGGCCTGGTCTCGGGCGCCTTCGTGCTGGGCGGCCTGTTCGCCTTGAGCCGACCCTGGCGTTGGCGTTGGGCTGTCCAGCCGGCGCTATTCGCCGGCTTGGCGCAGCATCTGCTGTTGGCAGCGTCGAAGCCGCCGCGACCCGGGCCGGGTGGTTCGGCAACGCCGTGACGGTGGCCTACGACGCTCGGTCGCGTTGATCGAAGTATGTGTAGCCGACCAGGTTGCGGCAGGCGCGAAGCACCGCCCTTTCGGCGTTGTCGAGCGGGGCGTCAGCCGTAGTGCCGTCGGTAGAACACGTGGCAACGCCGATGCTGGGCCTCACGCTGAGGTCGAGCCGGCAAAGCGTCAACGGCGCGGACACCATGTCGAAGATGGTGCGCGCCAGTGCACTCAACTGCCCGCGGGTCAAACGCGGCGCAGTTGCCCGCCTTGCACCTGGACGCGGTCGCCGATGCGAAGGTCGTCGATGCTCTGGTAGTCGAACTGTCCGGTGCGGCCGTTGTCCAGACGCACGCTGACGCGGTAGACGTCGCTTTCATTGCGCTTCTGGAGGTTGTTGCCGATGACGGCGCCGCCGACGGCACCCAGCCCGGTGGCCGCTGCGCGACCGCTGCCACTGCCGATCTGGTTGCCGACCACCGCGCCGATCACGGCGCCGAGCACGGCGCCGCCGGCCCCGCGCGATGCCGAGGACACCAGTTCGATGTTGCTGACGTTGCCGTACTGGAATTCGTTGCTGACCACGGGCGCATTGGCGAAAGGCGCGCTGCGCGGCGGGTTGGAAGAACAGGCCGTGATCAGCGCCAGGGCCGAGACGGAACAAACCAGGGTGAAGGTGCGGGCGGTCATGACGGTCCTCTTTCGCAGAGCAGTGGGGGGGGTGGCGCCTGATGCAGGCGCCTGTGGACCACTGTGGGTGTTGACCATCGCGCCGTGAAGCGGCGCAGTTCGTCTCGCCGCGTCGCCCGGCAGGCCTAGCGAGCGTAGGTTGCGGCCTACATGGGCCGCGAACCGCCCCGACATACCGGCCGTGCCCCGGGTACCGGCCAGGAGCCTGCAACTCGGCAGGCACTGAGCGTGGCCCGCCTCAGCCCACACCCGTCAGATCGAACAGGCTCGTCGCCTCGAGGTCGAGCACTTCGACTGCGTGCTGATTGAACAACTGCCAGCGCCAGCGCAGGATGCCCAGCGTCGGCTGGCTGCGCGCGCGGCGGGTCTCGATCACAGTGGCGCGCAGCGACAGCGAATCGTCGGGGCGCACGGGGTGCGTCCATTTGACGTAGGCCAGGCCCGGCGAGGCGAACGACTCCGAACCTTGCAGCGCCGCGTCGGCAGCCAGGCGCATGGCGACGCCGCAGGTGTGCCAGCCGCTGGCGATCAGGCCGCCGAAGCGGCCGCTCGCCGCCGCGTCGATGTCGGTGTGGAACCACTGCGGGTCGTACGCGGTGGCGAAAGCCAGCAACTCGGCCTCACTCACCGCGTAGGGGCCGGCCTCGATCACCAGGCCGGCGTGAAACTCGCTGAACTTCATGCTCGATTTTGGCAGACGCCGGCGCGGCGCGAACCCATGCTCGCGATCAGCATCTGCCACACTGCGCATTGAACGGCGAGCCGCCCAGGCGCCACGGCCTGATGACCGGCCGGCAGCGCGGGCTCGCCATCCGGCATCGCGATAAACCCAGCGTGGAGGCGCAAGCAAATGACCCTGAATGCCCTGCAAAGACTGGCCCAACTGGTCAAAGAGGATCGCGACGCGCTGCTCGTCCATTGGCGACTGCAGGTGCGAGAGCTGCCTTCGGCGCGGCACCTCGATATCCCGACGCTCAACGACCACATTCCGAGCTTGCTGGATGAGTTGGCGACGGCGCTCGAAACCAGCCCCGAACAGACGATCCCAGAAACGCTCGCCGAAGCCAGCCCGCCGGCGCATGGCCTGCAGCGCCTGAAGGACGCCTTCGACATCGAGGAGGTGGTGGCCGAATACAACATCCTGCGCGGCTGCATCCATGACCTGGCCACCGAGCATGGCGTGAACCTGCAAGGCAGACCGTTCCATGTCATCAACCGCGTCTTCGACCATGCCATCGGCCAGGCATTGCAGACCTATGCCACCCAGCGCGCGCTCGAGGTGCAGCAGCGCCGCGAAGAGTACCTGGCCTTCGTCGTGCACGATCTGCGCACGCCGCTGTTCGCGATCTCGCTGACGGGCCGGGTGCTCGAGCGAACCCTGCCCAAGCAGGCCTTGGGCGATGACGCCCAACGGATGTTGAAGTCGCTGCGCCGCAATGTGCAGCAGCTCGAGGGCCTGGTTCGCAAGGTGCTCGAAGAAAACACGAATCTGCAGACGGACAGCGGCGTCAGGCTCGAGCGGCGCTGGTTCGACCTGTGGCCGATGGTGGAAGCGCTGCTCGACGATCTGCACGCGGTGGCGACCACGGCGCACACGCAGGTGCTCAACCGCGTGCCCGACGACCTGGTCCTGTTTGCCGACGCCGGGCTGCTGCGGCGGGTGTTCCAGAACCTGATCGGCAATGCCATCAAGTTCACGCCGGGCGGCGAAGTGATCGTCGGCGCGCAGGCCAACGAGAGCCAGGGCATGGTCGCGTGTTGGGTCAGCGACAACGGCCCGGGCATTGGCGCCGAATTGCTGGACAAGGTCTTCGACAAGGGCGAATCCGGCGCCGATGACGACGCCAGTACCGGGCTGGGCCTGGCCATTGTGAAGATCTTCATCGAAGCGCACGGCGGCAGCGTCACCGTGCAAAGCGAGGTTGGCCTGGGCTCGACGTTTCGCTTCACATTGCCCATGCAGGCGCCTGCGGGCTGAGCCACCCACGCACGGCTCAGCCCGGCGCGGTAAGCGCATCGCGACGTCGACGCAGCCACGGGCTGACGCGGTAACGCTCGCCGCGGTAATGCGAGTCCAGGGCATCAAGCAGCGCGACCACCTCGGCCACGCGCCAATTCGCCAACCACTCGAATGGGCCAGCGGGATAGTTGACGCCAAGCTTCATCGCCGTGTCGGCGCCATCCGGTGTGCACACGCCCTGCTGCACCGCGTCAGCCGCTTCGTTGATCAGCATCGCCACGGTGCGCGCCACCACCAGGCCCGGCGCGTCTGCCAAGCGCAGCGGCGCAAAGCCCAGCGCAGCCAGCCACGCTGCGGCTTGACGGCACCAGGCCGCGCCGCTGCCCTCGGCCACGGCGTAGGCCAGCGCGCTGCCCGGCGCCGCGGGCAGCGCGAGCGGACGGTCGAACACGGCCAAGTCGGCAGCGTCCAGAGCAAGCGAGCGATCGCCGGCGCTGCGGCCATCGGTCAGCACCAGGCGCGCGGCGTCGATAGCCAGACCCGTCCAGCCGCTGCCTCGCACACGCGTGGGGCTGCGGCCCTGCGGCGCAAGCACCGCGGCAGCGGCCTGTTCCAGATGGTCGGCAATTGCATCGTCGCCATGGACTGCCACTTCGGTCGCTGGGGCCGGCGCTTCATAGACCGCCACCACCAGCGGCGGGACGCCCTCGGGATAGCGGTAGAAACCGCGGCCGCTCTTGCGGCCGAACAGGCCGGCGTCAACCATCTCGCGCTGAACCAGCGAGGGCATGTAGCGGCGGTCGTTGAAGTTGGCCGCGAACACGGTGTGCGTGACCGCGAAATTGGTGTCGTGGCCGATCAGGTCCATCAGCTCGCACGGCCCCATGCGAAAGCCCGCTGCACGCAGGCAGGCGTCGAGCACCCGCGGCGTAGCCGCCTGCTCGTGCAACAGGGCCAAGGTCTCGGCGTAGTACGGCCGCGCGATGCGATTGACGATGAATCCAGGCGTCGAGCGCGCATGCACCGGCACCTTGCCCCAGGCGCGGGCGAGTTCGAAGATGAACTCGGCAACCGCGGCCTCGGTATGCAGGCCTGAGACCACCTCGACCAGTTTCATCAACGGCACCGGGTTGAAGAAATGCATGCCGACCAGGCGACCGGGATGTTGCAGGCCATTGGCCATCGCCGTGACTGAGATCGAAGACGTGTTGGTGGCCAGCAGGCAGTCGGGACGGACCAGGGCTTCGAGTTGCTGGAACAGCGCCCGTTTGGCGTCGAGGTTCTCGATGATGGCCTCGATGACCAGGGCGATGCCACTCACTTCTTCGAGCGCAGTGATCGGCTCGATTCGCGACAACGTGGTTTCAGCCGCGTCGGCATCGAGCTTGCCTTTGGCCACCAGGCCGTCGAGCGTGACCCCGAGCTGGGCAGCCGCCTGCTGGGCGGCACCGGCACGGGTGTCGAACAGGAGCACGCGGTGGCCGGCCTGCGCCGCCACCTGGGCGATACCCGTGCCCATGATGCCGGCGCCCACGACCAGCACTGGAGCCCCTTTGAGAATGGCATGCGTCATGGCTGGCTCCAACGGGCTGGGCGCTTGGCGAGAAAGGCCGCGAAGCCCTCGCGGGCTTCGTCGCCGGCGCGCACACGGCTGATGGTCTGTGCCGTGAGTTCGCGAACTGCGGGCGTGATGGGGCCGACTTCGAGCTGGGCGAAGAGTTGTTTGATCTCGCTTTGCGCGCCCGGGGCGCCGGCGAGCAGGTCACAGATAACGGCGTCCACAGTGATGTCGAGTTGCTCGAGTGGCACGACCTGCTGCACCAGGCCGATGCTCAATGCTTCTGCCGCCGCAATGCGCGTGGCAGTGAGAGCCAGGCGCTTGGCGTGGCGCTTGCCCACGGCGTTGACGAGATAGGGGCCAATGACCGACGGCAGAATGCCGAACCGTGCCTCGCTGACCGAGAAACTCGCGTTGTCTGCCGCCACGGTAATGTCGCAGGCGCAGGCCAGACCGACGCCACCGCCGAACGCGGCACCCTGGACGCGTGCGACGGTGGGTTTGGGACAGGACTCAATGCGCGAGAGCATCGCAGCAAAGCGGCGCGCATCGTCCAGATTCGCCTCGCGCGAGGCGACGCTCACGCGCTGCATCCATTGCAGGTCGGCCCCGGCGCTGAAGTGCTTGCCCTCACCCGCGAGCACGATCACGCGCACGTCGTTGTCAATGGTCAGTTGCGCAAAGGCGGCGTCCAGCTCGGCAATCATCGCCTCATCGAAGGCGTTGAACACCGCGCCGCGCGACATCGTCACCTGGGCCACGCCCGCGGCGCGTTGCGTGATCCACAGTGCGGCCATCAGTAGGTCTCCAGGTGCAGGCGGCCCTGTGCCTTCAGCGCCGCGCCGACCGTGGCCCACGGCAGACCGGCTTCTTGCGCCACGTCACGCAGCGCCAGTACGACGCCCTCCTCCATCGCCTTCAGGCCGCAGACATAAAAATAGGCATTCGAGTCGGCGAGCAATGGCGCCAGGTCGACCCCGCGCTCGCGCATCAGGTCTTGCACATAGCGCTTGGGTGCGCCCGGCGTGCGCGAGAACGCGAAATTGATGTCGATGAATTCCTTGGGCAGGTTTTGCAGCGGGCCAAAGTAGGGCAACTCCTCCTGGGTGCGCGCGCCGAAGAACAGCAGCAACTTGCCACTCTGGAACTTGCTGGAACCTTGCCCCCAGGCTGCGGCTTCGCCTGCGCCACCCCCCGAGGGGGCTGCGCCGCCTTGGGACGGCCCGGCGGCGTCGCGCCACAGTCGGCGCCGCCACTCGGTCATGGCGCGCATCGGCGCGCTGCCGGTGCCGGTGCAGATCATCACGATGTGCGAGCGCGGGTGGTTGGGCATCAGGAAGCTGGCGCCAAAGGGGCCGATCACCTGCACACTGTCACCCACGCGCAGATCGCACAGGTAGTTGCTCGCGACACCGCGCACCGGCTGGCCCTGGTGGTCCTCGAGCACCCGCTTGACGGTCAGCGAGGCGTTGTTGTAGCCCGGTCGCTCGCCATTGCGCGGGCTGGCGATCGAGTACTGTCGCAGGCGGTGCGGCCGGCCGCTTGCATCGACGCCTGGCGGCAGGATGCCGATCGACTGGCCCTCGAGCAGCGGCAGCGGCACGGCACCGAAGTCGAGCACGATGTGGTGGGTGTCGTACTCGCGGCCAACCGCCGTGACGCGCACGTTGCCCGTCACCGTGGCGCTGATCGACTTCTGGCTGGCTTGCGGGCCGTACAGATGGGTGTAGGCATGAGCCGCTGACCACGGCGGCAGCGTGGCGTTGCAGTCGGCGCTGCTGAACTTGGCGTTGCCGCGCGCGGTCGCTGCCACGGGCACCGCGGCCGGTGGCGCCGCCACGACCGTGTCGGCCGTCGCGTCGGTGCTGCCCGATGGCTCTGGATCCAACTCAGCGGGCAACTCGTCCCAGCCCAGTTGTTCGTCGACGCCGTAGGCCTTGACGCGGGGCAGCGTGCGCCAGTTGTCGATCGAGCCGGTGGGGCAAGGCGCGATGCAGTCCATGCACAGATTGCACTTGTCGACATTGACCACGTAGTTGCGATCGTCGTGCGTGATCGCACCGACCGGGCAGGTGGCCTCGCAGGTGTTGCAGCGGATGCAGATCTCGGGATCGATCAGGTGCTGCTTGATGACGCCGTGTTCGGCAGGTGCATTCATTTCAGTGCTCAGCAAGTTGGGGCGGCGGCATCACCAAGCAAACGCCGCGGAACCGGCTCTGCCGGGCCGCTGGCGTTGCCCCCTCGAGGGGGAGCGGCGGAGCCGCTTCGGGGGTGGTCAGTCAAATCGGACGTACTCGAAATCCACCGGCTGGCGGTTGACGCCAATCACCGGCGGTGCAATCCAGTGGGCGAAGCGGCCAGGCTCGACCACGCGGCCCATCAATGAGGCGACAAAGGCACGGTCGGCGTCGCTCGGCAGCCATTGATCGCGGTGCGCGTTCCACTCGGCCTCGCCGACCACCCTGCCCTCGGGCGACACCTTGACGCCAGACAGCGCCCCGATATTGCGGTGGAAGGCCTTGTGCGGCACGGTCAGGCGCTGCGGCAGGCCGGCCCTCTCCAGCACCTTGTTCCAGCGGCCCACACCGGCGACGGAGTCCTTGATGAAGTCGTCGCGCAGCACTTCGTTGAGCGCGTTCAGCATCGGCACCTGCTTTTCGACCAGTTGGCCACCGACGGCTTCGAGCACGGTGTACGTCTGGCCCTTGAGCAAGTGGTCGTCGTCTCGCTTGCCTTCCTCGAAACGGCCCTTCAGGCCCGAGCTGTAGAAGATGGCCGCGTTGCTCGATTGGTCCGAGCCGAACAGGTCGATCGTGACGCTGTAGTGAAAGTTCAGGTAGCGCTGCAGCGTGGGCAGGTCGATCACGCCGGCGGCGCGCAAGCGGGCCACATCGTCGGTCTGCAACTCGTTCATCTGCTGCGCCGTACGCTGGATCACGCGCGACACACCGCTCTCGCCGACGAACATGTGGTGCGCTTCCTCGGTGAGCATGAACTTGGTCGTGCGCGCCAACGGGTCGAACGCGCTCTCGGCCAGCGCGCAGAGCTGGAACTTGCCATCGCGGTCGGTGAAGTAGGTGAACATGAAGAAGGCCAGCCAATCGGGCGTGGCCTCGTTGAAGGCACCGAGGATGCGCGGGTGGTTCGGGTCGCCGCTGCGGCGCTCGAGAAGGGCTGAAGCCTCTTCGCGCCCATCACGGCCGAAGTGCTTGTGCAGCAGGTAGACCATGGCCCACAGGTGGCGGCCTTCCTCGACGTTGACCTGGTACAGGTTGCGCAGGTCGTACAGGCTCGGGCAGGTCAGGCCGAGGTGGCGTTGCTGCTCGACCGAGGCCGGCTCGGTGTCGCCCTGCGTGACGACGATGCGGCGCAGGTTGGCACGGTGCTCGCCGGGCACGTCCTGCCAGGCCCGCTCGCCCCGGTGGTCGCCGAAGTGGATCTTGCGCTCGGCGTCACCGGGGTTGAGGAAGATGCCCCAGCGGTAGTCGCGCATCTTGGTGTAGCCGAACTGCGCCCAGCCCTGCGGATCGACGCTGACGGCGGTGCGCAGGTAGACGTCGAAGTCGGTCGAGCCTTCGGGGCCGACCTCGCCCCACCAGTTGAGGAAGCCGGGCTGCCACTGCTCGAGCGCGCGCTGCAATGCGCGGTCGCCTGCGAGGTCGACGTTGTTGGGAATCTTCTGGCTGTAGTCGATGTTGCTCATGCTCATGCTCCTCAAACCCGGGTCCAGTCGAAACCCGCCTTCTCGCCGGTACCGTAGACCTTCAGTGCACCCTTCTCGCCGACCGCGTTGGGGCGCTGGAAGATCCAGTTCTGCCAGGCTGTGAGGCGGCCGAACACACGCGTGAACAGGTTCTCCGGGCCGTTGAAACGCAGATTGGCTTCCAGGCCGGTCAGCGCGTCAGGCGACATCGAGACGCGTTCTTCGATCGCCATGCGCACCTCGTCATCCCAGTCGATGTCATCCGGACCGCTCGTGACCAGGCCCAGCGCGAACGCGGCCTCGGCATCGAGCGCCTGGCCAATCGTGGCGCGCACGGCCTCGACTGGCGCGGCCTCGTCGTAGAACCGACGCGCCAGCCGGCTCTGGCCGGTGGCCATCGGGTAGAGGCCGAAATTGAGCTCGCTGACTTCGATGCGCGGGGCCCGGGCTGCGTCGTCGGGCAGCGCCAGCTGGTAGCTGCGATCGCAGGCCAGGGCCAGCTCGAGAAAGGTCCCGGCGAAGCAGGAATCCGCCTCGATCAGCGCAAACAGGCTGCGCGAGGAAACGTCCACGCGGCTCAAGGTGCGGCGCAGGTAGCCCGTGGTCTCGCGCACCAGCCAGTGGCTCTTGTGGGCGAGCAACGTCGCGTCCATCGCCAGCACAGCCGCTGCGTCGCCTGCGGTCTTGATCAACCATATGCCGATCTCGACCTCGTTGGTGCGCATCCAGAGAATCGCGTCTTCAAGGTCGCGCGCCAATTGCAGCGGGTACCAGGCCGCGCCGGCGGCCTCGATCCCCGCGACATCGGTGGGCTGCGCGCCGGTCGGCGCCTTCACAGTGAACGTCGCTGTGCGCGCGTTGCGGTCGATGCTGACCACCACATGCGTGTAGCGCAGCGTGTCGGCTTCGATCGTGCGGGCCAGCGGCGTCAGCGTGACTCCCTTGCCGCCCGTGGGGCGATCGCTCTGGGCTGCGAGTTCGAGCGCGCGCTGCTGAACCTTCTGCGAAAACACCGCCGGCTTCGCGATGTCGTCCACCAGGCGCCAGTCCCTGGCCTTCTGGCCGCGCACGCCCTCGACACTGGTGCAAAACAGGTCGGCCAGGTCGTGGCGCACATGCCGCTTGTCGGTCAGGCGGGTCAGGCCGCCGGTGCCGGGCAAGACGCCGAGCAACGGCACCTCGGGCAGGCTGACCGCGCTCGAGCGGTCGTCGACCAGGATGATCTCGTCGCAGGCCAGCGCCAGCTCGTAACCGCCGCCCGCACAGGCGCCGTTCACGGCAGCGAGAAACTTCAGACTACTGTGCCTTGAGGAATCCTCCAGGCCATTGCGCGTTTCGTTGGTGAACTTGCAGAAGTTGACTTTCCAGGCGTGGCTGGACACACCGAGCATGAAGATGTTGGCACCGGAGCAGAAGACCTTGTCCTTTGCGCTGGTGAGGACCACCGTGCGCACTTCCGGGTGCTCGAAGCGGATGCGATTGACGGCGTCGTTGAGCTCGATGTCGACGCCGAGGTCATAGCTGTTGAGCTTGAGCTTGTAGCCCGGCGCCAGCCCGGCGTTCTCGTCGAAGTCGGCCACCAGCGTGGCCACCACGCCATCGAAGACGAGCTTCCAATGCCGGTACTGCGAGGGTGCGGTCTGGTAGTCGACGCGGGGCTGGCGAGTCATGGCATGGCTTTCTTGCGTCGGGCCGGCGGCGCGGGTAGGGACAGTGCCTGGCGAACCATACTGCGAAGCGCCTCGAAGCTGGCGCGTTGCGGCTGGGCGCTGGTGTCCAGGCGGAACTCGGCCTTGGCGTAGAACGCGGCGCGCGCCGCCAGGATGTTCTTCAGATCCTGCAACGCCTGGCGGCTGGCGGCGATGGGCCGCATGTCGCCCTGAGCCACGACGCGCTTCATATGGTCTTCGGGCTCGGCCTGCAACCACACTGTGGTGCATTGCGACAGCAGCAAGTTGAAGCTCGCCGGATCGGACACCAGGCCACCGGGCGTGGCGATCACGACACGGCTATTCGACTGGATCGCCAGCTCCAGCGCGCGGCGTTCGTGGCGACGGTAGGCGGTGGGGCCATACAAGGCCTGGATCTCGGCCACGCTGCAGCCGGCCTGCTTCTCGACCTCGGCCGACAACTCGACAAAAGGACAGCCCAGATCGGCCGCGAGCAAGCGACCGAGCGCGGACTTGCCGGCACCGCGCAGACCGATGAGCGCCACGCGCGGACTGCGCGCCGCGGACACGCCGCGGGGCCTGCCGCCCGCACCCAGCAACTCGGCCACTGCAGTTCGCACGCGGCGAAGCGTGGCCTCGTCGCGACGCTCGAGCAGTTCACGCAGCAGCAGCCAGTCAGGCGTTGAGGTGGTCACGTCGCCCACCAACTCGGCCAGCGGGCATTGCAGCGCCAGCGCCACCTGTTGGAGGACCAGGATCGAGGCATTGCCGACGCCGAGTTCGAGGCTGGCCAGATGGCGCTCCGAAACGTCAGCCGCCAGCGCCAGAGTTCTGCGCGTCAGGCCGCGGCGCGATCGCAAGGCGCGCACGCGCTCACCCAACGCCGCCAGGAAGGGGTGCTTGTCTTCCGCGGCGGCAACGGTCGGTTGCGCCACGCCCGCGTTTGATTGCATGCATGCATGATAGTGCATGTTGGCGTGGGCGCGCAGGGTCGGTGTGAAATGCGGGCCATGACGGCGCAATGGATCGACCTCGACGCAGCAGGTCGGCGCCTGCGCATTGAGCATGGCTGGATCGCACCTGAGCGCGCCAGCGCGCCGCTGGTGGTGTTCCTGCACGAGGGCCTGGGTTCGCTGGCGATGTGGCGCGACTTTCCGCAGCGCCTGTGCGACGCGGCCGGCTGCCGCGGCCTGGTCTACTCGCGCCCCGGCTACGGGCGGTCGACGCCACGTGCGACTGACGAAGCCTGGGGCCCGGAGTTCATGCACCGCCAGGCGCAGGAACTGCTGCCCGCGTTGTTCGAAGCGCTGGCCATTGACACGGTGCGCGAGCCGCCCTGGCTGTTCGGCCACAGCGACGGCGGCTCGATTGCCCTGCTCTATGCGGCGAGGTTCCCCACGCGCGTGGCCGGCGCCATCGTGATGGCGCCGCACATCAGGGTCGAAGATGTCTCGGTGCAGAGCATCGCCCAATCGCGCGAGTCCTACCTTCGCGGCGAGCTGCGCCAGCGCCTGGCGAGATACCACGACGATCCCGACTCCGCGTTCTGGGGCTGGAACAATGTCTGGCTGCAACCGGCATTCAGGCGATGGTCGATCGAGGACGAGATCGCGGCGATACGCTGCCCGCTGCTCGCCGTGCAGGGCACAGGCGATCCTTACGGCACACTCCAGCAGATTCGCGGCATCGCACTGCGCGTGCCACAGACCCAACTGCTGGAACTCGACGACTGCGGGCACTCGCCGCACCGTGACCAGCCTGAACGCATGATCAGCGCCAGCACCGAATTCCTGACCCTTCACCTCGCCCCTCGATGACGCTCACCATCTTCCTCATCCAGTGCCTGAACGCGCTGCAATACGGGTTGCTGCTGTTCCTGGTGGCGTCGGGTCTGACGCTGATCTTCGGCATCATGGGCGTGATCAACCTGGCGCATGGCAGCTTCTACATGATCGGCGCCTACATGGCCTATGCGCTGGCACCGGTAGTCGCAGCGACGATCGGCGGCGGCTTCTTCGCCACGCTGGCCGTGGGCCTGGTCCTGGCCGTGCTGCTGGGCTATCTGCTCGAGTGGGCGTTCTTCAGCTTCCTTTATGAGCGCGAACACCTGCAGCAGGTGTTGATGACCTACGGCCTGATCCTGGTCTTCGAAGAGCTGCGCAGCCTGATCGTCGGTGACGATGTCTACGGCGTCGCCCCGCCCGCCATCCTGGCCGGCACGCTGCCGCTGGGCGAGTTGATGACCTACCCGGTCTACCGCCTGTTCATCTCCGGCGTGTGCCTGGCGCTGGCGCTGGGCATGTACTGGGTGTTCACGCGCACCCGGCTGGGCATGATGATCCGCGCCGGCAGCACGAATCGCGAGATGGTGCAGTCACTGGGTGTGGACATCAAGTTCCTCTACCGCGTGGTCTTCGCCGCCGGGGTGGCGATCGCCGTGCTGGCCGGCATGGTGGCCGCGCCGGTGTCGTCGGTGTATCCGGGCATGGGCAGCACAGTGCTGATCATCTGCTTTGTCGTCGTCGTCATCGGCGGCATCGGATCGATCCGCGGTGCGCTGCTGGCCTCGCTGCTGATCGGCGTCGTCGACACCTTCGGCAAGGTCTTCGTGCCGCAGGCGGCCGGCGTGCTGGTCTATGTGTTGATGGCGCTGATCCTGCTGTGGAAGCCCGAGGGGCTGTTCAAGGCCGGATAACCATGGACCACCCCCGAAGCGCCTTCGGCGCCTCCCCCTCCAGGGGGCGCCGCTGGCGGACCGGCAAAGCCGGATCCGCGGCGGCCGCTTGGCCGCAGCGGTTGATGCGTAGCGGGTGCCGCTTCGGCGTCATGGAGAACTGAGATGCGTCTGGACAAAGCCAAGCTGCTCTTCGTCGCGCTGGCCTTCACCGCACTGGCGCTGTGGCCGCTGTTCACCGGCTCGTTCGGCGTCGACCTCGTGACCAAGATCATGGTCTTCGCGGTGTTCGCGCTCAGCCTGGAGTTGCTGGTCGGCAAGACCGGGCTGGTGTGCTTTGGCCAGGCCGCCTTCTTCGGCATCGGCGCCTACGCCACCGTGCTGCTCTCGCCCGCCGCCGAACCCGCCTCGGTGCTCTGGCTGCTGCCCTTGTGCATGCTCGCCGCCGCGGCCTACGCCCTCGTCGTCGGCGCGCTGTGCCTGCGCACCAAGGGCGTGTACTTCATCATGGTCACGCTGGCCTTCGCGCAGATGGCCTATTACGTGATCCACGACACCCCGCTGGGTGGCGGCACCGACGGCATCTACCTCAACGCCAAGCCCGTCGTGGGTAAGCTGTTTGCCCTGGACAAGCCGCTGGCGATGTATGCCTTCACGCTGGCCTGCCTGCTCGCGGTCTTCGCCTTTCTTGCATTGCTCGGGCGCTCGCGCTTTGGCCATGCGCTGGCCGGCATCAAGGCCAACGAGCAGCGCATGCGCTCGACCGGCTTCTCGACCTACCCTTACAAGCTGGCGGCGTTCACGATCTCCGGCGGCATCGCGGGGCTGGCCGGCTTCCTGTTCGCAGTCAAGGACGGTTTCGTCAACCCCGAACTGCTGAGCTGGCACTTCTCGGGCTCGGTGCTGATCATGATCATCCTCGGCGGGCTGGGCCATCTGCGCGGCGCCGTGGTCGGCGCCTTCGCCTTCGTGCTGCTGCAGGAGTTCTTTCAAAGTGAAGCCCTCTTCGGCGCCTTCGCCAAGCATTGGCTGCTCGGGCTGGGCCTGACCATCATCGCCAGCGTGGCCCTGCTGCCGCGCGGGCTGGTTGGCCTGCCCGGCCAATGGCGGGCATGGCGCGAGTCGCGTCAGCGGCGCGGCGCCGCTGCAGCGCAGGCGGTGCAATGAGCGGCGCCGAGGTGCTGCTGCGCGGCAGCCAGATCACGCGGCGCTGGGGTGGACTGGTGGCCGTTGACAACATGTCGATCGAACTCGAACGAGGCAGCGTGCACGCGGTCATCGGCACCAACGGTGCAGGCAAGTCAACGCTGGTCAACATCCTGTCGGGCGAGATCCCGCCGTCAGGCGGTCGGGTCGAACTGCTGGGCCAGGACGTCACTGCCTGGACCCAGCCGCGCCGCGCCCGCGCCGGGATGGGCCGCAGCTACCAGCGCAGCAGCCTGTACCCGGCGTTCTCAGTGCTCGAGAACTGCCGCCTTGCCGCACAGGCCAATCGGCAACGGCCATGGGCCTTGTGGCAGAACGCACGGCATTGCCGAGCCAGCGTTGACGCCGCACGCGCGGCGGCGCAGCGTGCCGGACTTGAAACCCAACTCGACCGCGCCGCCGGTCTGCTCTCGCATGGCGAGAAGCGCCAGCTCGAGATCGCGATGTGCCTGGCCACCGATCCGCAGGTGCTGCTGCTCGACGAACCCCTGGCCGGCATGGGCGCGGAGGAAACCGATCGCATGCTGGAACTGTTGACCGACCTGAAGGCCGGCCATGCAATTCTGCTGGTCGAGCATGACATGGACGCCGTGTTCCGCATCGCCGACCGTATCACCGTGATGGTCGACGGCGCAGTGATCGAATGCGGCGCACCCAACGCTGTGCGCGCCAGCCCGGCCGTGCAGGCAGCGTACCTGGGTGGCCATTAGCATGACGGCCCCCACGCTCACTGTGTTCGCTGCCCCCATGGGGGCGCGTCACCCCTTGGGGCGGCCCGGCGGGGGTGACATGGACCTCATCCTCGACGCCCGCGGCATCCAGGCCTGGTACGGGTCGAGCCATGTGCTGCACGGCGTCGACCTGCAGATCGGCCGCGGCCAGACCGTCGGCCTGCTCGGCCGCAACGGCATGGGCAAGAGCACCCTGATCCGCAGCCTGCTTGGCCACGTGACGCAACGCGAGGGCCACATCGAGCTGTTCGGCCAGGACATGTCCAGGGCCCGCCCGCACCAGGTGGCGCGTCTGGGTGTGGCCTATGTGCCCGAGGGGCGCGGCATTTTTCCGAACCTGTCGGTGCGCGAGAACCTGGTGATGGCCGCGCGCCCCGGCCGCGATGGTCGCAACGACTGGCCGATCGAGCGCGTGCTCGCTACCTTCACACGCCTGCAGGAACGCCTGAAGAGCCCGGGCGCGCAGCTCTCGGGCGGCGAGCAGCAGATGCTCTCGATCGGCCGAGCGCTGATGACGCACCCCGAGTTGATCATCCTCGATGAAGCCACCGAAGGCCTGGCGCCGCTGATCGTGGCCGAGATCTGGCGCGTGATCGGCGACGTCCGCAAGAGCGGCATTGCCACCCTGATCGTCGATCGCGACTACCGCAAGGTGCTGGCGTTCTCCGACCGCGCGCTGGTGCTGCAAAAGGGCCAGGTCGTGCTGCAGGGCGCCGCCGACGAAGTGGCGAGCAGCGCGGCGTTGTCGAGCTACCTGGGCGTCTGAAACCGCCCATTGCCGCACCGTTGCGGTAAGAAAATGGGTTGCAACATCGCTGCTGCAACCCACTCCAAGACTTGGCGGAGTGGACGGCCGCCGCGGTAGAGTGTCAGGTTGACTCACAACGGCTCTGGAACCCGCGCCAATGCTGGGTTTACGGAGATTCATTGCGTATCATCCAAGTGCGTCCATATCGGGGGGCGCTCTGGGGGGTCCGAAATGCCGAAGAAGGCCGCTGAATTGGGACCGCTGCAGGTCTCACGATTGAAGGGGCGTGGACTTCATCCGGTGGGTAGGGTTGCCGGGCTTCGACTGCAGGTGTCTTCCAGCGGTGCACGCAGTTGGATTCTGCGCACCACCATCGACGTGGTCGACGCGATGCTTTCCCACGCTGTCGCTCTGAAAACCGATTTGATCGTGATGGGCGCATATGGGCACTCCCGTTCATCCCAAGTGCAGGACGGCACCACGCGCGGCTTGCTCGCAGCGATATCCGTACCGGTCCTGTTTTCGCACTGATGCACGCCGATCGACCGGGCTCGCTGGGCCGACGGCGATGGCTTCG
>JANMSS010000160.1:0-1973 GCA_031389585.1 Burkholderiales bacterium | reverse complement strand
TTTCAACATCCTTGCCCCGGGAGTGATGAAGGACCATTACACGGCCGGCTTCACCTACGCCCTGGACAAGGACAGCGAGGTCAGCGGCGCGCTGATGATCGCGCCGCGCCAGACCGTCACCGGCGCTTCACTGTTCAACGCGGTCCTGGGCCCGGGCGCGGGCGGCAACGAAACCATCGGCATGAAGCAGACCAGCATCGGCCTGGCCTGGGGCCGCAAGTTCTGAGAGGCACTGTGATTGCCGTTTACCCACATGGGCTACAGGCCATTACCCGTCGCGGTGATAGACAGGGCTGGGCGGCTCTAAGGTAATACCTGTATTCGCCGGGTGCTGCCGCGGGCCGTGGTGGTGCTCGGCCCGCCATTTCGGCCCGTAATCGGCGACATCGACATCGCCATGGAGACAACGATGAACTACGACAAGGAATTCGACGCGTCGGGCTTGGCCTGCCCGATGCCGATCGTGAAGACGAAGAAATCGCTCACCGACATGACTTCAGGCCAGGTACTGCGCGTGGTTGCAACCGATCCGGGGTCGGTGTGCGACATGGAGGCGTTTGCCGAGCAGACCGGGCACACCTTGCTGTCCTCAGGCACCGAGAGCGGAAAGTACGTCTTCTTCCTCAAGAAGGCCTGACCGGCACCCGGCTACACAACAATTCCAGGAGACACGATGGCTGCAAAGAAGATGGCGCTCATTTCCACCAAGGGCGCCCTGGACATGGCCTACCCGCCGTTCATCCTGGCTTCGACCGCCGCCGCGCTGGGCTGGGAGGTGCAGATATTTTTCACCTTCTACGGCCTGCAGCTGCTGCGCAAGGACCTGAGCGGCATCGCCATCAGCCCCTTGGCCAACCCGGCGATGCCGATGCCGGTGCCGATGCCGGTGTTCGTGCAGATGCTGCCGGGCATGGAAGCCATGGCCACGATGATGATGAAGGCCAAGATGAAAAAGAAAGGCGTGGCCTCGCTCGAGGAACTGCGCTCGGTGTGTCAGGAGTCCGATGTCAAATTTGTTGCCTGCCAAATGACGGTCGACCTGTTCGACTTCGAGAAGAAGGACTTCATCGACGGCATCGAATACGGCGGCGCGGCAACCTTCATGAACTTCGCCGGCGAGTCCGACGTCTGTCTCTTCATCTGACACCGGGGAGCCCGCGATGGTGCGTGAAATCGTTCGGCGGCTGCTGACGGGCACGCTGTTGATGGCGTTGGCCCAGGTCAGCTTGGCATTGACACCCTACCTGGCCGGCATCAAGCAGGCTGCTGGCGAGGTCAAGGTGCAGATGGATCAGGTCGAGCGCAAACTGCAAGGCGAGGGCTTCGTCGTCGTCGGGCGCCACCAGCCGCCGGGCCTGCCGCAGCACGGCAGTGTCATCGTCACCGACCGCGCCCTTCTCGACACCGTGCGCGGCATCGGCGGCGTGGCCATCGTCGGTGCGGGCCTGCGAGTGGGCGTCAAGAGCGACGGCAGCGTGTCGTACATGAACCCGGAGTACTGGTACCGCGCCTACCTGCGCAGCGGCTTTGATGCGGCACAACCCGTAGTGCGATCGGCCCAGGAACGGCTGGCCAAGGCCTTGGGGGCCGGCGCCGGATTCGGCGGCGACGTGCCGGCAGCCGAACTGGCCGAGTACCGCTACATGTTCGGCATGGAACGCATCGACTCGCTGCGCAACGAGCTGCGCAGCTTCGCCAGCTTCGACGAGGCCTTGCGCACGGTGCAGGACAACCTCGCCAAGGGCGCCGGCGCGACGGCCAAGGTCTACGAAGTCCTGATGCCGCAGAGCCGGCTCGCCGTGATCGGCGTGGCGCTGAACGACCCCGATCAAGGCGAAGCCTGGTGGGCCGGCAAGATCGGGCCGGATCATGTGGCCGCCCTGCCCTACGAGATCTACATCGTCGAAGGCAAGGTGTTTGCGCTGTTCGCGCGCTACCGGATCGCCTTGTCGTGGCCGGCCTTGGGCATGGGC
>JANMSS010000087.1:0-23203 GCA_031389585.1 Burkholderiales bacterium | reverse complement strand
GCCGGCAAGCACCAGCAGCGTCAACAGCACGGACTGAAGGATTCTCTTGAGCATGGTCGTGGTTCTCTTCAAGGCGTTGCGGTCAGTGGGGCTGGAAGACCACGCGCTCGGGCACCGGCTTGAACTGGCCCAACCGGCTCCACCACGGCATCAACAGAAAGAAGCCGAAGTAATACACGGTGCCGATCTGCGCCATCAAGGTCTTGTTGTCCGACACCGGCTCGATACCGAGCCAGCCCAGAACCAGGAAGACGATCACGAAGACTGCGTATACGGCCTTGTGCCAGTCTGGCCGGTAGCGGATGGAGTGCGCGGGGCTGCGGTCGAGCCAGGGCAAGGCGAACAGGATCATCACCGAGGCGCCCATCACCACCACGCCCCAGAACTTGGCGTCCAAGCCGGCCAAGAGTTTCAACTCCGCGAGCGACTGCATGCCCAGGTACGCGAACAGCATCTTGAAGCCGCCGAACAACACGATCGTGACCGCCGCCGCCGCTAGAACCAGCAGCTTCGCCATAGACGAGAACTTGCCCTTGAGGACAGCCAGCACGGCCGCCGCAGCGACCAGAGCCGACAACACAGCCATCATGTTGTCGTTGATCGCGCGCAGCATCGAGTAGTACGGTGTGAAGTACCACACCGGCGCGATGTGCGCGGGCGTCTTCAGCGGATCGGCCGGGATGAAGTTGTTGTACTCAAGGAAGTAGCCACCCATCTCGGGCGCGAAGAAGATGATCGCGGAGAAGATCAGCAGGAACACCGACACGCCCACGATGTCATGCACCGTGTAGTACGGGTGGAACGGAATGCCGTCGAGCGGAATGCCGGTCTTGGGGTCCTTCTTGGCCTTGATCTCGATGCCGTCGGGGTTGTTCGAGCCGACATCGTGCAAGGCAAAAATGTGCGCCGCCACCAACCCGAGCAACACCAACGGAATCGCGATGACGTGGAACGCGAAGAATCGGTTCAGCGTCGCGTCACCGACCACGTAGTCGCCGCGGATCAGCAAGGCCAGGTCGGGGCCGACCAAGGGGATGGCCGCAAACAGGTTGATGATCACCTGCGCGCCCCAGTAGCTCATCTGGCCCCAGGGCAGCAGGTAGCCGAAGAAGCCTTCAGCCATCAGGCACAAGAAGATCAGGCAGCCGAAGATCCACACCAGTTCCCGCGGCTTGCGGTAGCTGCCGTAGAGCAGGCCGCGGAACATGTGCAGGTAGACAATGACGAAGAAAGCGCTGGCACCGGTCGAGTGCATGTAGCGCACCAGCCAGCCCCAGGGCACGTCGCGCATGATGTACTCGACCGACCCAAAGGCCAGCGCCGCATCGGGCTTGTAGTGCATCGTCAGGAAGATGCCGGTCACGATCTGGATCACCAGAACCAGCATCGCCAGCGAACCGAAGAAGTACCAGAAGTTGAAGTTCTTCGGGGCGTAGTACTCGGACATGTGGACGCGGTAGGCGTCGAATGCCGTGGGGAAACGGTTCTGCGTCCAGAGCGTCAGCTTGTCGACGATCGACGCTCCCGCCGGCGCATCCTTGAATTCAGCCATGTTGCTGTGCCTCGCCAGTCGGTTGGGGTTCAGGCCTGCTTGTCCTCGCCGATCAGCAACTTGCTGTCAGAGAGATACATATGCGGCGGCACCTCGAGATTGTCGGGCGCGGGCTTGTTCTTGTAGACGCGGCCGGCCAGATCGAAGGTCGAACCGTGGCAGGGGCAGAAGAAGCCGCCTTGCCAGTCATCAGGCAGCGACGGTTGGGCACCGGCCTGCAACTTGGCCGTCGGCGAGCAACCCAGGTGCGAACAGATGCCCACTGCGACCAGAATCTCGGGTTTGCGCGAACGGTAGTCGTTGCGCGCGTACGCGGGCGTCAGTTCATCGGGCTTGCGCTTGGAGTGCGGGTCGGCCACTTGCGCCTCCGTCTTCTTCAGCGATTCGAGCTGTTCGGGGGTGCGCTTGAGGATCCACACCGGCTTGCCTCGCCATTCAACCGTGGCCATCTCGCCGGCCTTCAGGGCGCTGATGTCGACCTCGACCGCCGCGCCGGCAGCCTTGGCGCGTTCGGACGGTGCAAAACTGGCCACGAAGGGGACGGCGGTGGCCACGGTACCGATGGCACCGGCGCCGCAGGCGATGCCGATCCAGGTGCGTCGGCCCGGGTCGATGGCGTCATTGCTCATTCAATTCCTCACGGGGAAGACGACAGTCAGAGGGTCAACCTGAGATTCTAGCGGACGCCCCTTCGGGTTCCCGGTCCGGGTACACGCCTGCACTTGTCGGCAATACTGCCCTCCGGGCCGGTGACCGTTGCGCCCGCCCGCTCGCCCATCCATTCGAGGAGATTGCCCATGAGTTTCTCTAGCGAATTCAAAGCCTTTGCAATGAAAGGCAACGTCGTCGATCTCGCCGTCGGCGTGATCATTGGTGCGGCCTTCGGCAAGATCGTCGACTCGATCGTCAAGGATCTGATCATGCCAGTCGTCGGCAGGCTGTTCGGCGGCCTGGACTTCTCCAACTTCTTCGTCCAGCTCGGCAATGTGCCGGCAGACTACAAGGGCGCGATGACCTACGACGCGCTGTCCAAGGCCGGGGTGCCGCTGTTCGCCTATGGCAACTTCATCACGGTGGCGATCAACTTCGTGATCCTGGCATTCATCATCTTCATGATGGTCAAGCAGATCAACCGCATGAAGGCGGAAGCGCCACCGGCCCCGCCCGCGGCACCTGCTGAGGACGTGTTGCTGCTGCGCGAAATCCGTGACGCGCTGAGTAAGTAGCCCGCAGAAGACCGCGGGTTTGGCCCCATACTTTGGGCCGTATGCGGCGCGGGGCCTGGATACCACGCCGTCCCGCGCTTGTGCACGTACTGGCGCTTGCACGCGACCCTGCCGATGAACCCACCGCTGCCGCGATTGCCTGCCGCTCTGACTGCGGCAGCACACCGAGTCAAGGTCACCGCCCGCGAGGCGGCGCAGCGCTGTGCCGACGCGCTGGGCGCCGCCGCGACCACCAGCACCAGCAACAGCGCGCGCGAAGACCTGCTTGCCGCACAGTTCGAGTTGAACCGCAAGCAGTCGGCGTTCTCGATGACCTTCAACGAGCGGCTGGACGACAGCTTGGTCGCGGAGATGCGCCGCCGCGAAGGTGGCACACGCACCAGCACCATCGGCTCGTCCTGGCAGTCACTGACCCTGGTGGACGATCGCGACGTGGAAATTCAGGTCAGCGCAGACCGCTTTGCGCTGACGCTCGAGCACGATTGCGAATGGGAATTGCGCGACCTCGATGCTCTGATGCTCGGCCTGTTGCACGCGCCACATGGCAGCAGCAGCGAGGTTGAAATACGCAACCCATTGCGCCCGGAGATCATCGGCAAGGCCATGGTCTGGGCCTGTGACACGATCACCGACCGCCCGTCGGTGCGCAAGGCCCTGGTTGAGTCCATGGCACGCACGGTGGCCAGTGGGATGCCCGCGCTGTACAGCGCCATCGTGCAGGAAATGAAGGCCGCGGGCATCAAGCCGCCGGAGATGGCCGTGCGCATGGTGCAGGGTCCGGGCAACGAACTCGGCCAGTTCACCAACACGGGCTACGACACGCTGAACCGACCGACCGGCATGGATCCCGGCGACAGCGGCACCGGGCGTCTGGGCGGGGGCAGCCACACCACCCGCTCCGGTCTGGTCGCCAGCGGCATGGCCTCCGCGCACGGCTCCACGATCGGGCAGGTCGACGGCGAGGTGATGAACCTGATCCGGCGCCTGGCGATGCTCGGCAACATTGCCGTTGACACGCAGGTCGACGCTGCGTACAGCAGTCACGGTACCCGCGGCTCGGGTGCAGGCGGCTTGGCGCCCATGGCCAACCTGATCCTGGCCAATCGCGAGGAGTTGCGCCGTACCGCCACCGGCTCGCTCGACCACATGGTCATCGACGTGGTCGGTAGCCTGTTCGAACAGATCCTGGCCGACCCCAAGGTGCCGCCGCAGATGGCGCGCCACATCGCACGATTGCAATTGCCGGTGTTGCGCGCGGCTCTCGGCGACGCCACGTTTTTCTCGTCGCGGCGCCACCCGGTGCGCCGGTTGGTCAACCGCATGGCGTCGTTGGCAGTGGCCTTCGAGGACTTCTCAGAAGGCCCCGGGCAGCACTTCCTGGCCCTGGTGCGTGAACTGGTGGATGACATCGTCAGCGGTGACTTCGACCAGATGGCGCTGTATGAGCAGACGCTCGACAAGCTCGAGACCTTCGTTGCCGAACAAGCGCAGCGCGACGTCGAAGACAACAGCAAAGCCTCGTCACTGCTCGATCAACGCGAGACCGACCTGCTGACGCAGCAGCGCTACATGCAACAGCTGCACGCCGCGCTGACGCCCGTGGCGATGGAGAACTTTCTGCGCCAGTTCCTGGCCCAGGTCTGGAGCCAGGCGCTGATGAAGGCCACCGCTTCACAGGGGCCCGACAGTGAACTGGTCAAACGCCTGCGGCTGGCCGGCCGCGATCTGGTCATGAGCGTCCAACCCAAGGGCTCGCCTGCCGATCGCAAGGCTTTCTTGGTGCGCCTGCCGCACCTGATGCGCGACCTCAATGAAGGCCTGGCGCTGATCGGCTGGCCGGCGGTCGCCACCAAGGACTTCTTCGACAAGCTGATGCCTGCGCACGCCCAGTCGCTGAAGGGCGAGTCGCTGCGCACGTTGGACCACAACCTGCTGGTCAAGCAGCTCGACGCGATCCTGGCCACGCCGCTGCCGCGCGCTGAGGACAACGTGCGCGGCACCAGTGCGATCCCGGTGCTCGACGATGTGGTCTCGGGCCCCGGCTTCACACCCGAAGAGGCGGCCCGGATTGGCCTGGTGGAGGAAAGCGCGATCGACTGGAGTGGCGAGGTCGATATTGATCTCAGCGCCGAGCAGGAGGGCGAGGGCGATGTCAGTGCACTGGACATCAACATTGACGGCCTGCCGCCGCCCGAGCCGGTCGAGCCGACCAAGGGCGCGTCGCTTGCCGACCATGTGCAGATCGGTTTTTCCTATCGCATGCACTTCGAAGACCAGTGGCACAAGGTGCGGCTGTCCCACATCAGCCCGGGTCGCACCTTCTTCGTCTTCACGCGCGGCGCCAAGCACCAGCATGCGATCTCGATGACCGCGCGCATGCTCTACCGCCTGTGCGAAACCGGTCGCCTGCGCGCCTACGAAAATGCCTACTTGATCGAGCGCGCCACGGCGCGGGCGCGCAAGCAACTGGCAGCATTGCGAGGCGACTCGACTTCGGGCATACCTCTCACGCGGCACTGAACGCGCCGCGGGCCGCGATCGCGCGCCGCGCCCAGCGGATCGCGGCTTCCAGGCTCGCCGGATCGGCCAGGCCGCTCCCGGCGATCTCGAAGGCTGTGCCGTGATCAGGGCTGGTGCGCACGAAGGGCAGTCCGAGCGTGACATTGACGCCCTGCTCGACGCCCAGGTACTTGACCGGGATCAGACCATGGTCGTGCGTCATCGCCACCACCAGATCGAACTCGCCGCGGCGCGCTCGCATGAACACAGTGTCAGGCGCAAACGGCCCCTGCGCGTGGATGCCCTCGGCCACCGCCGCGGCGACCGCCGGGGCAATGATGTCGTGCTCTTCGTCGCCGAACATGCCGTCCTCTCCGGCATGCGGATTCAACCCCGCCACGGCGATGCGGGGCTGTCGCTGGCCCCACTGCGCCGCGGCTTGGTGAGCGATGCGCAGGGTCGACAACACCGCATCGAAGGTGACCGCATCGATGGCCGCGCGCAAGGCCAGGTGAATCGTCACCAGCACCACGCGCAACTCGTCGTTGGCCAGCATCATGCGCACCGGTGGCGGCGCCTCGCCGGGCGTGGCAGCAAGCGCTTGCAGCATCTCAGTGTGCCCCGGGTAGGGCAGGCCTGCCGCAGCCAGCGCAGCCTTGTGCAGCGGCGCGGTGACGATGCCCACGCCCTGCCCACGCTGCACAGCGCGCACCGCCGCCTCGATACAGACCGCCGCCGCCCTGCCCGCACGCGCGTCTGGCTGACCCCAGGGCAATTGATCCAGACCTAGCGTCAGGCCTTCGGGCTGCCACACCGGCACGCAATTCGGCGGACATGACGCCAGGTCGCCCGGTGCATTCAGCAGCGCCAACGGCCCCGGTTCTGCAAGTTGCCGCATTGCTCGACGCATGACGCCGATGTCGCCGATCACGACGCAGCCTGCGGCCGCGCCGCGCTGGAACGCGCGCGCGATGATCTCGGGCCCGATGCCGCAGGCATCGCCCATCGTCAGCAGCAGCGGAGCCGATGCGTTTTCCATGGCGGGATTGTCAGCTTTTGCGGCACCCAAGGCGCTCATCATTCAACCTCCGTGCTGCGCACTGCGGTATTCGCCCTTGGGGCGGCCCGGCGAGCTCATCAGTCAACCTCCGTGCTGCGCACTGCGGTATTCGCCCTTGGGGCGGCCCGGCGAGCTCATGCCGGGTTGGCAATCTCGATGAACCGATGCTCAATGCCAAAGCGCTCGGCCACATGCGCGGCCAGCGCCGGCGCGCCAAAGCACTCGGTGGCGTGGTGGCCGCAGGCCAGGAAGGCGACACCGGTTTCGCGCGCCAGATGGGCCTGCGGCTCCGACACCTCGCCGGTCAGGAAGGCGTCGACGCCCGCGGCGATGGCAGACTCGAAGTAGCCCTGCGCACCCCCCGTGCACCAGCCGATGCGCGCCAGCGCGCGGCCGTCACCTGGCAACACCAAGGGTGCACGGCCACCGAGTGCCGCCTGCACCCGCGCGGCCAACCCGTCCAATGAGTCGTTGTCGCCGCAGGGGCCGGAAAAACCAAGATCGTGTTCGCCAAACCGCGCATCGACCACCAGCCCCAGGCGCAAGCCGAGTTGCGCGTTGTTGCCGAATTCAGGGTGGGCGTCCAGGGGCAGGTGGTAGGCAAACAGATTGATACCTTGGGCCATCAATCGGCGCACGCGCTCGCCCAGCCAACCCACCAGGCGGCGGTCCTGGCCGCGCCAGAACAGGCCATGGTGCACGACGATCGCGTCGGCACCGTCATCGATCGCCGCCTCGATCAGGGCCAGGCTCGCGGTCACTCCCGACACGATGCGGCGCACCTCGGCCCGGCCCTGGACCTGCAAACCGTTCGGCCCATAATCCTTGAAGCCGTCTGCATTCAACAGCCTATTGAGGTAGGTCTCGATCTCATTGCGTGCGGCCATCGTGCCCTCAACTCCGTCGTTATGCGCAGAATCTGGTTGATCTTCTCTCAGACCGTCACCGTCGCGGTGGCGTTGCTGTTCGTGGTGGCCACGCTGAAGCCGGATTGGCTCGGCCGTTCGCCCAGCCGCATGTTGCCGCAGATCGTGTCGGTCGCCCAGGCACCGCAGGCCGCGACGCTGGCGGCCAGCGCCGCCAGCAGCGGCTACCGCGCGGCGGCCCAACGTGCGGCGCCTGCGGTGGTCAGCATCGTGGCCAGCAAGCTCAGCCCGCGCCGCCCGCAGCTTGACGATCCCTGGTTCCGCTTCTTCTTTGGCGATCGCAGCCCACAGGATCAGCCCCAGCGCGGGCTCGGCTCGGGCGTGATCGTCTCGCCCGAGGGCTACCTGATCACGAACCACCATGTCATCGACGGCGCCGACGAAATCGAAGTCCTGCTCGCCGATGGCCGCCAGGCCCAAGCCAAGCTGGTCGGCACCGACCCCGACAGCGATGTGGCTGTGCTCAAGATCGAGTTGTCCAAGCTGCCCGTGATCGCCTTTGGCAACAAGGAAGGTCCGCAGGTGGGTGACGCCGTGCTAGCCATCGGCAACCCCTTCGGTGTCGGCCAGACCGTCACTTCCGGCATCGTCAGCGCGCTCGGCCGCAACCAGCTCGGCATCAACACCTTCGAGAACTTCATCCAGACCGACGCCGCCATCAACCCCGGCAACTCCGGTGGCGCGCTGGTCGACGCTGAGGGCAACCTGATCGGCATCAATACGGCCATCTTTTCGCGCAGCGGTGGCAGCCTGGGCATCGGTTTCGCCATTCCGGCCGACACCGCCCGCATGGTGATGGAAAGCCTGGTGCGCGACGGCAGCGTCAGCCGCGGCTGGATTGGCGTTGAGCCGCGCGACCTGACGCCCGAGATGGCCGAGTCGCTGCGCCTGCCGGTCAAGATCGGCGTGCTGATCACGGGGGTGCTGCAAAACGGCCCGGCAGGCAACGGTGGCTTGCGGCCTGGCGATGTGGTGGTCAAGATTGCCGACCAGAACATTGCCAACACCGCGCAGCTGTTCAATGCCGTGGCAGGATTGAAGCCGGGCAGCGCCGCCACCATCGCGGTACAACGCGGCGAGCGCGCGCTCGAGCTCAAGATCCAGGTCGCGCTGCGCCCGCCTTCGCAGCGCGCGCCGCGGTAGCGTTCGACGCTCGTGCGCTCCACCCCGGACTCGCTTGAATCGCTTGATTGACGCTGCAACAGGACACCGTGAACATACTCGCTGCCCCCTGGCTCCGCCGCCGTTGTGCGATGGCGACCTTGCTGACCCTCATGGCCTTGCTGGCCGGTTGCGCCGCGCTGGCGCCGGGCAACACCGATCCAGCCACTGGCCTGCCTCGGCACGTGCCAGACGCGCCAGCAATTTCACCGCTGATCACGGAACAGCGCTGGCTCGGCGAGTGGTTTCGCGGCACGCCCGTGGTGATTGCTTTGGCCGACGGCGGCACCTTGGCGGTCGATGTGCCATTGGCCAATTCCTTTGATACCGCCAGCAGCAACATCAAGCCCGCCCTGGCTGCGGTGCTCGACCGGGTGGCCACCAGCCTGCGGCGTCATCCCGCCATGCGCGTGGCGATCGCTGCACCCGCCGACGCCGCAGGGGCCACGCGGCTGGCCGCGAGCCGCACGCAGAAGGTGCGCGAGCACCTCGTCTCGCGAGGCGTCGCCGGCACGCGCATGACCGGCGCCGGCTCGGCCCCTGCAGGCAGCGCGGTCCAGTTGCGCATCGTCCTGGCGCCGCAGGCCATCAGCCAGCTCGACGAAGCCTGGCTCCCAGGCGCAGCTCAGGCGGCAGCGAACAGGGAGCCGAACAGCGGATCCTGAGGCGAGCGCGGCCGATACGCCGAGATCTGGTGCGCAATGGCAGCGATGTGCTCCGGCGTGGTGCCACAACAGCCGCCCGCGATGTTGAGGAAACCGCTCTTCGCGAACTCGGCCATCAGGCCGGCGGTCACGTCGGGCGTTTCATCGAACCCGGTCTCGCTCATCGGGTTGGGCAGGCCGGCGTTGGGGTAGCAGGAAATGAAGGTGTCTGAAGCGACCTTGGCCAGTTCTTCGATATAGGGCCGCATGAGCGCTGCGCCCAGGGCGCAGTTCAGACCCACCGCCAACGGCTTTGCATGGCGCACCGAATGCCAGAACGCGGCCACAGTCTGGCCCGACAGGATGCGCCCCGAGGCGTCGGTGACGGTGCCCGAAATGATCACCGGCAGGCGCTCGCCGGTACTCTCCATCAGCTCGTCCAGGGCGAATATCGCTGCCTTGGCGTTCAAGGTGTCGAAGATGGTCTCGACCAGGAACAGGTCGGCGCCGCCCTCGAGCAGCCCCTGCGCCTGCTCCAGGTACGCCGCGCGCAACTGCTCGAAGCTGACGTTGCGTGCGCCGGGGTCATCGACCTCGGGACTGATGCTGGCCGTGCGCGGTGTCGGGCCGAGTGCGCCGGCCACGAAGCGTGGCTTGTCCGGCGTGCTGGCGGCATCGGCCGCGGCGCGGGCAATGCGCGCGGCGGCCACATTCATCTCGCGCGCATGCATGCCCAGGCCGTAGTCGTCCTGGGCAATCGACGTCGCGCCAAAGGTGTTGGTCTCGATGATGTCGGCGCCGGCGGCCAGGTAGGCCGCGTGGATCTCGCGCAGCACATCCGGCCGCGTCAATTGCAGCAATTCGTTGTTGCCCTTGAGGTCCTTGGGATGGCCCTTGAAACGCTCGCCGCGGTAGTCGGCCTCGCCGAGCTTGTAGCGCTGGATCATGGTGCCCATGGCACCGTCGATGATCATGATGCGCTGGGCCAGCAGCGCCGGCAAGGCCGCGGCGCGGGTATAGGCCATCTTCTGCGGGTTCATGCAGCCATTGTAGGAACCCGCAAACGCCTGCCCGCGGCCTGCGACCCCGCGCTATTGCAGGGTCGGTGGTTCGCCCGGCAGTGGCGCCGCTTCGCGCGGGCTGGATCGTTTCTCGACAAAGAGCCGTGTGCTCTCTTCGCCCGCCGCCCACAGCGCCAGCCGCTCGGCGTCCATCGGGCGCGCAAAAAGGTAGCCCTGGAACTCATCGCAGCCCAGGGTCTGCAGGATGTCGCGCTGGCGCTCGGTCTCGACCCCTTCGGCGACCACGCGCAGGCCCAGGGCATGGGCCAGGCGGATGACCGCGTCAACCACCGCCATCGCGTCGCCACTGACCCCCAAATCGGCCACGAAGCTGTGATCGATCTTCAACTGCCGCGCCGGCAGCGTGCGCAGGTAGGCCAGGCTGGAGTGGCCCGTGCCGAAATCGTCGATCGCGAGCGACGCGCCCGCGCGGGCCAACTGGGCGAACGATCGCATCGTGGCCTGGGTGTCTTCCATCGCCACGCTTTCGGTGATTTCGAAGGTCAGCAGCGCGGCATCAACGCGATGACGCGCCAGCGTGGCGCGAATGCGCTGCACCAGGTCGTCCTGGCGCAGCTGGTGCGCCGACAGGTTGACCGCGACGCGAATGCGCATGCCGGCGTCTTCCCACGCACGAATCTGACGGCAGGCCTCGTTAAGTACCCACTCGCCGACCGCGCCGATCAGACCGAAGCGCTCGGCCACCGCGATCAGCTCGGCCGCGCCGACGGCGCCACGCACCGCATGCTGCCAGCGCACCAGCGCTTCAGCGCCGGTGAATTCGCCCGTGCGCGCATCGACCTTGGGTTGGTAGAACAGCGCCAGTTCGCTCTGGGCGATGGCCAGGCGCAGATCGCTCTGCAGCGACAGGTGATCGCTGGCATCGAGCTCCATGCGGGGTTCGAAGAAGGCGTAGGTCGAGCCCCCGGTGCGCTTGACCGCGAACATCGCGGAGTCGGCGTTGCCGATCAAGCGGCTGACCGGGCCATGCTCTGGAAATACGGCAATCCCGATCGAGCATGACAGGCGCACCTCGCTGCCGTTGGGCAGCGTGTACGGCGAGATCAAGGTGTGCAAGGTGCGTTGGGCTGCGGTTGCGACGGCCTCATGTGAGCCCGGCGCGGCCACGAGCAACAGGAACTCATCACCACCGATGCGCGCCGCGGTGTCCTGCGGCCTGGTCAGCGTCGACAGCCGACGCCCGACCTCGCGCAGGACCTCGTCGCCTGCTGCGTGACCGAAGGATTCGTTGACCGCCTTGAAGCCATCGATGTCGACGAACAACACCGCCATCGCCGAGGGCGCGCGCCCAACATGGTTGAGCAGGTGGCCCAGCCGTTCCTCGAAGTGCGGCCTGTTGGGCAGGCCCGTCAGTGCGTCCTGAAACGCCAGTTGACGCAGCCGCTTGTTGGCAGCGTGCAGCGAATTCGACAACGACTGTGCGCGGTAGCCGGTGCGCGAATCGACCAGAATGCAGACCACCGCCATGGTCAGTACGAAGACGCTGAAGGCGAGCGCCAACTGCACCAGGCGGGCGTCGATCGCCGCCGCCGGTGCCGCATTGAGCATGCCTTCGATCTCAGTCGACGAAACCAGCGACGCATGCGCCGTCGCATCAAGCGCCAAAGCCTGGCCCATCAGCCAGGTCACGGCAAAAACGCCCATTCCGGCCCAGCGTTGTGATGCCGGCCAGCGAAACGCCGGCCGCCGCGGCCCGTTCAACAACAGTAGCGCCACCCACAAGCCGAGCCCTGAGGCGGCCAACGCAGCGACCGCCGGTCCGGCCGCCTGGGCCTGCCAGTTCGGGGGCACTGCCATGGCTGCACCGAGGACCACGAACATCGTGATCAGCAGCAGCATCAGCAGCGCCAACGTCGAGGCGTTGACCATCCATTGCGCGGGCAGCCATCGCACGGCGAGCAGCGCCAGAGCACACCCAGCAATGGCCAGCACCCACGCACCGACGAACGGCGTGGCAACGAACCAAGCCGTCGCGGGACTTTGAGTGGCGTGCCATGTGGCCAGCTGCAACGCCCACAAACCGGTGCCGACGCCGAATGACCCGCCCAGTCCCCACCCGAGCGCCACCACCCAGTCGGACGAACGCGTCTTGCGCATCGTGTGCGCCAGCAACGCTGCCGTGACGGCTGCTCCCGTGAGCAACGCCGCAACCATGGGCAATGACAGTGCTTGGGCGTTCAGTGAAGCCAGGGCCATCGGCAAACGATCAGTCTCTTTCTACGCTGTGCGTTAAAGGATTGTTGCCCACTTGCCGACGAGACCATCGCGGGAAAGCGAGTAGCAATGCCCACCCCGTTCATGGGGTATTGCTTGCGCGTCACGTGGGCGTCGTGAACCCGATGCCGCGGCGCTCGCGCACACCCGGCTTGACGCGGTGCTCGCTCTCCAGCTGCGCCAGGAACTCATCGGGTTCGAACTCGGCGCCCAGGATCTCCACCTGGCGCTTGACTGCGGCGAAGTCGCCGGGCGCGAGCTGATCCAGAGTGGCCAGGCGCTGGCGCTGCTCGACGCTGAGTTGCGCCGCCGCGCCGGCCAGCGCCTCAGCCACGAACATCGCCATGCGCTGGTCAACGCTCAGGGGCTTGAAGCGCACCTTGAAGGTGAAGCGCCGCAGCGCGGCCTCGTCGAGTTCGTCAAAGAGGTTGGTCGTGCAGATAAACAGGCCGCCAAAGCGCTCCATGCCCTGCAGCATTTCGTTGACTTCTGTGACTTCGTAGGTACGTTCGGCGCGCTGGCGGCTGCGCAGGAAGCTGTCGGCCTCGTCGAGCAACAGCACCGCATCTTCGGCTTGCGCTTCCTCGAACATCTTGGCCATGTTCTGTTCCGTCTCGCCAACGTACTTGCTGACCAGATCACTGGCCTGGCGTACCAGCAATGGCCGTTGCAGGGCCAGCGCTATGTGTTCGGCCAATGCCGTCTTGCCGGTACCGGGCGGGCCGTGAAAGCACAGCGTGCCGTGGCCGCGGCGGCGCAGCGCCTCGACGATGCGCGGCAACTCGAAGTGTGAGTCGACGTTCAACAGCGACAGGTCGTAGCTCGTGACCACGCGCCGCGCAGCATAGCGTTGCGCGTTCTGGCCGAGCGCCTTGTCGGCATTGCCGAGCTGGCGCTCGATCAGGGCCTCGACACCGAGTGCACCGTCCTCGCTCGGCCGCGCCAAGGCCGCGAAGCGCACTGCCGTGCGGATTTGCGCGGGCGTCAGACCGCGGCGCTCGGCCAGCTTGGCCGCGAAGCCTTCGCCGACATCGATGCCCGCGAGCGCGCGCGCCACCAGACCTTCGCGTGCGCCCGGCGGCGGCGATTTGAGTTCGAGGTGGTACTGGAAGCGGCGCCGAAACGCCGGGTCGATCTGTTCGATGCGATTCGTGACCCACACCACCGGCACCGGGTTGGTCTCGAGGATCTGGTTGACCCAGGCCTTGCCACTGACGCTGGCCGAGGGTTGCGCGTCGCTGGCGTCGAGCCGTGAGATCAGTTGCGCCGCGTCGGCAGAGATCGGCGGGAACACGTCTTCGACTTCGTCGAACAGCAACGCGACGTTGGCCCCGCCATTGAGGAACACCTGGCTGATCTGCAGCGAGCGGTAGCGGTCTCGGCCCGTCAGCGAATTGCCTTCGCGGTCGGCGTATTCGACTTCGTACAACTCGAGCCCCGCGGCCTGCGCGCAGACCTTGGCCAACTCGGTCTTGCCGGTCCCCGGCGGGCCGTAGAGCAGCACGTTGACGCCCGGCGCACGCGAAGCCACCGCGTTGGCCAGCAGCGTGGTCAACACTTTGACATCGTCGGCCACGAAGGCGAAGTCCGCGGCGCTCAGCTCGCTCTTGGTTGCCGGCCGGGTGAACACCGCCATCAGATCGCTCGGCGCCGGGTACTCGCGCATCAGCACCGGCGGCAGTTGCTCGCTGACCTTCATCAGGTCGGCCAGATCGGTGATGTTGTGCTCCGAGATCAAGTTCTCGACCATGCCGGTGCGTTCCAGGCGCGAGCCGGCACGCAGCGCCTCGGCGACTTCCTGCTCGTTGACGCCGGCCACCGCGGCGATCGCCGCATAGGCCTCCTGCGCACTGCCGACCTTGAACTCGACCAGCAGGCCGCGCAGCTCGCGCTGGTAGCGCGCCATCGTGCCGTAGAGCAACAGTGCACGCTCGGCCGGATTCAACTGCAGCAAGCCGGCCAGCGCGTCGATGTTCTTCTCGACCAGTGTCGATTCCTTTTTAAGGCTGCGCGCCAGCCAATCGGCGGTGGCACCGAGCACGGCCAACAGGTCCTTGGGTGCGTCCTTGACGTATTCGTCGATGTAGAAGAACAGCGTGCCCTCCTCATAGGGCCCGCGCCAGCCACCATGGCGCTGCATGAAGGCCGCATCACTCAGGGCCTCGTGGCCGCGCCATTGCTCGTTGCCCTTACAACGGCGGCCGAGGTACTCCCGCAAGCGGTGCAGCGCGGTGAGCGGCCAGACCAGGTGGCGGCCGGTGAGCGACAGCAGGCTGGCCCAGTCGCGGCGCAGGTTGAAGCGCGCGGCGTTGCGCAGCGTGAGAGCGAGCACGAACTGCGAACACATGCGGTCGAGCACCGGCGCTTCGCGCAGGCCCGGCGACAACACAGTCTGGACTTCGGCGCGACTTCTCACGGCGCAAACCTCCAGTGAACAAGGTAGCCCAAAACAGATCAGGCGTTCGCGCCATCTTGGCGCAGGCACGCGCGCAGGGCAAGCCCGGGTGCTCTACCTTGTACGCGCTATCCTGCTCAGTGCAACACCAGCGGCTGTTGTGCAAGCGTGGTGTAGCGACCGATCAACTCGTCGAGCTCTTCCTCGCTGGGGCTGGTCTGAACCAGCGCATCGACCGCAGCCTTGAACTGCAGCGCCACGGCGCCTTCAATGAAGATTTCCTTGCGTGCGAACTTGTCGACGATCTCGTAGCCGCCGCGCTGGGGCGTGGTGCTGCTCGCGGCGTCACCGCCGAGGTCAAACTGCACCACCGCAAAGCTGTCCGAGTTGTAGAGCATCAACATGCAGGCATCTCCTGGGCACACTGCCCCTAAGGACTGACGCCGAGCGCGTCTTGAGCCTTAGCTGAGTTCGACAACGCAGTTTTCAAGGCCGGGGATGACAAGGCCCGGCTAGCGGGTTACGCGCTCGCGCTGCAGTTCGAGTGCGGCCCCACCGCCAGAAGGGGTTTGCACGACGCGCAGCGGCAAGTAATGCTCGGAGGGATCGAGCCAGACCTCGGCACGGGTGTCGTAGCGTCGGCGTGGCTCGCGCAACAGTTTCAAGGCCGGCCGGTCATCCACCGTTTCGACGCCCTGCACGACAAAGGCCCAGATGTCGGCGTCACCGCGCGCGCCGGCCACATACAGCACCACAGTGGCTCCGGCTGCGAAGCGCTCGGGTGCGGCCGCCACCACGGCCGGCAATTGCACCATCCAGCTCAGGCGATCCTGCACGCCGGGCAACAGCGGCAGTTCATGGGTCGGGCCGGAGAAGGTGATCTTTCCGGCCTCGCGCTGGAAGTTGACGGCTTGCCGGTCGCGCCCGCGGCGGCGAATCGCCAGGCGCTCAGGTGCCACGCCCGCCGCATCGAGTTGACCCTGGCTGGCCCATTCGAGCAGCGTGACGCCCGCGAACCGGCCCAGCAGCCGCATCTCATAACGCGCCCCATCCTGCGGCGCCCACTGCAACTCGGCCTCGCCCACCATCAGGCCGCGCTGCAGACGGTAGCGCCACTGCCCCGCCGGCGGCAGGCGGGTGGCGTAAACGGGGATCTCCGTCGCTGTCGCCGCCACAGCCGGTCCCGCGGGTTCCGCCAGGAACTCTGGCGGTGCACTCGGCGCTGCAGCGGCAGTATCGCGGTCATCCTGCGCACCGACCACCGCCACCCTAGGCGATGAAACTGCCGGCATGCCGGGCACTCCCGTGGTTGCCATGCGCGCTGCCCGTCGCGACTCGACGGGCAGCGCGGACGCTGCGGGCGGCGGCAACGCCGTGACCGCACCCGGCTGCACGACGCTGCGCAGCTCGATCCGTTGCATTGGCGAGGCCACCGGCCTCTCGGGATCGAGCCAGCCTGGGCCCAGCGCCAGCAAGGCCACCATGTGCAGGCCGACCACGGCAAGGCCGATCCCACTCAGCACCAGCCAGCGGCGTCTCGCAACAGCGGTCACGGTCGGATCCAAGGGTCGGAAATCGAATGACAATGGCGCCATGAAGCTCGCCACCTACAAAGACGGCTCGCGCGACGGCCAACTCATCGTCGTGTCGCGCGATCTCGCCAGCGCCCATTTTGCGACCGCCATTGCCACCCGCATGCAACAACTGCTCGACGACTGGGGTTTCCTCTCGCCTCAATTGCAGGACCTGTATGCGACGCTGAATCAGGGCAAGGCCCGACACGCCTTCGAATTCGTGCCCGAGATGTGCGCCGCGCCGCTTCCGCGCGCCTACCAATGGGCCGATGGCTCTGCCTACCTGAACCATGTGGAGTTGGTGCGTGCAGCGCGCAAGGCCGAAGTGCCGGCAAGCTTCTACGAAGACCCGCTGATGTACCAAGGCGGCAGCGACGATTTCCTCGGCCCCCGCGACGACGCCCCTTTCGCCAATACCGACTGGGGCATCGACTTCGAATCCGAGATCGCCGTAATCACCGGCGACGTGGCCAACGGCGCGACCCCCGACCAGGCGCTCGAGGGCGTGCGCCTGCTGATGCTTGCCAACGATTGGAGCCTGCGCAACCTGATCCCGAATGAGCTGGCCAAGGGCTTCGGTTTCTTCCAGAGCAAACCCGCCACCGCATTCAGCCCGGTGGCCGTGACGCCCGATGAACTCGGTGATGACTGGCGCGGCGGGCGTGTGCACCTCACGCTCACCTCGACCTGGAACGGCAAGAAGGTCGGGATGTGCGAGGCTGGGCCGGAGATGACTTTCCACTTCGGCCAACTGATCGCCCACATCTGCAAGACACGCAACGTGCGCGCCGGTTCGGTGATCGGCTCGGGCACGGTCAGCAACAAGGACTGGACCAAGGGCTACAGCTGCATCGCCGAGAAGCGCTGCATCGAGACCATCGAAGACGGCAAGCCGAAGACGCCGTTCATGCAGTACGGCGACACCATCCGCATCGAGATGAAGGGCCGCGACGGCGAATCGATTTTCGGTGCGATCGAGCAGAAGGTGGTCGCAGCCTGATCTACCGCGCGTCGCGGCACGGCCTGCGTCGTTGCAGGCAGCGCACGCGACGAGTTGACGGCGTACGAACAGCTCAATCGAGCGACTCTGTGGGGTCGAAGTCCAGTTCCACCTTCGCACCATTGGGGTCGTAGCTGAAGAGCTGCCAGGTGCCCGCGCCTGCCTGGCGACGCAGGTCGTATTTGACGCCGGCCGCATCGAAGCGTGCCTTCACGGCCTTCAGGTCGGTGGCAGTGAAGGCCATGTGGTCGATGACGCCGGTGCGCGTGGTCGGCAGCGGACGGCCGAAATACATGTGCAACACCGCCTGCGTCCCGCCGGCATAGAGCCAGGCGCCAGGGAAGCCCAGGTCGGGCCGGTGGCCGACGGTCATGCCGAGCAGGCCGACGTAGAAGTCCAGCGTCTTGCGCTCGTCTTCGGCCGTGACGGTGAAGTGGTTCATGCCGACGATCATGGGAGTCTCCTTGCGGTGCGGATTCAGGTGACCAGCACCATCGACCCGATGCTGCGCCGCGATTCCAGCCGCTCATGCGCTTTCGCGGCGGCGTCGAGCGACCATCGCTCGATGGGCGGGGCCTTGACGGCGCCATCAGCCAGCGCCGCCCATAGACGCTGGCTGCGCTCGACCATCATCGCCGGCGTGGCCACGAAATCAAAGACCACCGGGCGCGAGAAGGTGACTGACTTCTGCACCAGCCAGTCGGGGGAAACGGGTTGCAACGAGCCGCTGGCCTGGCCGAGGCTGATCCAATGTCCGCAGCGCGCCAGGGCGGCAAAATTTTCTTCGCGTGCAGCCTCGCCCAGGCCGTCGACGATGAGGTCGGCACCGCCGCCCCAATGCTGTTGCACGGCATCGGCGAAACGGTAGTCGGGGGTCACGATCACATGCTCGCAGCCATGCTCGCGGGCCACGCGGGCCTTGTCGTCACCGGACACCGTGCCCACCACACTTGCGCCCAGGCGGCGCGCCCAGGAACATAGCAGCAGCCCGACGCCACCGGCGGCCGCATGCACCAGCAGCCGCGTGCCGGCGCGCACATGGCCCAGGTCGCGCAGCACGCAGTCGGCCGTGATTCCCTTGAGCAGCAGCGCCGCCGCGGTCGCGTCTTCCACTGCCGGTGGCAGCCGCACGACCCAGGCCGCTGGCACGCTGCGCACATTGCAGTAGGCACCGGGCAGCGGGCCGATGTAGGCCACCCGGTCGCCCGGCATGAAGCCGGTCACGCCGGGGCCGACGTCGATGACGCTGCCCGCGGCCTCCTGTCCCGGCACGCCCGGCAACGGCAGCAACGACGGAATCCAGCCCTTGCGCAGATAGACATCGAAGTAATTGACGCCGATGGCGCGCTGACGAATGCGCAATTCACCCGGGCCCGGCGGTGGCACCTGGATGTCCTGCCCCTGCAGCACCTCGGGGCCGCCGTATCGCGCCACGCTGACGCACCGCGCGGGCATTGGCAGCGCGATCGGCATCGGCGTCGTTCCCGGCGCGCGCAGATCGCCGCCCTGCGCCAGATGCCGTCGCAGGTTGTCAAAACCGGCCTCGTAGACATTGCGCGCCACCATCTCGCGCAGCTCTCGCTCCATCCCCGGCGGCGTGGCGAAGCTCGACTCCCAGTGCCAGAAGGTGCGGTTGCCGTCGGTCACCGGCTTGAGCGTGATGGTGGCGACATAGCGCTGCAAGGGCACCGTGGCATCGACGATGCCGTAGGTGCTGCGGTAGTCCTTGTCGGACAGCGTCAGCAGCTGCTCGCGGATGCGGTTGCCGTCCTTGAGCGTGAAGCTGCGAACGCAGCCGACCTGATCGCCTCGCTCGCCGCCCTCGATGCGGCTGGCGTCAACCACGTCGTGCCATTGATCGTGGCTGTTGAAGTCGCGCAGCACGGCCCAGACGCGCGCGATCGGCGCATCGATGACCGTGGAGCGGACGACCTTTTGGAGCACGGTCAGCGCCGGCCGAAGTGCCGCTTCAGTGCGTCGAACCCGGTTTGGAACGCTCCGCTGGCAACGAGTTGGCTCAGTTCGCCCTCGCGGCCCTCGGCGCAATCGAACTCGGCGCTCCACTCGGCGAAACAGCGCGAGCCGTCGGTCACCGGTGTCAGTTTCAGCGTGGCGACGTAGTTCTCCACGCCCATCGGGCTTTCGAGGATCTCGTAAGTGCAGCTGTAGTCGTAATCCGACAGCGCCAACAGCTTCTCGCGGATCATGCCGCCGTCGCGGGTGTGGAAGTGTCGGATGCAGCCGATGCGGTCGCTCGGTTCGTTGTTCTCGATCCGGCTGTCCTCGATGCCCGGGTGCCAGGCCGGCATCGCGTTGAAGTCGCGGATGCGCGACCAGACGTTCTCGGCCGTGGTGTCAATCACGCTGGAGCAGTACACGCGGATCACGCCCTACTCCTTGGCCTTTGGCGACGAGGCCGGCGGCAGCGCTGCCTTGCCGCCGCTGACACCGCCGACCAGGCGCTGGATGTCGCCACCTTCGACGCCGATCTCGCGCAGCAACTGGTCGACCAGCGGCGCCTGGGCGCGGAAGCGCAGCGCCGAATTGACCACGCTGTCGGAAAAATTCACGCCGCCGTCGCCACCGCCGCCGCCACCACCACCGCCGGATCCACCCAGTCCGTCGACATGCAGGATCTTGATGCCTTCGATGCGCTCCAGCGGCTTGACCGATTCGCGGATGATGGCTTCGGCCTTTTCGACCAGCCGCATGCGCAGCGCCGAGGTGCGCGCCTCGGGTGACAGCATGTTGTGTGCCTCGTTCATCAGGCGCTGTCCCTCGGCCTCGATCTCGGCGCGCAGGCGTTGAGCCAAGGCCTTGATCTTGTCGGCATCGGCGTCGGCCTCAGCCTGGGCGCGGATGGCGGCACCGCGGTCGGCGCTGGCGGCCTTCTCAGCCTGCGCTGCCGAAGTCAGGCGCAAGGCTTCGCGCTCGGCGACCTGGGCCGCACCGATCAGATCGATGGCCTTCTTGCGTTCGGCCATCTCGACATCGCGCGCGGTGAAAACCTTTTCCTCGGCCGTCACGGCCAGCGCACGGGCAAGCTCGGCTTCGGCCTGGGCTTCGCTCTGCGCCTTGCTCTCGCGCGCGATCGCGATGGCGCGCTGCTGTTCGGCCAGCTCGAGCGTCTTGCGGCGCTCGATCTCGGCGCCCTGGATGGCGCGTTCCTTGCCGATGCGCTCCTGCTCGATGCTTTGCTCGGAGCGGATGCGCGCAGCCTCGATGGTCTGCTTGGCAGTGATCTGCGCGCCCTCGGCTTCCTGCTCGCGCTGGGCGCGTTCGGTGGCCACGTCGGCGCGCTGGCGGGCGCGAGCGATCTCGACCTCTCGCTGCTGGGTCAGCCGCGCATATTCGCTTTCGCGGTCGATCTCGAGCGAGAGTTTTTCGGCCTCGAGGTTCTTGTTGCGAATCGCAATCAGCGTGTCCTGCTCCACGTCGTTGCGCTGCTTCTTGCGGTGCTCGATCTGCTCGGTCAGCCGCGTCAGGCCTTCGGCGTCGAAGGCGTTGCTCGGATTGAAGAACTCCATGCTGGTCTGATCGAGCTGAGTCAATGACGCGGCTTCGAGTTCCAGGCCGTTCTTGGTCAGGTCCTCGGCCACGGCCTCGCGCACCCGCTTGACGTAGCTGCCGCGCTTCTCGTGCAGCTCCTCCATCGTCATCTCGGCGGCTGCCGTGCGCAGCGCGTCGACGAACTTGCCCTCGACCAGTTCCTTCAACTGCTCCGGCTCCATCGTGCGCAGGCCCAGGGTTTGTGCGGCGGCGGCGACCGCATCGGGCTGCGCCGCGACGCGCACATAGAACTCGGCGATCACGTCCACACGCATGCGGTCCTTGGTGATCAGCGCCTTGTCGCGCCCTCGGCTGACCTCCAGCCTGAGCGTGTTCATGTTCACCGGAATCACGTCGTGGACGATCGGCAGCACGAAGGCGCCGCCATCGAGCACGACCTTCTGTCCGCCCAGGCCGGTGCGCACGAACGCGCGCTCCTTGGAGCTGCGAAGGTACAGCCAGTGCAGCAGCCACACGGCGATGGCCACGACAATGGCCACCACGATCAGGGCGAGGATGAAGCTGCCGAATTCAGTACCGGTCATGAGGTCTCTCCAATCAAGCTAGGTCTTGCCGCCGGGCGCTGTCACACGCTTTGCGTCGGCCCTGTCAAACACGGAGCGCAGGTGCAGCGTGGGCGACCTGGGTGAACCCGAAAACGCCAACCACAGGTCAAGCGTCGGGGCGTAGAAAACGGCCTTGGTCGCCGGGTACATCGAAGCCAGTTCACCGCGCCCCACACGCACAAAGAGTCGCCCTGCATTGGCGCTGATGACCACGGGGCCCAGGCCGGGAGCCTGATATGTACCGGCCCAACCGGGCAGGTCTTTGGTATTGATGCGTGCGGGACTGCTGACGGGCTCCGGCGTTGGCGTGCGGCCAGCCAGTGCATCGATGAAGTCACGCGTGAGGTTGGCGCAACGCCACGGCGGCAACGTGCTGTTGCTGACATAGGCCACCACTTCACGCCGCGCACGGTCCCAATAGACCTGGGAAAAAAAGCCGTTGTAGGCGCCGCTGTAATGGCAACGCTGCTGGGTCGCGTCGCAGTACCAACTGAGTCGCCGCAGGCCACTGTCCAGGCCGCTGTCCAGCATCGGCTCGCGCAGGCCGGCCTCCAGCCGCTCGGCGGCCATCACCTGGCCGCGCGCGAAGGCGTCACCCCAGCGCGCCCAGTCGCGGGCGCTGGCGTGCACGTTGGAAGCGCCGATGAAGCCCTCGCCGTCGAAAGCGTCGTAAAGCTGCCAGGTCTTGTCCTTCAGCCGATAGCCCGGCGTGCGCGGCACCGGCCAGTCGGCGAACAGGGCAGGCCGGGCAAACACGCCCGTCATGCCCAGACGCTTGAAGTAGCGCTCCTGCCACAGGGCGGCAATGGTCTGGCCCGTGGCGCGCTCCATGATCAGCGCCGCCAGGTCGAAGCCCAGGTTCGAGTACTCCACCGTCACGCCGGGCGCCAGGGCCGTGGAGGGCTTGCGCCGCGCCAGCACGGCCAGCAGGTCCGCCGTGTTGCGCACCTGGCCGGGTTTGAAGTCGGCGTCGAAGAACTCGTAGTCGGGCAGGCCATTGCGGTGCGTGACGAGGTCGCGCAGGCTGTGGCCGGCATACGGGTAGTCGGGCAGGTGACGGGTAACGGGGTCGGCGAGATGCAGCCGGCCCTCGGCCACCAGTTCGTGCAGCAGCGCGGCGGTCATGGTCTTGGGCAGCGAGCCGCCGTCGCTGGGCGTGTCGGGTGTGTAGGGCCGGTCGGGCTTGCGCTGCGCCAGGCCCACAGCGCCCTCAAACACCACCTGGCCGTCGCGCATCAGCACCACAGCACCGTTGAAGTTGGCCTGGCGCGCTGCGTCCTGGAGCACACGCTGCGCCAGTTCAGCCACCGGAGCTGCCGCCTTGGCAGTCGCGGTCGCACCGACGGCTGTGCCGCAGGCCCAGAAAGCGGCCAGCAGCATCAGTCTGTGCCGTGGGGTCGTGCGCATGGTGCGAAGTCCTTCGACGTCGATGCCACTTCAGCGCGACAGGGCGACAAAGCGCCGCGTGGTCTCGGTCAGCGCCTGTTCGACTGGCAGCCGCTCCATCGAGCTGGCGCCGTAAAAGCCGTGCACCGAAGGGCACTGCTGCAAGATGTACTTCGCGTCTTCGGGCATCGCGATCGGCCCGCCATGGCAGAGCACGATGATCTGCGGGTTCACCGCCTTGGCCGCGGCCGCCCAGGCCTGGATCGGCTCGACGCAGTCGGCGAGTTTCATCGCCGTCTCGGCGCCGATGGCGCCGCCCGTCGTCAGGCCCATGTGGCAGACCACGATGTCGGCGCCGGCCCGGGCCAT
>JANMSS010000074.1:0-21925 GCA_031389585.1 Burkholderiales bacterium | reverse complement strand
TTGCCGCCCGTGAGGATGGCGATGTCTTCGAGCATGGCCTTGCGGCGGTCACCGAAGCCCGGCGCCTTGACGGCCACGACCTTGAGGATGCCACGCAGGGTGTTGACCACCAGGGTGGCCAGGGCTTCGCCTTCGACCTCTTCGGCCACGATCAGCAGCGGGCGGCCGGCCTTGGCCACCGCTTCGAGCGTCGGCAGCAGGTCGCGGATGTTGCTGATCTTCTTGTCGAACAGCAGCACGTACGGGTTGTCGAGCAGCGCAGACTGCTTCTCGGGGTTGTTGATGAAATACGGGCTCAGGTAGCCGCGGTCGAATTGCATGCCTTCGACGACATCGAGTTCGTTGTCGAGCGACTTGCCGTCTTCGACGGTGATCACGCCTTCCTTGCCGACCTTGTCCATCGCGTCGGCAATGATCTTGCCGATCGACTCGTCGCTGTTGGCCGAGATCGAGCCGACTTGGGCGATTTCCTTGCTGGTCGTGGTGGCCTTGCTGGCCTTCTTGAGCTGCTCGACGAGGGCGGTGACCGCCTTGTCGATGCCGCGCTTCAAGTCCATCGGGTTCATGCCGGCGGCTACGTACTTCATGCCTTCGCGAACGATGGCCTGGGCCAGCACGGTCGCGGTGGTGGTGCCGTCACCGGCGTTGTCGCTGGTCTTGGAAGCAACTTCCTTGACCATCTGTGCGCCCATGTTCTGGAGCCTGTCTTTGAGCTCGATTTCCTTGGCCACCGAAACACCGTCCTTGGTGACGGTGGGGGCGCCGAAGGAACGCTCGAGGACCACATTGCGGCCCTTGGGGCCCAGGGTGACCTTGACCGCGTTGGCCAGGATGTTCACGCCTTCGACCATGCGGGCACGCGCCTCGCCGCCGAAGACTACGTCTTTTGCTGCCATGTCTTTATCTCCGAATCTGAAAGTGGGGGCTGATTACTTCTGGACGACGGCGAAGAGGTCGTCTTCCTTCATCACCAGCAACTCGTCGCCATCGACCTTGACGGTTTGGCCGCTGTACTTGCCGAACAGAACACGGTCACCGACCTTGACGTTCATGGCGTTCAGGTCGCCTTTGTCGTTGCGACGGCCGGGGCCAACGGCCAGCACTTCACCCTGATCGGGCTTTTCGGCGGCGTTGTCGGGGATCACGATGCCCGAGGCGGTCTTGGTTTCTTGCTCGAGGCGCTTGACGATCACGCGATCGTGCAACGGACGAAGTTTCATGCTTGCATCTCCAGTGGTCTCAGAATGAGCTTGGGGAACATGTGCCACAGAAGTGTGCGCACGTTCACATCGGGTAGTGCCATTCAGGTTGGCGCTGTTAGCACTCGTCATCGGTGAGTGCTAACAAGGACATTATAGGGTCCGCCCTGGCCGTTTCAAGGCCCCTGGGCGATTCAGTGGCGCGGCTCGGGTGAGTCGCCGTCGTTCTCGTCTTGCGATGAAGGCCGCGCTGCGACGCGGTAGCCTTCGCTGGCCCAGGCGCCCAGATCGACGCCGGCGCAGCGCGGGCTGCAAAACGGCCGCCAGCGGTTCGCGGGCGCAAACACGCTCGGCTCGCCGCACGACGGGCACGGCACCAAGCGTGGGACAGGGCTGGCGCTCACGAGCAGAGGGTCAGCTCGAAGGCCTGGTCTTCCGTGGCCGGACGCAGGCGCCCTTCGGCGTCGCTGCGCATCAGGCGGATCGACACCATCAAGCGGTGGCCCGAAATCTCGGGTACCAGGCCCAGCGCACCGTCCAGGCGCATGCGCAGCAGGTGAAAGGTCTTGCCGGCGGGCAGGCTCTGTTGGAACTGGCCGCCCTGCGCCACCACCCGCTGCGGCGCGCCGGCTTCGCGCAGCAGGCCCAGCAGCACGTTGAGCGCTTCCGCTAGCGGCGTCAGGGTCGCGATCCATTGCATCAGGTCGGCGCGACGATGCGACGGCTCATGCTGTTGCCAGGCGTAGTAGGCCGGCAGGTCGAATTCGCAGGTGCCGCCGGGAATGTTGATGCGGCTGCGGATGCCCATCAGGAACTCATTGCTGCTCAACACGGCGCCGGCCTTGCCGGGCAGGGCGTTGAGGCCGTTGAAAGCGTGCTCGATCTTGGCCAAGGCGGCATCAAGGGCGGCCTCGGAGATCGACGGGTTGCCGCGGAAGGATTGGTACTGGCCCTTGTGGCGCTCGAGGTCCTTGAGCAGATCGCTTTTCAAGTCGGCGCGCGAAGCGACATCGCAGATCTCGAAGATTGTGGTCAATGCGAAGTGGTGGTCGAGCGGCGCATCGCGCGGCATCAACTGGCCCAGGCGGTCGAACAACTGCTCGAGCCGCAGCATGGTGCGGATGCTCTCGTTGAACGGGTACTCGTAGCGGACCAAGGCGGGCTTTCGCGGCGCAGCAGCGGGCGCCGCGGCGGTCATTGTTCCACAGGGTTTTGCGTCAACGGTTGCCAGAGGTGCCAGACCGTTTCGACGGCGGTGTCGAGTGCCGCCATGTCGATGCCGTCATTGAAGATGATTGCATCGGCGATCGCGCGGCGCGCGGCGCGCGAGGCTTGGCTGGCGATCACGCGCTCGGCGGCATCGCGCGTCCAGCCGGGGCGTTGCGCCACACGCTCGATCTGCGTCGCTTCGCGGCAATCGATCACCAGCACGCGATCGACGCGCGCGCGCCAGTGTGGCGATTCGGCCAGCAGGGGCACATCGAAGACCAAGACCTCGCTCGTTGCCGCCGCTGCTTCACGCTGGGCTTCGGCGCCGATGAGCGGATGCAACAGCGCTTCGACCCGCTGCTTCGCGGCCGGGTCGGAGAACGCCAATGCGCGCATCGCGTCGCGGTCGAGGGCGCCATCTGGTCCCGCAATCGTTTCCCCGAAGGCCTGCCGCAGCGCGGGCATGGCGGCACCGCCAGCGGCGGTGAGACGGCGCGCGATCGCGTCGGTATCGATGAGGGCGGCGCCGCGCCGAACCAGCATCGCGGCCACGGTACTCGTGCCGCTGCCGATGCCGCCGGTCAGGCCGATGCGAAGCGGCAGCGGCACGCGAACCTCAAGCCCAGCCGATCCAGTCGAGGACTGTCGGCGCGCCGGCAAACATCACCACCAACCCGGCGCCAGCCAGGAAGGGGCCGAAGGGGACATAGCGTCCCTCGCGCAGCGTGGCGGCCATCTTCATGCCAATGCCGACGATGGCGCCGATCACGGAGGCCAGCAGCAGCATCGGCACGATCATCTGCCAGCCGAGCCAGGCACCCAGCGCGGCCAGCAGCTTGAAGTCGCCGTAGCCCATGCCTTCTTTGCCCGTGGTCAGCTTGAAGAGCCAATAGACCGACCACAGCGAAAGGTAGCCGGCGACCGCGCCCCACAGCGCCGCGGGCAGCGTGATCGTCCAGCCGAGCGCCGCGGCCATCAGGCCGGCCCACAGCAGGGGCAGGGTCATCGAATCGGGCAACACGGTCGTGTCCCAGTCGATCAATGCCAGCGCCAGCAGCGTGGCGGCAAAGGCGCACCACAGCAACGCCGCCGGCTGCGCACCGAAGCGCCAACCGATGGCCGCAAACATCAGCGCCGTGCTCAATTCCAGCAGCGGATAGCGCGCCGAGATTCGGCTCGCACAGGCCGAGCAGCGGCCTTTAAGACGCAGCCAGCCCAGCAGCGGCAGGTTCTCGTGCCAGGCCAACTGGCGGCCGCAGGAAGGGCAGCGCGACCGAGGGCTGGCGATCGTGAACGGGGCGAGCGCTCCGACTGCCTTGGCCAAATCGTCCGCCGCGCGTTGTTGCTGGGCGCTGGGGGCTGTCTTCGGATCCTTGCCGCCGAACACGCGGCGCCAAGAATCGGTATCGGCCAGTTGATGCGCCACGTCGGTCCACCATTGCCGCTCCAGGATCAGCGGCAGACGGTGGATCACGACGTTCAGAAAGCTGCCGACGCACAGGCCCAGGATGGCCAGTGCGGCGGGTGCGAGCAGAAGGTCCAGCGGCGGCAACCAATCCTTCATCGGTGCGGCGTCAGACCACCGCGCCGAGCTTGAAGATCGGCAGGTACATCGAGATCACGATGCCACCGATCAGCACGCCCAGGATGACGATGATGAAAGGCTCCATCAGGCTCGACAGGCCCTTGACCATCTCATCGACCTCTTCCTCGTAAAACTCGGCGGCTTTGCCCAGCATGTGGTCGAGCGAGCCAGACTCCTCGCCGATCGAGGCCATCTGCAGCACCATGGTCGGGAAGACGCCGGTGTTTTGCATCGCCATCGTCAGCGAAGTGCCGGTCGAGACTTCCTTCTGGATCTGCTCGGTGGCAATCGCATAGACCGCATTGCCCGAGGCACCGCCGACCGAGTCGAGCGCTTCGACCAGCGGCACACCGGCACCGAACATGGTCGACAGGGTGCGCGTCCAGCGCGCCAGCACAGCCTTGCGGATCAAATCGCCGAAGACCGGCGCGCGCAGCAGCAGACGGTCCATCGCCATCTGCATGCGTTCGGAGCGGCGCCACGATTGGATGAAGAAGTAGCCGCCGCCGACGATCACGCCGAAAAGCAGCCACCAATAGCGCACGAACTGATCCGACAGCCACATCACTGCCAGTGTCGGCGCCGGCAAGTCGGCGCCGAAGGAGGTGAACACTTCCTTGAATGCCGGGATCACGAAGATCATGATCACGGCGAGCACGACGAATGCCACTACCATCACGGCGGTCGGATACATCAGCGCCGCCTTGATCTTGCCCTTCAGCGCCAGCGTCTTTTCTTCGTAGACCGCCAGCCGGTCGAGGATCTGCTCCAAGATACCGGCAGCCTCGCCGGCTTCCACCAGATTGCAGTACAGCGCGTTGAACTGCATCGGGTGTTTGCGAAAGGCAACCGAGAGGCTGGTGCCGGTTTCCACGTCGGTGCGAATGTCGTTGAGCAGCTTGGTCATGCGCGCGTTGGTGCTGCCGCGGCCGACGATGTCGAAGGCCTGGAGCAGCGGCACGCCGGCCTTCATCATCGTCGCCAACTGGCGCGTGAAGATGGCGACGTCCTTCTGCTTGATCGACGAGCCGCCGCGCATGCGGCGCTTCTTGACCTTGGTGACGAGAATGCCTTGGCGGCGCAGCGTTGCGCTGACCGCGGCCTCGCCGCCGGAACGCACCTCGCCGCGAACGATCTTGCCGTTCTTATCCTTGCCTTCCCACTCGAAGACGAATTCCGTGATGTTTCTTGCGGCTAGCGCAGTCGCCATAAGGCCTCCGAAGGGGGGGTCGCTTGTGATTGGGGAAGGTGCGCGAGTGGCATCACTCGTTGGTCGCGGAAATAATCTCTTCAAGCGTTGTCACGCCCGAACGCACCTTGGCCAGGCCGGCCTGCCGCAGGTCGCGCACGCCATTCTTGTGGGCCTCTGTCTGGATGTCGAGTGCCGATCCTTCTGCCAAAACGATGCGTTGCATTTCTTCGGTGATCGGCATCACCTGGTAGATGCCGACCCGGCCTTTGTAGCCATTGCTGCAGGCCGAGCAACCGACGGCCTTGTACGCCTTCCACGACCCATCGAGATCTGCGTCACCGAAACCGGCGCGCTTGAGGGCCTCGCGCGGATACTCCACGGTCGTCTTGCAGACTTCGCACAGCCTGCGCGCCAGGCGCTGAGCCGTGATCAGCAGCACGCTCGAGGCAATGTTGAATGGCGCCACGCCCATGTTGAGCAGCCGCGTCAGCGTGCCGGGCGCGTCGTTCGTGTGTAGCGTGGACAGAACCATGTGGCCGGTCTGGGCGGCCTTGATTGCAATGTCTGCCGTTTCCAGGTCGCGGATTTCGCCGACCATGATGATGTCGGGATCTTGGCGCAGGAAGGCCTTCAGAGCCACCGAGAAGGTCGTCCCGGCCTTGTCATTGACATTGACCTGGTTGACGCCCGGCAGGTTGATTTCGGCAGGATCCTCGACGGTTGAAATGTTGACGCCGGGCTGGTTCAAGATGTTCAGGCAGGTGTACAGCGACACTGTCTTTCCCGATCCCGTCGGGCCGGTGACCAGGACCATGCCATAGGGCCGTTGGATCGCCTGCATCAGGCGATCCTTCTCGATCTTCTCGTAGCCCAGCGCATCGATACCCAATTTGGCAGACGCCGGGTCGAGGATGCGGATGACAATCTTCTCGCCGAACAGCGTAGGCAGCGTACTGACGCGAAAATCGATCGCGCGGTTGCCAAATTTGAGCTTCATGCGGCCGTCTTGCGGCACACGCTTCTCGGCGATGTCCAATCGGCTGATCACCTTGATGCGCGACGCGAGCTTGTCCTTGATGGCGATCGGAGGCTGCGTGATCTCGCGCAATTCGCCGTCAACGCGAAAGCGCACACGGTAATGGTACTCGTAGGGCTCGAAATGCAGGTCGGATGCGCGAGCGTTGATCGCGTCGATGAGCATCTTCTGCAGGAAGCGAACAACCGGCGCGTCCTCGACGTCGGGCTGGACGTCGTTGCTTTCCTGCTCGGTTGTGACGTCGTCAGTGACATCGAAGTCGAAATCGCCGACTGACAGCTGTTCGATCGCGTCACTGGCGCTCGTACCGCTGGCCGACACCAGCTTGGCCAGCTTGTCGTACTCGACGACGACCCATTCGGGCGAGAGCTGGGTGGCGAACTTGATGCGCTCAACCGCCTCCTGGTCGGTAGGATCAGCACCGCCTATGAAGAGACGATTGCCGCGCTTGCCCAGTACCACGACCTGATACTGGTTGACCAGCTTGCTGTCGATTACGTTGCGCGGCAGGCGCTCTGAGTCGATGGCCGCCAAGTCAAGCACCGGCAGTGCCAACGCATTGGCCAATGTGTGCGCCAAATCCGCCGCAGAGACCGAACCTGCCGCGATCAGCGCGGCAACAAAGCTGATCTTGCGGTCGGCGGCCGACTTGACCAACGCCTCGGCCGGCTTGGCAGCAAGCTTGCCGGCGTGAACCAGCACCCGGGCAACGCCGGACAGCGAGGAATGGGGGGCTTCAGCCAGCGTATCCACGTGGGAGGGCGTCAACTCACGATGCAAAAAGGGGGCAAAGAGATCATCGCTGATCCCCCTGGCACTGTAAATCGGCGCGCTCCCCCATGTCGGCAAGAGTTCACACCTGCCGTACGCCGGTGCCGAAGCATCTGCACACAATCCTGGTCGGGGTGAGAGGATTCGAACCTCCGGCCTCTACGTCCCGAACGTAGCGCTCTACCAGGCTAAGCTACACCCCGATGGGCGGCGGGACAGTGTTGTCGCGCCGGGTTGCCTGCGATTGATGCCGCTCATGACGAGCGATTTACCGATCGAGCGCACAATTCTAGCAGAGCGTCCCGCTGCGTCGACGGAGGCAAGTGCCTCAAACACGCTTGCGCCTTGGCGGCTTCGTCACGAGCGACCTGCCTGGCGGCGTCCAGTGCGCCGGTCCGGCGCACGACCGCGACGATTTCAGGCAATCGTGCCACCTCGCCATGCTGGATCGCATGGCGCATGAGTTCCCGCTCGGTCGGCTCGCCGCGGGCCATTGCAAGCAGCAGCGGCAACGTCGGTTTTCCCTCACGCAGGTCGTCGCCGACGTTCTTGCCCAGTTCATGGGTCTCGCCTTCATAGTCAAGCAGGTCGTCGACCAGCTGGAACGCCGTGCCCAGTGAGCGGCCATAGTCGGCGCAGGCTTCCTCGATGACGGTGGCGGCCCCCGCCAACAGCGCGCCCAGGCGGGCACTTGCCTCGAACAGCTTTGCAGTCTTGAAGCGGATGACACGAAGGTACTCGTCGACCGCGAGATCTGCGTCGTGCATGTTCATGAGCTGCAAGACCTCTCCCTCGGCGATGACGTTGGTGGCGTCCGCCAAGACCTCGAGCACGCTAAGTTTGTTCACCGCCACCATCATCTGGAAGGCGCGCGAATAGAGGAAGTCGCCGACCAACACACTGGCGGCATTGCCGAACACGGCGTTGGCGGTGTCGCGTCCCCGTCGCAATGATGATTCGTCGACAACATCGTCATGCAATAGCGTGGCGGTGTGGATGAACTCCACGGTCGCGGCTAGCGCGAATCGCTCGGGCCCTGCAAAGCCAAGCGCGCCGGCGAACAGCAGCACCAGCCGCGGACGGATGCGCTTGCCGCCTGCGCTTACGATGTAGTGGGCGATCTGGTTGATCAGGGCGACATCTGAGCGCAGTCGCATGGCAATTACTGCATCGACCTGCGCCATCTCCGCCGCCAGTGGGTCGGTCCAAAGGGGGGGGCTGGGCCGGCCGGCGGGGGCTGCGAATGACATGAAAGGATGGCGGGCGGGCTCGGTAGCTGCCGCAGATTATAGGAATAGGCTCATCCTCGCGCCCGAGCCGCCTCTCAGGCGTGCTGCGAGCGATGACTTTGTGCTAGAATTCCCGGTTCCGTTCAAGGGTTTTAGGGGCCCGCTGAGCGTCGCGGAGTGGGGTTCATCGCCCTCCGGCCGCGGATTGTCGCCTCGCGTGAGCGGGGGAGTTACACGAAAGGGCGCACATGTACGCAGTCATAAAAACCGGCGGCAAGCAATACAAGGTTGCTGCAGGCGAAAAGATCAAGGTAGAACAGATTGCTGCGAATGTCGGCCAGGAAATCGTCATCGCGCAGGTTTTGGCAGTCGGTAGCGGTGCAGACCTGAAAGTCGGGTCACCTCTGGTCGCCGGTGCAAGCGTGAACGCCACTGTCGTCGCCCAGGGCAAGCACGACAAGGTGCTCATTTTCAAGATGCGCCGACGCAAGCACTATCGCAAGTCTCAGGGCCATCGCCAGACGTACACCGAGTTGCAGATCAACGCAGTGACTGCCTGAGTCGCTGCCGCATTCGAAAGAGGTAACACAACATGGCACAGAAAAAAGGCGGCGGATCCACCCGTAACGGCCGCGACTCGCAGCCCAAGATGCTCGGAGTCAAGGCTTTTGGCGGCCAGGCTGTTTCGGCAGGCTCGATCATCGTGCGCCAGCGTGGGACCAAGTTCCATGCGGGCACGAACGTCGGCATGGGCAAAGATCACACCCTGTTTGCGCTGATTGATGGCCACGTGCAGTTCGCTGTCAAGGGCGCGCTGAACCGGCAGACCATCAGTATCAACCCGGCCTGAGGCGTTACGGCACAGCCTTTGAAGCCCCGGCTTGCCGGGGCTTCTTTGCTTCAACCATCCGTCCATGAAGTTTGTCGATGAAGCCACGATCGACGTTGCCGCCGGCAACGGCGGTGCCGGCTGCGCGAGTTTCCGACGGGAGAAGTTCATTCCTTTTGGGGGGCCGAACGGCGGTGACGGCGGGCGCGGCGGCAGCATCTACGCTGTCGCTGACTTGAATCTCAATACGCTGATTGACTACCGCTACGCCCGCCGGCACGAGGCTCGTAACGGGGAGGCGGGGCGCGGCTCTGACCAGTTCGGAGCCGCCGGTGGCGACATCGTCTTGCGCATGCCGGTAGGTTCCATCCTTACCGATATCGATACCGAGCAAGTCATTGCCGAACTGCTAGTGCCGGGCGAAAAGGTCTTGGTCTGCAAGGGCGGCGACGGCGGTTTTGGCAATCTGCACTTCAAGACCAGCACCAACCGCGCTCCGCGACAGAAGACTCCCGGCTGGCCGGGAGAGCAGAAGAAGCTCAGACTCGAATTGCGGGTGTTGGCCGACGTGGGCCTGCTTGGCATGCCCAACGCGGGCAAGAGCACGCTGATTGCTGCGATCTCGAATGCCCGGCCGAAGATTGCCGACTACCCGTTCACGACACTGCACCCGAATCTGGGGGTCGTGCGCGTCGGCCCCGAGCAGAGTTTCGTGGTTGCCGATGTCCCTGGCTTGATCGAGGGCGCGGCGGAGGGTGCGGGCCTCGGTCACCAGTTTCTGCGCCACCTGCAGCGCACGCGTCTGCTGCTGCACCTGGTCGACATGGCGCCGTTCGATGACAGCGTTGACCCCGTGGCGCAGGCCAAGGCGATCGTCAAGGAGTTGAAGAAGTACGACCCTGCTTTGCATGCCAAGCCGCGCTGGCTGGTGCTCAACAAGATGGACATGGTGCCGGCCGACGAGCGCGTGGTACGGGTGAAGGAATTCGTGTCGCGAATGCGCATGAAGGCTCCGGTCTTCGAGATTTCGGCGTTGACGCGCGCTGGACTTGAGCCGCTGCTGAAGGCGATCTACAAGCATGTGGCGGCCAGCAAGAATGCTTCACCGGCGCCAATCGACCCGCGTTTCGATGAAGCGTCCGACCGCGAGGCCTCAGCCGAGAGCGCAGGTGGCTGACACGCCGCACGCGCTGCTGCGAGACGCGAGGCGCATCGTCGTCAAGGTCGGCTCCAGTCTGGTCACCAATGAGGGCCGTGGCCTCGATGCGCAGGCCATCGGCAACTGGTGCCGCCAATTATCGGCATTGGCGTCGCAGGGTCGCGAAGTCGTGATGGTCTCCAGTGGCGCCATTGCCGAGGGCATGAAACGCCTGGGCTGGGCGGCCCGGCCACATGAACTGCCCAAGCTGCAGGCCGCGGCAGCGGTGGGCCAGATGGGTCTGGCGCAGATGTACGAAACCCAGTTGTCGCAGCATGGCCTGCGCAGCGCGCAGGTGCTGCTGACGCACGCCGACCTGTCCGATCGTGAGCGCTACCTGAATGCGCGATCGACGCTGCTGACGCTTCTGGCCTTGAAAGTCATCCCTGTCGTCAACGAAAACGACACCGTGGTCAACGACGAGATCAAGTTTGGCGACAACGACACGCTCGGCGCCCTGGTGGTCAACCTAATCGAGGCCGACGCGCTGGTCATCCTGACCGACCAGAGGGGGCTCTTTGCGACCGATCCGCGCCAGGATCCTGCTGCGCGCTTCATCGACTTTGCACCTGCCGGCGACCCCGCACTCGAGCGCATGGCCGGCGGCGTGGGTTCGTCGATTGGCCGTGGCGGCATGATCACCAAGGTGCTGGCAGCCAAGCGCGCGGCGGCCAGCGGCGCCAGCACGGTGATTGCTTGGGGCGGTGAGCCCGATGTGTTGCTGCGTCTGGCTGGCGGTGAGTCGATCGGCACCGCGCTGTGGGCCACGACACCCAAGCTCGCCGCGCGCAAACAGTGGATGGCCAATCACCTGCAACTGCGCGGGTCGGTCACGGTTGACGCAGGCGCGGCGCAAAAGCTACGGGGCGAGGGCAAGAGCCTGTTGCCGATCGGCGTGGTCGATACTGAAGGCGACTTTGCTCGTGGCGAAGTGATCGCAGTCCGTGCTCAGGGTGGCATTGAGATTGCGCGCGGCCTGGCCAATTACTCCGCGCCCGAAACGCGCCTCATTGCGCGCAAGCCGTCGTCACAAATCGAAGCAGTCCTGGGCTACGCCGGCGAGCCCGAACTGATTCACCGCGACAACCTTGTGTTGTCAGGCTGAACCTTGCGCGTCTAGTCGATGACCGGATCGACGGCGCCAGTGGCACCGTCGGGCGGTACGGCTTCGTCGCGCCAATGCCCACGCATGCCTGCGCGCAGGTATCGGTTTTGGTGTGCCGCACGCGGCAGGAAGCGCGCCAGTTCGGTCAAGGCCATCTGGTAGACGGCGCGCTTGAACTCAATCACCATATCCAGCGGCACCCAATAGTCGTTCCAGCGCCAGGCGTCGAACTCGGGATGATCGGTAGCGCGCAGATTCATGTCACTGTCGCGGCCCACCAGACGCAATAAGAACCAGATTTGTTTCTGCCCTTTGTAATGGCCGCGCGCGTCGCGCCGGATGTAGTGGTCGGGCACCTCATAGCGCAACCAGTCGCGCGTGCGCGCGATGATCTGTACATGATCGGGCTGCAGCCCGACCTCTTCGTGGAGCTCGCGGAACATCGCCTGCTCGGGCGACTCGCCGTACTTGATGCCGCCCTGCGGAAACTGCCACGAGTGGGTGCGCAGCCGCTTACCCCAGAACACCTGATTGCGCGCGTTGAGCAGGACGATGCCGACGTTGGGCCTGAACCCTTCACGGTCGAGCATAATCAGACCTCGATCTATTGACTGATTTGATTATTGCACCGGCCCGGTGCGGCGCGCGAACCCTCGGTTTCCCGCATCCGATGCAAGTGTCGGTGCAGCGCCTGCTGCGGCCCGAGCGAACCCACGCACGAGCCCCATGAAAGCATCGCAATTCTTCATCGCGACACTGAAGGAAGCGCCCGCAGACGCAGAAGTTGCGAGTCACCAGTTGATGTTGCGCGCTGGCCTGATCAAGCGCATTGCCGCCGGCATCTACAACTACATGCCGATGGGCCTGCGCGTGATCCGCAAGGTCGAGGCCATCATTCGCGAGGAGATGAATCGCGCGGGTGCGGTCGAACTGCTGATGCCCATCGTGCAGCCGGCCGAGTTGTGGCAAGAGAGTGGCCGCTTCCAGCAGTACGGACCTGAACTGCTGCGCGTGAAGGACCGCCATCAGCGCGACTTCGTGATCCAACCCACCAGCGAAGAGGTCATCACCGACATCGCGCGCCAGGAACTGCGCAGCTACAAGCAGCTGCCAAGAAATTTCTATCACATTCAAACCAAGTTCCGCGACGAGCGTCGGCCGCGTTTTGGCCTGATGCGCGGCCGCGAGTTCACGATGAAGGACGCTTATTCCTTTGATCGCGACCCTGCCGCTGCGGCCAAGAGCTACGAGGTGATGCTCAAGGCCTACTGCGCGATCTTCGACCGCTTCGGGCTGACGTACCGCGCAGTGGCGGCCGACAGTGGCGCCATCGGCGGTGACCTGTCGCAGGAGTTTCAAGTGATCGCCGACACGGGCGAGGATGCGATCGTCTACTGTCCGACCTCGGACTACGCGGCGAACATCGAGTTGGCCGAAGCCATTGCGCCGAGCGCGCCGCGTGGCGCCGCAACGCAGTCGATGCACAAGACGCCGACACCGGGCAAGAGCACCTGCGAAGACGTGGCCGCGCTGCTTGGCGTGTCGCTGCTCAGCACCGTGAAGTCACTGGTGCTGGCGACAGACGAGCACAACGAGGCCGGCGATCTCGTCAAGACCACCGTATGGCTGTTGCTCCTGCGTGGCGACCACGCACTCAATGAGGTCAAGGCGAGCAAGGTGCCGGGCCTGAAGGCGGGGTTCCGCTTTGCCACGGGGGCTGAAATCGAAGACCACTTTGGCTGCAAGCCCGGCTTCCTTGGCGGGGTCGGCACTCGCAAGCCGGTGAAGGTGGTGGCCGACCGCACGGTGGCTCTGATGAGTGATTTCATCTGTGGCGCCAATGTGGCCGACTTCCACTACACCAGCGTCAATTGGGGGCGGGATCTGCCCGAACCCGATAGGGTCGCGGACATTCGCAATGTCGTCGCAGGCGATCGGTCGCCCGATGGCAAGGGTGAGCTTGCAATCCAGCGTGGCATTGAAGTCGGCCATGTGTTCTACCTCGGGACCAAGTACAGCGCGGCAATGAACGCGACCTACCTCGACGAGGCCGGCAAGCCGCGCCTGTTCGAAATGGGCTGCTACGGCATCGGCGTCACTCGCATCCTAGGCGCCGCCATCGAGCAGAGCCACGACGCGCGCGGCATCGTCTGGCCTGACGCCATCGCACCTTTCAGGCTCGTGATCTGTCCGATCGGCTATGACCGCAGCGAGACGGTGCGCGAGCAGGCCGACGCACTGCACGAGCAGTTCAACCAACTGGGCATTGACGTCCTGCTCGACGACCGCGGCGAGCGACCGGGAGCGATGTTTGCCGATTGGGAGTTGATCGGCGTGCCGCACCGCGTAGTCATCTCCGACCGAGGGTTGAAGGATGGCACGGTCGAGTATCAAGGGCGGCGCGACGCCACGGCAACGCCGATGACGGTGGAGGCCTTGATCGCGAGATTCAGCGCCGGGCGGCAGCACGCGCCGGGGGCCGCCTGAGCAGTCGACGCGTCGCGCTGATCGCCTTCGCAGCCGGTGCGCTGCCGCGGCTGGCGTTGGCGGGCGGGCAGGTCGAAGAACCGCTGGCCGATTCTGTGCGCTCTGTGCTGTCGGCTGCCATCGCTGCCGACGCTCCGCCCCGGCCGGCTTTTGCTGAGATGGAAGAACGCCTGGCCTACCTGCGCTGGCTCGGCGCCACGAGCGAGCGGCTGAAGAAGCGCAAGAGCGATGCGCGAACGCGCATCGAATTCCTCGAATCGTTGTGGTACGAGGCCAAGCGCGCCGGGCTCGAGCCGGCGCTGGTGCTGGGGCTGATCCAGGTCGAAAGTGCTTTTCGAAAGTACGCGGTCAGCGTCGTCGGCGCGCGCGGCTACATGCAAATCATGCCGTTCTGGGCCCGGCTGATCGGCGACGGCGATGCCGCCAAACTGTTCCACATGCAGACCAACCTGCGCTTTGGCTGCGTGATCCTGCGCCACTACCTTGATCGCGAGCGCGGCGACCTGTTCATGGCTCTGGGACGCTACAACGGCAGCCGCGGCCGTGCCGAATACCCCAATGCCGTGCTGGGGGCGCGGCGGCAATGGCTGGTCGGTGCCTGAACCGCTACAAGCCCTGCCAGGCTTGGGGCGCCGCCGCGTCGATGCCCAGCAGTGAAAGCACGCGCTCGACGCTGTCGCTGACCAGTTCGTCGATCGTTGCGGGCCGGTGGTAGAACGCCGGCAAGGGTGGGAACACGATCGCACCCATTTCCGTGACCGCGCTCATGTTGCGCAGATGGGCCAGATTGAACGGCGTCTCGCGCACCATCAGCACCAGGCGGCGACGCTCCTTGAGAGTGACGTCGGCTGCGCGTGTGAGGAGGTTGTCGCCAAAGCCGTGCGCAATCGCAGCCAGTGACTTCATCGAGCAGGGGGCCACCACCATGGCGGCGGTGTCAAAGCTGCCGCTGGCAATGCAGGCACCGATGTCGCCGGGCGCGTAGGCCTGCGTCGCCAGCGCTTCGAGCGCGGCCCGGCTCAGGCCCAACTCGTGGTGCACATTGAGCATGCCGGCCGGCGTGGCGACCAGGTGCGTTTCGATGCCCAGCGTGCGTGCCCGCTCAAGCAGGCGAACGCCGTAGACGGCGCCGCTGGCGCCCGTGACGCCGACCACCAGCCGGCGCGGCCTGTCGCTCACTGGGGGGCGAGGGCCTGCTGCAACTCACCGGCCTGGTACATCTCCATCATGATGTCCGAGCCGCCGACGAATTCGCCGTTGACATACAGCTGCGGGATCGTCGGCCAATTGGCGAATTCCTTGATGCCTTGGCGGATGCCCTCGTCCTCAAGCACGTTGACCGTGGTCAGGTCGGTGACGCCGCAGGCCTTCAAGATCTGCATGGCGCGGCCAGAAAAGCCGCACATCGGGAACTGAGCCGTCCCCTTCATGAACAGCACCACGCGGTTTTGCTGGACGAGATCGGAAATGCGTTGTTGAGCTTCATTCATGGTTGATGCACGGGAGGCTGGGGAAAGGCGTGGTTATACGGCAAACGCGGGCGCGCGACCGACCGGTGGGTCCAAGCCCACCTCGCCCACCCGGTTACGGCTTAGAACGCGTAGGAGGCGGCGAACTGCAAGACGGGGGTCAATCGCAGCTCGCGCAGGAGGTCGTCCGCGCCCTGCGCGCCAAGGCCACTGTCACGGCGGGTGCGCAAGCCACCCACTGAGCCGGCCAGGCCCACATCGGCGGTGAAGCCCCACCCGCCACGCAACGAGATGCCGCTGTAGCCGATGCCGACGTAGGTCGCCACGGACCAGGGCTCCACCAAGGCGTCGCTCGGGCCGAAGGCCTGCCGCGAACTGTGCGCCAGCGTTATGCCAAGCCCCTGGGGTGAGGCCAGTGCAGGCGTCCCCACAGCCAGCGAGCGCGGACCGAGCAGCAGGCCGCTGGTGGCGCGAAAGCCGCCGCTGCGACCGACGCCTGCAGGTCGCAGGCCGCTCCAGTAGTAGTCGCCCAGCAACTGACCGGCGCTGAGTTGCCAGCGCGCGCCAGCGTCGATTGCAGATCCTGTGGTGGCCAACCCGAAGCGGGCCTGCCAGTGAGGCCAGACAGCTTGCTCGCCTGCTGCGCTGCCCGACAGTCGCAGCCCGCCTTGCGCGCTCGCTGGTGCACCTGCTGCGGCCAGCGACAGGCAGACCATTGAACCCCAGAGACAGGTCATTGCGTTGCTCATTCGTGCCTCCCCGAATCCAGACGGATCCATCGCGTGGCAGGTCTCTCATGACGATGCATGAGACCCAAGCGGCCATGCTACGCCCGTGGCTCGAGGCTGTGGGTTGGCGCGGGCGAGAAGGAATACCGCGACTGCGGGTATGTGCGGGGGGTGTTGCCGTAGCGCGTCAGCCCACTGCGGCGCCCCGTCGGCCACCGCTGACCCGAGGCTGCCCCGCGAGGTCAGTGCGGGTGGCGACACATTCGAAGCCGGCCAACCGCAAGCGCTGCCGCACGGCGTCGGCCTGGTCAAAGGCATGTTCGAGCAGCAACCAACCCGCCGGCCTCAGCCATGCCGGCGCGCCCCGGACGATGCGCTCGATGTCCGTCAGCCCGTCGCCAGCGTCCGCCCGCGGCACAAGCGCGAGCAACGGCTCATGCTGCAGTGCGGCCAGATGAGGGTCGCCGGGCGCAATGTAGGGCGGGTTGGCCACGATCATGTCAAAGCGGATGTCAGGGCTGGCTGAAAGCGCCTGCCACCAATCGCCCTCGTACCAGCTGACTTGCAGGGTCAAGCGCTGGCCGTTGTCGCGGGCGACCGCCAGTGCGGCTGGGCTGATGTCACTGGCATGAACCTGCGCGCGCGCGCAGCCCTGCTTGAGCGCCAGCGCAAGTGCGCCGCTGCCCGTGCCCAGGTCGGCAATGCACGGCTCTTGAACATCAGCCAGCAACTCGAGAGCCCAGTCGACCAGGGTTTCGCTGTCCGGCCGCGGCACCAGCACGTCACGCGTAACGCGCAGCCGCAGCCCGCGAAACTCCCGCTCGCCGACCAGGTAAGCCAGGGGCTCGCCCGCGGCGCGGCGCGTCCACAGCGCGGCTACAGCCTCTAACGCCTCACTGCAGATCGGCGCGTCGTCATGGCTGACCAGCCATGTCCGCGCGCAGCCCAGGCTGTGCGCCAGCAACAATTGCGCGTCGAGCCGGTCGACTCCGAGCGCTCGGGCATGGGCCAGCGCCTCGGCGACCGTCGCCAACTCAGGCACGCAGCGAACCCTCACCGCTCTCCAGTGCGGCCAATTGGTCGGCCGCACGCGCCGCTTGCAGTGCGGCGAGCACCTCGTCGAGCTCGCCGTCCATCACGGCACCAAGCTTGTACATCGTGAAGTTGATGCGGTGGTCGGTGAGCCGGCCCTGTGGGAAGTTGTAGGTGCGGATCCGGTCGCTGCGGTCGCCACTGCCGATCAGGCTCTTGCGTGTGGCGGCCTCTTTGGCGGCGCGCTCGCCCTGTTCCTTGTCGCGCAGTCGCGCCACCAGCACGGCCATTGCCTTTGCTTTGTTGCGGTGTTGCGAACGGTCGTCCTGGCATTCGGCGACGATGCCGGTCGGCAAGTGGGTGATGCGGATCGCGCTGTCGGTCTTGTTGACATGCTGGCCGCCTGCGCCGCTGGCGCGGAAGGTGTCGATGCGCAATTCGGCTGGGTTAAGCTGGACCTCGTCGGTGGCATCGGGCTCGGCCAGCACCGCCACCGTGCAGGCGCTGGTGTGGATTCGGCCCTGGCTCTCGGTGACCGGCACGCGCTGCACTCGGTGCCCGCCGGACTCGAAGCGTAGGCGCCCGTAGACCTGCTGGCCGGCGACGCGGATCACGACTTCCTTGTAGCCGCCGAGCTCGGCCGGGCTTTCGCTCATGATCTCGGTGGCCAAGCCCTGGCGTTCGCACCAGCGCAGGTACATGCGTGCCAGGACGCCGGCAAAGAGCGCCGACTCGTCGCCACCGGTGCCGGCGCGGATCTCGATGTAGGCGTTGCGGGCGTCGTCGGGATCGCGGGGCAGCAGGGCAGTCTGCAATTCGCCGTACAGCCGGGCGAGGTCGGCGTTGGCGGCTGCGGCTTCTTCGCGCGCCATCGCGACTATCTCGACGTCGCTGTCGTCGGCCAGCATCTGCTGGGCCGCGGCCAGGTCCGCTTCGCGTTGCTGATAGCGCTGGAACAGCGCGATCAATGCCCCGGCCTCGGCCTGTTCACGGGCCAGAGCGCGGTAGCGATTCATGTCGGCGCTGACCTTGGGGTCGGCCAGGCTCGCGTCGAGCTCGGCCAGGCGCATGGCCAGGCGCTCGAACTGTTGACGCAGGGTGTCTTTCATCGGCAGGGCAAACTTGAAGGGGAAGGGCGGCACCGCAACGGCGCCGGCGCGCAAATCTGCTGCTGGCGGCGCTAGTGGCGAGAGTCCAGACCGGGGGGGTCGTCACCCTCTGGCGCCGTCGGCGGGGTGTGCGACTGGCGCAAGAACAGCCGCGTCACGGCTTGCACGACCAACTCGCGCTGCGACGCGTCGGCGGAATTCAACTCAGCCAGCGCGCCGTGCAGCATCTTCTGCGTCAGGCCGCGGGCCAGGATGTCGAGCACGGCATCGGGGTTGTCGCCGCGCGCCAGGAGCTTGCGCGCGCGAGCCAGTTCCGCGGTACGCCAATCATCGGCTTGGCGATTCAGGGCCTGGATCAGCGGCACGCTGGCGCGCTGGTCGAGCCAGTGCGCAAAGCTCTGCACGCCGGCATCGATGATGGCTTCGGCCTGCTCGACAGCGGCCTGGCGTTTTTCGCCAGCGCCCTGCACCAGCGTCGAGAGATCATCGACGGTGTAGAGGTAGACGTCGGCAAGTTGCGCCACCTCGGGCTCGATGTCACGAGGTACCGCCAGGTCGACCATGAACATCGGCCGCCGCCGCCGCGCCTTCAATGCGCGTTCCACGGCGCCCAGACCGATGATGGGCAGCGAGCTTGCCGTGCATGACACGACGATATCGAACTCGTGCAGCCGCTCGGGCAACTCTGCCAGCCGCAGTGACTGGCCGCCGAATCGGGCCGCCAGCGACTCGCCTCGCTCCAGCGTGCGGTTGGCCAGCGCCATCGCCTTGGGCTCGCGCGCAGCGAAGTGCGTCGCAACGAGTTCGATCATCTCGCCGGCGCCGACGAGCAGCACGCGCTGCTGGCGCAAGTCTTCGAACAGTTGTGCCGCCAGCCGCACGGCGGCCGCGGCCATGCTGACCGAATGCGCGCCGATGTCCGTGCTGGTGCGCACTTCCTTGGCTACGGCAAATGAGCGCTGGAACAACTGGTGCAGCGTGGTGCCCAGCGTGCCGGCCTCGTCGGCTTCGCGCACGGCCTGCTTCATCTGGCCCAGGATCTGCGGCTCGCCCAGGACCATCGAGTCGAGCCCGGAGGCGACGCGAAATGCGTGGCGCGCGGCGGCGCGGTTCTCGGCCACATAGGTGTGGGAGCTGAGCGCACTGGCGCTGACACCGCCCTGCGCGGCCAGCCACGCCATGGCGGGCTGGATCAGATCGCCGGTATGGGTTGCGCGCCCGGCGACGTAGAGTTCGGTGCGGTTGCAGGTCGACAGCAGCGCTGTCTCTGGCATCGCGCGCGAGAGCTGCTCGCGCAGGCTCAGCAGGGCCTGCGGCAATTGGCCAGGGGCGAAGGCGAATCGGCCCCGCACATCCAGCGGCGCCGTCGTGTGATTGAGCCCGAGGGCGAACACGCTCATGCGTTGATTATAAAATTTGTGTCCATCCTGGGGCTACCCGCGAGATCATGGATTCGCTTGACGCCGTTTGGCACCTACTCAATTTCATTGCGCCTGCGGTCGCTGTGGCGCTGCTGGCGGCGTCGCTGGCCAAGCTGTTGTGGCGAGGCGAGCTGGCAGCCGTGTCGTGGCGTAGTTTGGTGCTGTGGGCCTCGCTGGCTGGACTCCTGACGCTCATCGCGGGCCTGGTGCTGTTCGGCCGTGACGGCAAGATGGCCACTTACGGTGGGCTCGTCGCCGCAAGCGCGGTGACGCTGTGGTGGGTCGGGTTCGGCCGCCGCTGAAATCCACTCAGGCCAGCGTCGGGCCGCTCCCAAGCGGCCTGAACTCCCCTCGGGGGGCGCGAGCGCAGCGAGCTTGGGGCCGTCGTGTCACCGGCTCGAGGATCAGCACTTCACCGCGCAGAGAGTGCGGGAGAGCAGCGGTGATGCTCAGGTCGATCATCTGACCCACCAGGCGCGCCGGGCCCTTGAAATTGACGATGCGGTTGCACTCGGTGCGGCCCATCAGCTCACTCGCATCTTTGCGCGATGGGCCTTCGACCAGGACGCGCTGGCGCGTCCCGACGCGTGACGCGCTGATGGCACGCGCCTGCTCTTCGACGCGCGCCTGCAGCTGTTGCAGGCGTTTGAGCTTCAGCGCCCGCGGCGTGTCATCAGTCAGCGCTGCGGCTGGCGTGCCCGGGCGGGGGCTGAAGACGAAGGAGAACGAGCTGTCGAAGCCGACATCGTCGATCAGCTTCATCGTCTTGCCGAAGTCGTCTTCGGTTTCGCCGGGAAAACCGACGATGAAGTCGCTCGACAGGCTGATCGTGGGCCGCACTGCGCGCAGCTTGCGCACCGTGCTCTTGTACTCCATGGCGGTGTAACCCCGCTTCATCGCCGCCAGGATGCGGTCGCTGCCATGCTGTACCGGCAGGTGCAGGTGGTTAACCAGCTTGGGCAGCCGGGCGTAGACCTCGATCAGCCGGGCCGTGAACTCGTTCGGGTGGCTGGTGGTGTAGCGAATGCGTTCAATGCCCGCAATCTCGTGCACGTACTCAAGCAAGAGCGCGAAGTCGGCGAACTCGGTGCCCATCGAGCCGCGGTAGGCGTTGACGTTCTGACCCAGCAGGGTCACTTCCTTGACGCCTTGGTCGGCCAGGCCGGCGACCTCCGTCAGCACATCCTCGAAGGGCCGGCTGACTTCCTCGCCGCGGGTGTAGGGCACGACACAGTACGAGCAGTACTTCGAGCAGCCTTCCATGATCGAGACGAAGGCGCTGGCGCCGTCGACACGCGCCGGTGGCAGGTGGTCGAACTTCTCGATCTCCGGAAAGCTGATGTCGACCTGCGGCCGGTTCTGCGTCCGGCGCGCCGCGATCATCTGCGGCAGGCGGTGCAGCGTTTGCGGCCCGAAAACTATATCGACGTACGGCGCGCGCTCAATGATGGCGGCACCTTCCTGGCTGGCAACGCATCCGCCAACGCCGATCAGCACGCCCTTGGCCTTCAAGTGTTTGACCCGGCCGAGGTCGGAGAACACCTTCTCCTGCGCCTTCTCGCGCACTGAACAGGTGTTGAACAGCACCAGGTCGGCCTGCTCGACATCGGCGGTGGGCTCGTAGCCTTCGGCGGCGCGCAGCACAGCGGCCATCTTGTCCGAGTCGTACTCGTTCATCTGGCAGCCGAAGGTCTTGATGTAGACCTTCTTCGTCGGTGCCGTCACGGCCGGCTCCAGGTGTACGTCGTCGCGTCGAAGACCCAGCTTTGCGCCTGCTCGCGCGTCGTCGGCCAGGGCTTCTTGGCCAGCTCGGCGTCAGTCAGGATCCACACATCGCGCAACTCTCCAGCGGGATCGAGCGTGTAGTTCACGAGCAGCGTCTGGCCGAGCAATGAGCCCGACAACTGGATCATGTTTGACGTATTGCGGATGCGTGAACCGGGCGCGAGCCTCGCGGGCTTGCCGTTGAGAAGCGACTCGGGGGGCTGGGTGACCACCAGTTCGCCGCGCAGCACATGTGGCTGGAACAGGCGTTGCGCCTGGGCAGGCAAGGTGGCCGCGAGGCCCAGCAGGACGGCGATGACACAGCGGAGCATGGTGTGGATCCAGGGGCTGTGGAGACGCTGCAACGATACCGCGTTGCAATGTAGAACTGCCCGGCAGGCGGGCCCAGGCTGTGCATTTATTGGTGGCGCTTCAGGGATTCGAACCCCGGACCTGCGGATTATGATTCCGTCGCTCTAACCGACTGAGCTAAAGCGCCTGAGCCTGTGATTATAGCGAGACCGAGGCCCTGGCAAGGGCTCCGGGGCCGCCTGCGCTGCTC
>JANMSS010000069.1:0-10651 GCA_031389585.1 Burkholderiales bacterium | reverse complement strand
GCCGCCGCAGCATGAGCTGAGGATCGAGGCCGACGCCGCCGCCGAAGTCGCGCTGTGCACGGCCCCCTGCGACGACCAGCCGCGTCAGATCAAGCTGCTCGACCCGGCGGCGATGCGCCGCAGCACGCGCGGCCAGGGCAGCAACACGCGCACTATCTGCGACATCCTGCCGCACGACGACCCGACGGCAGCGCACCTGCTGGTGGTCGAGGTGCGCACGCCCGCGGGGCATTCGTCGAGCTACCCGCCGCACAAGCACGACAGCGAGACGCCGCCCACCGAGACCCAGCTCGAGGAAACCTACTACCACCGCCTCAACCCACCGCAGGGCTTCGCCTTCCAGCGTGTCTACACCGACGACCGCAGCCTGGACGAAGCCTGCGCGGTCGAAGACCACGACGTGGTGATGGTGCCGCGCGGCTACCACCCTGTGGTGGCGCCGCATGGCTACGACCTCTACTACCTCAACGTGATGGCCGGCCCACAGCGGCTCTGGGTCTTTCGCAACGACCCGGCGCATGAATGGATGCTGGCGCGTTGAAGTCCAGGCCGTCGCGAGCAGCCGCTGAACTGGACCTCGGCCGGGTCTGGGCCCTGCGCTATTCAGCGGCGTGCGGCTCGACCGTCTTGACCTGCCGGTGCCGTTCGTGCCACTGCGCCGGGGCCGGCGCCGGCAGCCACTGCAGCAGCGCGGCGTAGAGCGCGGCGGGATTGACTGGCTTGGCAACAAAGGCATTCATGCCGGCGGCCATGCAGGCGCGCCGGTCGTCGTCGAAGACGTTGGCCGTCATGGCCAGAATCGGCGTCTCGGCCCGGTCGGGCAGGGCGCGGATGGCTCGCGTCGCTTCAAGGCCGTCCATCAGCGGCATCTGCATGTCCATCAGGATCAGGCGGTAGGCGGTGGCGCGCGCCATGGCCACGGCGTCACGGCCATTGACCGCGACGTCGACGACCAGCCCGGCGGCGTGCAGCATGGCCACCGCGATTTCGCTGTTGACGGCGTTGTCTTCAGCCAGCAACAGCCTGGCGCCGGCATGGCGGCGGCGCAACTCATCGACGGCAGAGGCGGCACTCGAGCCGGCGTTTGCGCCATCCGGCATGACAGTCGCGCCGGTTTGAAAGCAGGCCGTGAACCAGAACCGGCTGCCCCGACCCGGCTCGCTGTCGACACCGGCCTGGCCGCCCATCAACCCCGCCAGCCGGCGCGTGATCGCCAGGCCGAGGCCGGTGCCACCGTACTGACGTGTCGTCGACGGATCGGCCTGTTCGAACGCGAGGAACAGAGCGGCGAGCTTGTCGGCCTCGATCCCGACGCCTGTGTCGGTCACGTCGAAACGCAACTCAACTTCGTCACCATGGTCCTGAAGCAGCACGGCGCGCAGGTGGATGGTCCCGCGCTCGGTGAACTTGATGGCATTGCCGGCGTAGTTGAGAAGCGCCTGGCGCAGCCGGGTCGCGTCACCCTTCAGCCATGGCGGCACGCCGCCGACGTCCACTTCGACGGCCAAGCCCTTGGCGCTGGCCGCGTCGGAAATCAACGACTGAACCTGGTCAAACACCGTGCCCAGGAAAAAGTCTGCCTGTTCCAGTTCCAGCTTGCCGGCTTCGATCTTGGAGATGTCGAGGATGTCGTTTATGACCGCCAGCAGGTGCGTCGCAGCGACATCGATCTTGCCCAGCCGCGGCGCCTGCTCTGGCGTCGGCGCGGCGCTGCGCAGCAGATGCGTCAGGCCGATGATGGCATTCAATGGCGTGCGGATCTCATGGCTCATGTTGGCCAGGAAGGTGCTCTTGGCGTTGCTGGCGGCTTCGGCCGCGTGCGTGGCCTGCACCAGCGAGCGGTTGACGGTCGCGAGTTCGGCGGTACGCTTGAGGACCCGCCGCTCGAGATCGACGTTGAGGCGCTGAATTTCGGCCTCCGCCTGCTTGCGCGAGGTGATGTCGGCGAAGGTGGTGACGTAATGGGTCGTCAGGCCGGCCGCATCTCTCACCGCCGTGATCACGTGCCATCCGGGGTACAGCTCACCGTTCTTGCGTCGATGCCAGACTTCGCCCTGCCACGATCCGCTGCGCTCGATGCTCTCGCGTATCGAGGCATGAAAGGCCGCATCGCCGGGATCGGTACGCAGAAAACCCGGCGTCTTCCCCGCGGCTTCCTCGGCGCTGTAGCCGGTGACGTCGGTGAAGGCGCGGTTGACCCGAAGAATCAGTGTGTCGGCGTCGGTGACGATGATCCCCTGCTGGGCTTCGAATGAAGTCGCGGCGATGCGCAGATCGGTCTCCGTCTCACGGCGATGCCGCTCGTGCCGGTTCATCACGACGGCACTGCGCAGCAATGCGGCCAGCCCGATCAACAGCAGCAAGGCATCGCGCCACGCACCTTGCCTCCATGGCCCGAGCAGGGTCGGGACCGACAGGCCATAGCTCACGATCACCGGGTAGTCGTTCAATGCCCGGTAGCTGTAGATGCGCTCGATGCCGTCGTCGAGCAGTGCTTCGCGCACCGTGCCGGTGGGCCAGCTGGGAACATGGTTCTGGAACAGCGGCGTGCCCGACCAGTTCCGGCCCATCACGGTCTTGTCGCCGGGCGAGGCGACCGCGGCCCAGCCCGTGGACAGGAACAGCGCCACGAAGCCGTCGGCGCGACGGTCGATCGAGTCGTAGAACGGCTGGAAGTGCGTGCCGCGGACCATTGCCACGAGCACGCCGGCAAATTGGCCCTCGGCGCTGCTGATGCGCCGGCTGATCGGCAGGATCCAGGTGTTGTCGCCGCTGTCGGCGACCGGCGCGCCAAAGACCAGCTCGCGATCGGCGCCGCGAACATGCGGCAGGAAGTAGTCCCGCTCCAACTGCGAAGTGGCCAGGCCGGGTTCAGCAGTGCGTGTGGACAACACGACCTGGCCCCTGCGGTCCAGCACCTGCAGCGAGTGGATGATCTGGTCATGCGGCAACACCGCGCGCAGCCGGTCCGCGATTTGCGCAGGATCCTCGATGCCCGCGGCGCGCGACTGCAGCAGTTCGGCATCGGCTTGCACGATCGTGGTGCTGACTCGCCGCAACGACTGGCGGGCATGCTCTTCGAGTACGCTGGCGAAGTTCTGCGTCTCTGACTTGGCCACACCGATCGCGGTGTCGTGCTCGCGCACCAGGCTGTAGCCCACGAACGCGGTGACGACGAGCCCGGTCAGGGCCGCCAGCAGGGCGGGGCCAAAGCGCAGGCCAGGGATCATGCTACTTCAGCATCCCGACTTCGCGATAGAAGCGTTCGGCGCCAGGATGAAACGGTATACCGGCGCCCTTGACGGCGTTGCTGAGGGTGATGAACTTTCCCTTCGGATGTCCATTGGCGAGCGCCTCTTGCCCTGCCGCGCCATACAGAGTCTTGGTGACCTGGTAGATGAGGTCGGCATTGACCTTTTCGCTGGTCACCCACTGCGCACCGACAGCCACGGTCGGCACGGCGGCAACGCCCTTGTAGGTCTCTGCCGGGATCGTGTCGATGTGAAAGAACGGATCGTTTGCACGCAGGCGCTCGGCGGGGCGCCCATCGATCGGGAGCAACGCAATACCCGGGCCGGTGGCCGCCAGGTCGGCAATCGCCGCGGCCGGCGTGCCGCCGAAGAAGAAGAAGGCGTCCAGCGACCCGGCCATCAGCTTGTTGCCAGCCTGATTGGGCTTGATGTACTCGGGCCGGATGTCGGCTTCCTTCAGCCCGTACTCCGCAAGGACCTGGCGGGCGCCGACCAGCGTGCCGGATCCGGGCTCATCCAGCGCGACTCGCTTGCCCTTCAGGTCAGCCACGCTCTTGATGCCCGAGTCCTTGCGCACGACCACGTGCATGCTCTCCGGATACAGGTTGGCAATCAGGCGCAGGCCGGGCAGGCTGTCGCGACCCTCGAAAATCCCGGTGCCGTTTTTTGCCCAGGTGGCGATATCGGCCTGGCTGAAGCCTGACTCGAGCGCACCGCTGTGGACCGCAATCACGTTGCCCAGCGACCCGTTGCTGGCCTGCGCCGTGGCCAGGATCTTTCCCGGTTGCGCCACGATGCTTGCCATCAAGGTGCCGACGGGAAAGTAAGTGCCTCCCGTGCCACCGGTGCCGATGCGCAGGTACTGCTGCGCATTTGCCTGAGTCGCGCCGACGATGCCGCACAACGCGACCATCGCCGCCAAAGCCATTCGTACCACGCTCTTGCTGCTATTCATGATGCCCCCGGGGATCTTCCACTCAAATGCCGATGCCGATGTCCCCGCCTGCGGGGCCGGCTCGACGCGTCACTCTATGGCAGCTCAGCACCATCGGGGGGCTGCCGCGGCCGATTGACTGGCGGTAATCGGTAAACCTGCGCACAGCGGCCAGACACAGGGATCGCCCCTGCCGATTGTCAAGTCCACGCCGGCTGCAAGCCATGGAAATGGCACCTCAAAGCGGCCGTTATCCAGTGACTGCTCAGGCCTGCCACACCCCATACCCCGCCTCGCGCAACCCGATCGCCAGCTCGACTTCCATCTCCCGCGCGGCCTCGTAGGGCATCGGGTTGTAGACCTCGTACAGCGCGGGCAGCAGGCGCAGGCCGTGTTCGAAGACGTAGCGGTTGGATTGGATGCCGGCCTTGTGGCGGTCAAAGCGAAGGTCGGGGTCCATGCCGGTCATGCCGACGTAGACGAAGGGTTTGCCGAGCCGGTAGTCGGGGTTGGCCCTGCGAAACCCAGCTTCGTTCCAGACCCGGTCGGACAGCTCGACGACGTACACGTGGTGGTGGTGGTGGCGGCTGCCTGAGCCTTTGCGCATGGGGGTCGGGGTGTCAGCGATTGCTGCCGGTCGGCGTGCTCTCCCACGGCAACTGCCGCGACAGCAGCACGTTGAGCAGGTTGTCCTGGAAGTTGATGTTGGAGGTCAGCGCATTGTGGTGCTCGCACAGGAAGAACGGATAGGCCACCGGCAGGAAGCTGTCCTCATGTTGGGGTGCGCTCGGGTCGAGCGTTTCGCGGGCCAGCAGCGAGGGCTTGGTGACACGGCCGTCGCCGGGCTCGAGCATCAGTTCGTCGTAGGCCACGCCGGCGCGCGGCGCGGTGATGTCTTTAGGCGCCAGGCGCACCGCATCGCGCCCCTTGGCCCGCTCCAGCAGCAGCCGGGCCGGGGTCAGGTGGCAGTCGCCGCCAAACAGCACCAGACGGATCGGCGACACCGGTTCGGCCACCGAGAGCATCCAGGCGAAGCGCCGCGCGCGTTCGAGCCGCTGCACGAAGTAGCGCTGCAGGGCGGCGTCGCCGGCGGGATCAGCGTGGCCGTCGGGTGCGTAGATCGACCAGCCATGGCGCTGCCAGGTCTCGGCGCTGAACAAGTCGTCGGGCAGCGCCTGGCCGTCGATACCGATCAGCCAACTGGCCAGCGGGTGCGGGAAGAGCTGGTAGCCGCTGGGCATCGTGGCCAGGGTGCGCGGCGCGATGCGGCGCAGGCCGATGCGCTCACCATTGAGGAAGGCGTGCAGCGAGCTGACCGAGCCGAGGTTGGGTGTACCCAGCAGGACCAGCTTCCTGACCTGCGCGGCGCCGGCCATCGAAACCTGCTGCGCCTCGCCGTCGAGCGCGTCGCGGGTGCCAAAACGCAGGTAGTAGCGCGCGATCAGCCCGCCCATGCTGTGCGCCACCAGGTCCACGCGCAGGGCGGGGTCGCCATGGTCGCGCCGGATGGCTTCGATCAGGGCGTGCAGCTCGATCGCGCTCTGCACGTTGTCCTGGCGCCAGTCGTAGGCAAAGACATACAGCCGGCGCACCCCCTTGTTCACCGGCGTGCCCACCGCGGTGCGCACATAGCCACCCGCGCGGGTCAGGGTCTCGATGATCGGACGGTAGAAATCCTGGCCGAAGGCCTGCTCGGCAATGCCAAAGGCCTCGAGCGTGGAAGGCCGCGGGGTGCCGGTCTGTGCATCGAAGTCGACAGCCAGATCGGGGTAGGTCGAGAACAGGACGCGCCACCAGGGCCCGGGCCAGACCTCGGCACCGCCGTCGCGCTCGCGCAGGCGTGAGCCGAACACGCCCGGAATCAGGATCACCGGTGTGCTGCCGGCGTCACTCGTGCCGATGCGGTACAGGCGCTTCAGGTCAGGGCGCGGGGCCTCGCCGCAGCGGGCCAGCAGCAGGCCGGCGACGGCCAGCAGCAATGCGCCGCCCCACCAGCGGAATCGCCGCGCCACGTGGCTGTGCAGGCCCATCGCTCGATTCTGCGCGTGCATGCGGCGGCCGTACAGCGCGCCTGGCGCAGCGCAGCCCGCTGCGGCATCGACTACCCTGGGCATGGGTCACACTTGCGCCCAAAGCCACCCCATGAGCCTCGAGACCGCCTCCGATCTGCGCAGCGCACGCTGGTTTGCGCCCGACGACTTTCGCTCGTTCGGACACCGCTCGCGATTCATGCAGGTGGGCTACAGGCCCGACGACTGGGCCGGCAAGCCCGTCGTCGCCATCGTCAACACCTGGAGCGACATCAACCAGTGCCACTCGCACTTCAAGCAGCGCGTCGACGATGTCAAGCGCGGCGTGCTGCAGGCCCACGAGGGCTGCGATTTCGATTTCCTTGAAACCAGTTTTGGCGCGCCCGTGCCCGAGCCGGCCATCTACTGAACACCCCGGAGACATGACATGACGCAACGCCGCCGCTTCCTTCAATCCACCGCGGCGCTCGCCACCGCGAGCCTGGGCGTGCCAGCCTGGGCCGCATGGCCCGAGCAGGCGCTGAAGATCATCGTGCCCTTTCCGCCCGGCGGCACCTCCGACGTGATCGCGCGCCTGATCAGCAAGCCGTTGGGCGACCTGCTCGGCGCCAACGTGGTGGTCGAGAACAAGACCGGCGCCAACGGCGCCATCGGCGCGGCCGCCGTGGCCAGCTCTACCGACAACCACACCATGCTGTTGTCGGACATGAGTGCGCTGGCCATCAATGCGGTGATGGACAAGGCCCTGCCCTACAAACCCGAGCAGCTGCGTGGTGCGACGTTGCTGGCCTACTCGCCGCACATTCTCGCGGCCACGCCCAGCCTGCCGTTCAGCACCGTGGCGGAAATGGTGGCCTACTCGAAGACCAAGCCGATCAACGCCGCCTCATCGGGCATCGGTTCGGCCAACCACCTGGGCATTGTCGAGATCGCGATGGCCACCGGCCTGAAGTGGCAGCATGTGCCCTTCCGCGGCGGGGCGCAGTCGATCGCCGACGTGGCCGCAGGCAATACCCAGATCGTGCTCAACGGCATGCTGGCCACGCTGCCGCTGGTGCAGGGCGGGCGGCTCAAGCTGATCGGCATTTCCAAGCGCACGCGCATGGCTCTGTTGTCCACGGCACCGACGATCGCCGAGCAGGGCGTGAAGGACTTCGAGTCGGGCACCTACCAGGGCATCGCGATCCCGTCGACGATGCCCAAGGCGACGGCCGAACGCCTGGCTACCGCGCTGATCCAGGTCATCCGCAGCCCCGATATCCGCTCCCGGCTGGCCGCAGCCGGCGCCGAGGTGATGACCTCGACACCGCAGGAGACCACCGAGTTCCTGGCCCGCGAAGGCAAGCGCTGGGCCGGCGTGATCCAGCGCGCCGGGGCGCAGCTCGAAGGCAATGCCTGAGACGCGCGGCATGGCATGGCTGACATCGTTAACTTGAAGGCAATTGGATGAAACCGAGTACCCGACAACAATTGATGGGCGTGAGCACCGCCACGCTGTGCACCGCGCTGTTCAAGCGCGGCCTGTCGCGCCAGTTCATCCAGGACGTGCACCCGCTCAACGCCACGCTGCCGAACATGGTCGGCGAGGCCTACACGCTGCGCACCATGCCGGCGCGCGAAGACCTGAACACGATCGAGGTGTTCAAGAACCGCGAGCACCCGCAGCGCAAGGCGGTCGAGGAGTGCCCGAGCGGCGCGGTGCTCGTGATCGACAGCCGCAAGGACGCCCGCGCCGCGTCGGCCGGCGGCATCCTGGTCTCGCGCCTGATGAAGCGCGGCGTGGCCGGCGTCGTCACCGACGGCGGCTTTCGCGACTCGCCCGAGATTGCCAAGCTGCCGTTCCCCGCCTACCACCAGCGCCCCGCCGCGCCAACCAATCTGACGCTGCACCAGGCGATCGACATCAACGTGCCCATCGGCTGCGGCGACGCACCGGTGTTCCCCGGCGACGTGGTTGTCGGCGATGCCGAAGGTGTGGTCGTGATCCCCGCGCATCTGGCTGACGAGGTGGCAGCCGAGGCGGTCGAGATGACCGCCTTCGAGGACTTCGTGCAGGCCAAGGTGATGGAAGGCCGCTCGATCTTCGGCCTCTACCCGCCGACGGATGAGCAGAGCCGCGTCGATTTCGCGGCCTGGCGCCAGGCCAACGGGCGCTGACGCCGCGCGACCGGGCCTCTTACCGCCGTTCGACCGCCGCGCGGGCCAGCGCATGGCTGTGCGCCGCTTCGAGCGCCAGGTGCTCGGCCTCCTTGTGCTCGCGCCACCAGGCCAGCATCGCGTTGAAGTCGCTGTTGAACTTGCGTTGTTTCAAGGTCTCGGTGAGGCTGCCGCAGGTGATCGCGGTGCCGCTGTCGATGCGGCCCACCGTCGCCGCGTGGTCGCAGGCCCAGTAGGCCTTTTCGAGCTCGGCCATGCGCAGCTCGGCGCCGATGCTCGCCTGCGCAGCGGCTGGCGTTGCAACAGAGATCAAGGATGCAGCGACCAGCAACGTCGCTGCAGCATTCGATAACAGAGTCTGTGACATGACGATCTCCTGGGTGCTTGCCGGGGATCGAAGGATCCGCGCGCCCCAGGCTCATTGCATCGACCGTGCCAGACCGCTGCGCTTCAGAGAAGCCAGTCGAATCAAGGACTTGCTGCAGCGCTGCGGATGACTGCCAGACCCGGCCACCGCGCGGCCGTTGCATGCGACGGGCATCGCCCGTCATGGGTGACGGCTTAACGCCGCGCAGGAGACCTCGATGCGGCGCCGCGGCCCAAGTTGGCGGCGATGAGCGCAGCAGCCAGCGTCACCAGCCATGAGAAGTACACCCACAGCAAGAACACCGGGAACACTGCGAAGGCTCCGTACACGGCCTTGTAGGTCGGGACCTTGATCAGGTAGGTGGCGAAGCCGCGCTTGCCCAACTCGAGTGCAATGCTGGCGATCAAGCCGCCTGCGATCGCATCGCGCCGCCGCACCTTGGTGTTCGGAACGAAGTAGAACAGGCACGCCAGGCCCACCCAACTCAGCGCCATCGGGCCCAGATTCAAGACGAACGTGGCCGAAGGCGGCAGGGGTCCGATCCAACCCATCGACGCCCCCAGCAAATACGAGGTTGCCCACAGACTCACCCCGAGGACCGGCGGTCCCACGGCGAGCACCAACAGATACAGCCCCACTCGCTTGAGGAACGGGCGATCTCGCTTCACGTTCCAGATTCGGTTGAAGGCGTTCTCGACCGTCAGCAGCAGTGCAATCGCGGTCACCAGCAGGAACAACGCGCCGACCCAGGTCAGGCCGCTCGCGTTGGCAGCGAACTGATGCAGGTGCTTCAGGACCGTGCGCGCGATATCTGCCGGAAGCAGACCCTTCAACAGATGCTCTTCGAGCGCGGCCTCGAAGCGGCTGAACATCGGAAACTGCGTGAACAGCGCGAAGCTCACCGCGAGAAACGGCACGATGGACAGCAGGGTCGTGAACGTCAGGCTGCCCGCCGCCTGGGGCAAGCGTTCCTGCCTGGCACGGCGGAGGGTGAGGCGAGTCAGGCTGAACATGCGTCGCGCAAAGTATGGGGGGTCGGCTGCGATGGCTCGAGTCGGGGACAGCCGATTGTGGATGTCGATGGCCGGCCACGACCTGGCGGTCGCGACCGCCCGCTTCCGGGTAGGCCAGCGCGATATCCCACCGGTGGCGCCCGTCATGTGGCGGCCCTGGTCCAGTCCTCGAACACCCAGATCGACGCGACCGATCGGTGGCTCTTGATCACGCATCGGCAGACATCCTCATCGCCAGCCAGCAGGGCACGTCGCTGGACGGTGTCCTACAGCCTCTCGGCCTGCATGATGGCGCAACCGGTGAGGTACTGGCCGTATAAGAGTTTGCTGCTCGAGCCTCGTGTTCGTTTCATCGTCGACTTCCTAAGGAGAGGCACATGAACCCATCCGCCACCCCGCCGTCGAACACCGCACCTGCCGACGAAGACCTTGCCGCGCAGGCCCGCCCCGGCCACGGCATTCCGTCGCAGGACCCGAATCCCGCGGCACAGATTCCGCTGGAACCCGAGGAGGCCGAGCGCGAGGCCAAGTCGGTGCTGATGGGTGGCGGCGTGATGGCCGGTGCGGCCACGGGCGCCACCATCGGCGTCGTGGTGGCCGGCCCGGTGGGTGTGGTGGTAGGTGCCACGCTGGGAGCCGTTGCCGGCGCACTCGGTGGCGCCGCCGCTGGCACCATGGTGAACCCGGAGGATTCGAGCAGCGCCGACACAGCGCCCTCGGACACCGTGCGCCTGCACATCGACGACAGTGGTGGCGGCGGCCGACCGGTGGTGCTGATCCATGGCTGGCCGCTGTCTGCCCAGGCATGGGAGCCGCAGGTGTCGGTGCTTCACGCCGCCGGCTATCGCGTGGTGGCCTATGACCGAAGGGGCTTCGGCCGCTCGGACAAGCCGGAATCA
>JANMSS010000377.1:0-4626 GCA_031389585.1 Burkholderiales bacterium | reverse complement strand
CCATCAATCCGGGATGTACAGCGTGCCCTTGGTGAAGACGATGCGGTCGGCGTCGGCCGGGGTCTGCGCCATCGCCGGCACGTTGAGCGGCGTGATCGCCGGCGCACCGGCGCCGCGCGGCACTGTGCGCACGACCTGGCTAGGCGGCAGCGGTGTACCGCTGCTCAGGTGCGCGTACATCGCATTAAGTGACTGGACCAGGTAGTAGTGCAGCGGCACATAGCGATCCGGATAGCCTGGGAAGCCCATGAAGGCATCGAAGTGCTGCGCATTCGTGACCTCGACGTAGCTGGCCTGGCCCTGACCGTGGTGATGGCCCTCGCCACGCTGCAGTGCGCCGTAATAGGCCCGCGACGAGTGATTCACCGGCACCAGCGTGTCGGAGCGGCCATGCACGATCAGCGTGGGTTTGCCGCGCAGGCGGGCGTCGAGTTGCACCTCGCGGATGCCGCGCTGGAGCGCCGTCGAGTGGGCCGCCTGTGTGGCGTCGAGCGCGCCGCCGCCGACGATGTTCGAGCCCACCACCAGATTGCGCTGGCAGATCGCGCCGTCCAGCGCCAGATCGAGCTGGCCGTTTGACGGCGAGGCGGCAAACAGGTCGCGCTTGCCGGCACCAAGAGGAACGGCGTTGGCGGCGTCGTTGTAGACCAGGTTGACACCGCTGGTTGGCGGCACGCCGTTGCCCGTCGCGAAGGTGCCGAGTTGCACGGCCGGCACTTGCGCCACCGGGTCGCCCGCGGCGCTGGTGCCGGCAAAGCTGAAGCCGCACAGGTTGTCGAGCACGCTGGCCCGCGCATGGGCGTTGCTGTACGTGACCGCGATGGCCGGCGTCGCAAAGGCGTAATGCGACAGTTGCAGCGCGTCGCTGTCGGCCAGCCAGCCGTAGGCGCGCAGGCGCGCCCGCGCATCGGCCGACTGCTCGGCCAATGTGGCGCCGTTGACCAGGCCCTTGGCGGCCAGGCTGGCGCAGCGTGTGATGCCCCCCAAAGTCACGACGGCGGGCACGAAGGCGAAGCCAGCGCTGTCGGCCGGCGCCATCGTGGCGGTCGCGCAGGGCTGGTAAAGGTTGGCGTAGGTGAAGTAGTCGAGCAGCGGCTTGCCGATCGTCGGCTGCTCGGTCGTGCCTTGCACGATGCGCAGGTGGCGCGTATTGCGCGGCTGCGCATTGGGCTCGGTCACGGCCACGCCGTCGATCAGGCCGCCATGGTCCTGCTCGGCAGCTTGCAACGCAGCAGCCCCGCCATTGGATATGCCCGAGGCGATGACCAGGGTCTTCTTGCGGTCGATCGTCACCCGTGTCTTGCCTTTGGCGTCCTTGTCGCCGTAGCGTTCGTTGAGCACGTAGAACGCAAGTCGCACGGCCTGCAGTGTGTTGCGGCCCCAGTCGGCCTCGGGGTTCTGCTGCGAGTGCGCATGCTTGTAGGCGACGCGGTTCGGCGTGGCCCCATTGAAGGCCGCCCGCTCGGCGTCGGACACTGCCGCGGCAAAGATCGACGTGCCTGCGGCAACCGCCGCGCCGGTGCGCGTGCCGTCGATCAGTCCGACGCTGTCGGTCATCAGATCGTGCAGGCCGTTGCCGGTGCCCTTGTCGGTATAGGCCACCGCGCAGCCCTGCTTCAGGCCCCATTCGCCGGATGCGCCGATCGCGCCATAGATGCCGCGCGAGCCCGACGAGGGGGCCGTCACGATGCAGGGCTTGCTCTTGTCGAAGCTGTCGGGCACCTGGACCATCAGGGTCACGTTCTTGCGGCCGCTGCCGTCGTCGGCGTAGGCGATGTACTCCCAGCCGGGGATCTTGCCTTCGCTCGCACTGATCACACCCTGATTGCTGACGTTCGGGCCGTACAGGCTGCCGTAGCCGCCGGCGGCCAGGATGTCGAGCACGGCGCGGTAGTTGGTGTGGATTGCATTGCGCCGCAATTCGATGGGCGTCGGCGCCAGCGCGTTGGCGTAGGCCGGCGCCGGACGCGCCAGCCCGGTCCTGCCCAGGCCGCCGGTCAGCAAGTCGTCGCCCGCCTCTCCGCACCAGGTGCCTGCCACCGAGCAGGCGCCGGCGGCGTACTGGCGCGCGCTGATCGCCCCGGCGATGAAGCGAGGCTTGACGTTGTGGGCCCCGAAGTGGCCGTTCACATGGTCGTATGCAAGATCTTGAGGCTGCGTGGCCAGGGCCGAGGACGGCGCAATGGCCAACGCGACCAGCGCGGCAGACGCGAGTGTGGTCGCGCGCAGGCAGGGTGCAAAGTTCATGGAATTCCTCCGGGTGTGCGTTGGGCGCAGCGCGATGCGGCTGCTCGCGGTGATTCTGCGCGAGTGGTCCAGCGATTCACCTAGCGGCAACCCTCATTGGTCTTACCTGCATTCAGGGGGGCAGGGGTCGCTTCACAGATCAGGGCAGAATCGCGGCCGGGCCTGCGTTCGCCACCGTCGTTGACCAGGCTGCTGCCCCACGATCGATTACCGAGTCATGAACCCGCCACCCCGCGTCCCGACGAAGTCTGCCGCTACGGCGCCGCGCGAGCGTCCTGCCGCCGGCAATCCGGCGGATCTGGCGCGAGCCTTCCGCGCCACCTACAAGCGCGAACTCGCACAGCGCAGCGATGGCCCGTCGGCCGAAGCCTGTCTGTGGGCTGCGGCGCACGCCAGCCGCGAACTGCTGGCCGAGCGCTGGATCCGCACGCAGGCCGAAGACCGCGTCAACACCACCGCGCGCCGCGTGCACTACCTGTCGATGGAGTTCCTGATGGGCCGCGCGCTGAGCAACGCCGTGGCCGCGCTGGGGCTGGACGACGAGTTGCGCGCCGCGACCGAGGCGGCCGGCCAGGCCCTGCCCGACGTGCTCGAACGCGAGGCCGATGCGGCGCTCGGCAATGGCGGCCTGGGGCGTCTGGCCGCCTGTTTCCTCGACTCCTTTGCGACCCTGGGCTTGCCGTCGTTCGGCTACGGCGTGCGCTACCAGTACGGCATGTTTGCGCAGCAGATCGCCGGTGGCCGCCAGGTCGAGACGCCCGACGATTGGTTGAAGCGCGGCAACCCCTGGGAGATCCACCGACCCGAGTTGCATTACTTCGTCAGCTTCGGTGGTCGCGTCGAGTGCCAGGGCGGCGAGAACTGCTGGGTGCCGAGTGAGCGCATCGTGGCCACGGCCTACGACTTCATCGTGCCCGGCCATGGCACCGAGCGCGTATCCACCCTGCGCCAATGGCACGCCAGCTCCGAACACCCGATCGACTTCGCCGCCTTCTGCCGCGGCGAGCATCTGGCCTCGGGCCGCGAGCGGCTGGCCGCGGACATGCTCAACTGGGTGCTGTATCCCGATGACAGCACCGCGGCCGGCCGAGAGATGCGGCTGAAGCAGGAGTTCCTGCTGGTCAGCGCGTCGCTGCAGGACATGCTGGCGCGGCACCTGCGTGAGGGCCGCGCCCTGCACAAGTTCGGTCGCCAGAACAGCGTGCACCTGAACGACACCCACCCGGCGTTGGTGCCGGCCGAGTTGATGCGCCTGATGATCGACGAGCATGGGCTCGAGTGGGACGAGGCCTGGGCCGTGACGCGCCAGGCGGTGAGCTACACCAACCACACCCTGATGCCCGAGGCGCTGGAAACCTGGGCTGTGCCGCTGTTCGAGGCCTTGCTGCCGCGCCATCTGGACATCATCTTCGAGATCAACCAACGCTTCCTCGAGGAGGTGCGCGCGCGCTTTCCGGGCGACGATGACCGCCTGCGACGCATGTCGCTGATCGACGAGGGCGCGGATCATGGCCAGCGCCGTGTGCGCATGGCCGCGCTGTCGATCGTCGCCTCGCACCGGGTCAACGGCGTCTCGGCACTGCATTCCGAGTTGATGGTTCAAACCATCTTCGCCGACTTCGCGGCGCTGTATCCCGACCGGTTCACCAACGTCACCAATGGCGTGACCCCGCGGCGTTGGCTGATTCAGGCCAACCCGGGACTCTCGAGATTGATCGACACGCAGATCGGCCGCGAGTGGCGCAGCGATGCGGTCGGCCTGGCGGCACTCGCACATCACGCGAGCAAGAAGTCGCTGGGCGTCGCGTTTCTCAACAGCAAGCGAGAAAACAAGGTGCGCCTGGCCGCACTGGTGCGACGCGACCGCGGCCTGGTGATCGACCCGGCCAGCCTGTTCGATGTGCACATCAAGCGCATCCACGAGTACAAGCGCCAGTTGCTGAATCTGCTGCATGTGGTGGCGCGCTACCAGGCCATCGTTGCGCAGCCCGAACTCGCGTGGCTGCCGCGCACCGTGATCTTCGCCGGCAAGGCGGCGTCGGCCTACCAGACCGCCAAGACGATCGTGCGACTGATTCACGACGTGGCGCGAGTCGTCAACAGCGACCCGCTGGTTGCCGATCGGCTCAAGGTCGTGTTCCTGCCCAACTACAGCGTCTCGATGGCCGAGGCGATCCTGCCGGCGGCCGACCTGAGCGAGCAGATCTCCACCGCCGGCACCGAGGCCTCGGGCACCGGCAACATGAAGTTCGCCTTGAACGGTGCGATCACGATCGGCACCTGGGACGGCGCCAATATCGAGATGGCGCAGGCGATGGGCGAGGAGAACATGTTCGTCTTCGGCCTGCGCGCCGACGCGGTCGTGCGCATGAAGTCGCT
>JANMSS010000046.1:0-13481 GCA_031389585.1 Burkholderiales bacterium | reverse complement strand
ATCGACGACGGCGGAACGTCTCCAATCAGCTCCGAGACGCCGGTAGCGATCTCGCTCACCGAACCGCCGGCAGGCCGTTCCTCGAGAACTTGAATGATGGCGTCTCGTACCTCGCCTGGGCGTCTGCGCATGGGGCCTCTCGAAGTGATGCGAAAAGTATAGACGTCCAGACGTCAGCGATAGGATGGAGGGTTCCTCCTCCGCGCCCCATTCATCTTCATGCCGCGCTCATGCCCCACGACACCCGCATCGACATCGACCGCCTCAGCGAGCCCGAGCTGATCGACCTCAACCGCCGCATCGTCGAACGCCTGCGCATGGTGCAGACGCTGCGTTCGCACCAGCAGATGATGAAGTTCTCGGTCGGCCAGCGCGTGCGCTTCGAGCCGCCGGGGCAGGGCGTGCTGGCGGGCATCGTGACCCGCTACAACCGCAAGACGGTGACCGTGATCACCGAAGATGGTGGGCATTGGAATGTCGCTCCGGCGATGTTGCGCAGCGTCGATCTGCCGTCTGCGGTGCGCGCCGAAAATTACGACGCCACCGACGCCAAGGTGGTCAATCTGCCCGCGCGCAACGAGCCGCGATAGTTGCCAGGGCAGCAGCGCCTCAGCGCACCGCCACCGCCACCACCTGGCTCTCGCCCACCTGTCCCGCGTCGTCGACCGCCTGGGCGAAGTACCGCACCTGGCCGCTCGCGCCGGCGGGCAGCACGGTTTCGAGCGCGTAGGGCGCGCTGGTGTCGCGGCCCAGCAGCGTGTTGCCGCCGATGTCGATGCGGAAGAAGGCCACGTCGACGACCCGGTAGTCGTCGCTGGCCGCGGCCACCAGGCCGATGCGCTCGCCCGGTGCGGCGCTGGCCGGCGACGCGGCCAGGCTGACGCTCGGCGCATCGTCGCCTGGGCCGAAACCGATCGTCAGACCACCGTAGCAGCCAGCCACGAGCGTGGCAGTGGCAATCACCATCGGTGCGCGCGGGCGGGTCATGCCAGGATGATGAACCCGCCGCAACGCAACCGCAACGGCGGGGGCGAAAGGGGTCAGCGCCCGCGGCGCGGCCGCAGGGCCCAACCCCATCGGCTGCGCTGAACCGTACAAGGCCTTGCGACGCCGACAATCACTCCTGCCGATGACCGACAACCGTGACGCCGACCTCGACGACGACGCCCTGATGCGCGCCTTCGCGTTGGGCGACGCGAGCGCTTTCGAGCAGCTGTACGCGCGCCACCATGCCGCGCTGTACCGCTTCGTGCGCCGCGTGCTCGGACGCGAGGCCGGCACGCAGGCCGATGAGGTGTTCCAGGACACCTGGCTGCGGGTGGTCAACGCGCGCGCGCGCTGGTCACCGCAGGGCGCGACGTTCCGCACCTGGCTGTTCACGCTGGCGCACCACCGTGCGATCGACCAGTTGCGCAAGAGTGGGCGCGAGGTCTCCTTGGATGCGGCGGCTGACGACCACGATGCGCGCGAGCCCTGGCAGCCGGCGGGCGATGCGCCTGCATGGCAGGCCTGGCCGGCGGCGACGGATCCTGCGCCTGTAGGCTCGGTCGAGGATCGCGCCTTCTGGCGCGCCGCTGGCCAGCGCCTGCTCGACTGCCTGGACGCGCTGCCCGCGGTCCAGCGCAGCGCCTTCCTGCTGCACCACGAAGACGGCCTGGCGCTCGACGAGCTGGCGCGCGCGCTCGAAGTCGGGTTTGAGACTGCCAAGAGCCGGCTGCGCTACGCGATGAGCAAGCTGCGCACCTGCATGGGCGCCTACCTGCCACAGGGGCAAGAGACATGAGACGCCGGGCCGCTCCCAAGCCTGTCCTGAGCCTGGTCGAAGGGGCGAATACCGCAGTGCGAAGCATGGAGGTTGCCTGATGAGCCACGAGCCAGACCTGGATGACGCGCGAGACGCGCACCTGTTGGCCGCGCTGCGCCATGCGCCTGATCGCGACGTGCGGCCACCCGCGCAGGTGACGGCCGCCATCCTCGGCCAGGCGAATCAGGCCGTGGGATCGTCGCCGATGGGCCGTCCGACGTGGCATGACGGCCTGCGCGCGGCATTGCACCGGCTGTGGCAACCCGCGCCGATGGCGGCCTTTGGCACGCTGGCGATGGCCACGCTGATCGGTGTGATGTGGGGTGCGCAGAACCTGCCCGATGCCACGCCTGGCCTGCGGCCGACGCCGGCGGCCACGCCGAACGCCGATGCGAGCGTGGCCAGCGGCGCCATGGCAGAAGCGCCGCTGCCGAAGGCGGTGCAGCCGGGTGCGCCCGCGCGCGAGGCCGTGGCATCCGGGCAGCGAGCGACTTCCGCGCGGCCGCGACCGAGTGCAAACGAGAGACCGCTTGCCAATGCGGCCGAGGCGACGGCACCGACGTCCACCGCAGCCGCGCCGGTGCGTCAACAGGCGCTGCAGGAAACCGAGGCCCGCCGGGACGCAGCTACGGCGGTCGCATCGCCGCCGGCGGACGTGCCACCGGCGCCGCCTAGCGTCGTGCTGGCTCCGGGACCTGCGCCCGCGCCCGCAGAAGCGATGCCACGCAGCGCGTCACTGCAGCGTGACGCGCGCGCCAAATCACTTGCCGATCCCGCGACTGCGGGCGCCCCCGCGCCAGCGCCTGCAGCCGCGCGAGCGCGAAGCGAAATGGCCACCACGGCGTTGGGCGCTGCGGCGTTGGCGTCGGCGGCGCCGCTGGTGCCCGCCGCGGCCGAGATCAACGCCGCGATGAATGTCGATGCCGCGCGGGTGCGCTGGCGAATCGGCGCGCAGCGGCTTGCCGCGCACGACGCTGCGCAACGCGACTGGTGGTCGGCGCTGGCCCGCGCGACCCAGGGGCGTTGGCAACTGGCGGCCACCGGATCATCGAGTGGCGCCGAGGGCCCGACGCTGGCGTTGTTGATCGATGGCGCGTTGCGTGGCAGCCTCGCCTTCGAGCCGCTGGCAGTGGTCTGGCGAGATGCCAACGGCGTGGCCTGGCGCGCGCCGATCGCGGCTGAAACCCTGCGCGAATGGCAGGCGGCATTGGCGCGCTGGTGAATTGACGACCCCTAACTCGCTGCGCTCGCGTCCCCCAGGGGGAGCTCTGGCCGCCCTTCCTTCCTTCGACAAGCTCAGGATGACCGGAAACACAAGCTCAGGATGATCGGGAATACAGGGCTCAGGACAGGCTTGGAAGCGGCCCGGCGCTGGCCTGAGGCGTCCATTGCGGGCGGACGGCGGCACTGTCGATAATGCTCGATTCGCCCTGTGAATCGACATGCCACCTGACCGCACCCAGCTCCGCATCCGCGGCGCACGCACGCACAACCTGAAGAACATCGACCTGGACATCCCGCGCGATGCGCTGGTGGTGATCACCGGGCTGTCGGGGTCGGGCAAGTCGAGCCTGGCGTTTGACACGCTGTATGCCGAAGGCCAGCGCCGCTATGTCGAAAGCCTGAGCGCCTACGCGCGGCAGTTCCTGCAGCTGATGGAAAAGCCCGACGTCGATGTCATCGAAGGCCTGTCACCTGCGATCAGCATCGAGCAGAAGGCCACTTCGCACAACCCGCGCTCGACCGTCGGCACGATCACCGAGATCCACGACTACCTGCGCCTGCTGTACGCCCGCGCCGGCACACCTTTCTGCCCCGACCATGATGTGGCGCTGCAGGCGCAAAGCGTGGCCCAGATGGTCGATGCCGTGCTGGCGCTGCCCGAGGAGACGCGATTGGCGATCCTGGCGCCGGTTGTGCGCGACCGCAAGGGCGAGTTCGCCGATCTGTTCGCCGACATGCAGGCGCAAGGCTATGTGCGCTTTCGCGTTGACGGCGCAGTGCTCGAAGCCGCCGAGTTGCCCAAGCTAAAAAAGGCCGAGAAGCACGATATCGATGTCGTGATCGACCGCGTCAAGACCCGCCAAGGCCAACAGCAGCGGCTGTCCGAAAGCTTCGAGGCCGCACTGCGCATTGCCGATGGCCGCGCGTTGGCGCTCGAACTCGACAGCGGTCGCGAACATTTGTTCTCCAGCAAGTTTGGCTGTCCGGTCTGCAGTTACTCGCTGCCTGAACTCGAACCCAGGCTGTTCTCGTTCAACTCGCCGGTTGGCGCCTGCCCGAGCTGCGACGGCCTGGGCCACGTGACGGCTTTCGACCCCGAGCGGGTGGTGGCCTTCCCAACGTTGTCGCTGGCCAGCGGCGCCGTCAAGGGCTGGGACCGCCGCAACGCCTACACGCATGGTTTGCTGGAGAGTGTGGCCAAGCACTATGGCTTTGATCTCGAGACGCCCTTCGATCAGCTTGCCAGTGAGCACCAACAGGTGCTGCTGCACGGCTCGGGCACGACCGAAATCGCTTTCGTCTACCAGGCTGACGGGGCTGCCGGGCGCAAGCGATCGGTCAAACGCTTTCACCCCTTCGAGGGCGTGATTCCGACCTTCGAGCGGCGCTGGCGCGAAACCGATTCGGCCGCGGTGCGTGAAGACCTGGCGCGCTACCAGGCCGCCAAGCCCTGCCCCGACTGCCGCGGCACACGCTTGAAGCGCGAAGCGCGCCATGTGTTCCTGCAGGGCGACGACGCGGCAGTGCGTGGTTTGCCGATCTACGAGGTCGAACATGCCACGCTGGCCGAGTGTCTGGCCTACTTCGAGTCCTTGCAGCTGGTCGGCAACAAGGCCGACATCGCGGAAAAAGTGATGCGCGAAATCCGATCACGGCTGAAGTTCCTCAACGATGTGGGTCTGAACTACCTCAGCCTGGATCGCAACGCCGACACATTGTCGGGCGGCGAAGCCCAGCGCATTCGGCTGGCGTCGCAGATCGGCTCGGGCCTGACGGGCGTCATGTACGTGCTCGACGAGCCCAGCATCGGCCTGCACCAGCGCGATAACGAGCGCCTGATTGCGACCCTGCGCCGCCTGCGTGATCTCGGCAACAGCGTGCTGGTCGTGGAGCACGACGAAGACATGATCCGCAGTGCCGACCATGTGGTCGACATGGGCCTGGGCGCCGGCGTGCACGGTGGTCGCGTGATCGCGCAGGGCACGCCCGACGAGGTGGCGGCCAACGCCGAATCGCTGACCGGACGCTACCTCGGCGGCGTGTTGCGCATCGCAGTGCCGTTCAAGCGCATCACGCAGCAGGGCATCACCGATCCACAGCGCCTGGTCATCGTCAACGCACGCGGCAACAACCTGCGGGGCATCCGCGTTGAGATCCCGGTCGGCCTGTTCACCTGCGTCACGGGCGTGTCGGGTTCGGGCAAGAGCACGCTGGTCAACGACACCCTGTACACGGCAGTGGCCAAGAAGCTCTACTCAAGCCACGCCGAGCCGGCGCCGCATGACGCAATCGAGGGCTTGGAGGCGCTGGACAAGGTCATCAACGTCGATCAGAGCCCGATCGGCCGCACGCCGCGCAGCAACCCAGCGACCTACACCGGGCTGTTCACGCCGATCCGCGAGCTGTTTGCCGAAGTGCCGGCGGCGCGCGAGCGCGGTTACGGGCCGGGGCGGTTTTCGTTCAACGTGGCCGGCGGGCGCTGCGAGGCCTGCCAGGGCGACGGTGTGCTCAAGGTCGAGATGCATTTCCTGCCCGACGTGTACGTACCCTGCGATGTCTGCCATGGCGCGCGCTACAACCGCGAGACGCTCGAGATCCTCTACAAGGGTAAGCACATTACGGCGGTGCTGGGCATGACGGTCGAGGATGCATTCAACTTCTTCGCCGCAGTCCCCAGCATCGCGCGTAAGCTGCAGACGCTGCTCGACGTGGGCCTGGGCTACATCACGCTAGGCCAGAGCGCGACCACCCTGTCGGGCGGCGAGGCGCAGCGCGTCAAGCTGGCCCTGGAGCTGAGCAAGCGCGACACCGGGCGCACGCTGTACATCCTGGACGAGCCGACCACCGGGCTGCATTTCGCCGACATCGAGTTGTTGCTCAAGGTGCTGCACCAGTTGCGCGACGCCGGCAACACCATCGTCGTCATCGAGCACAACCTGGATGTGATCAAGACCGCCGACTGGATCATCGACATGGGCCCCGAGGGCGGGGGTGGCGGCGGCCAGGTGGTGATCGTTGGTACGCCAGAAGTGGTCGCGGCCCATGAAGGCAGTCACACCGGGCGCTTTCTGGGCCCGCTGCTGGCGCGCCACGCGCCGTGCGCCGTGGTGCAATCGGAGAACCCGCTACGCTTGGCCTCTTCACTCGATGCACAGCCATGACCGCCGTCCAGTATTTCTTTGCGCCCCAGTCGCCGTGGACCTACCTCGGGCACCAGCGTTTCTGGGACATCGCACGCCAGCATGGCGCGCAAGTCGAGGTGCTGCCCGTCGACCTCGGCAAAGTGTTTCCCCTTTCAGGCGGGCTGCCTCTGGGCAAGCGTGCGCCGCAGCGCCAGGCCTATCGGCTTGTCGAGTTGCAGCGCTTTGCCGACTTCCTGCACGCGCCACTGAAGCTGCAGCCGAGCTTCTTTCCGGTGGCCGGTGACGATGCGGCTCGGCTGATCATCGCGGTGGGTCTGCATGACGGCACGGAGGCTGCGATGGACATTGCTGCTGCGGTGCAGCGCGCCGTGTGGGTCGAAGAGCGCAACATTGCCGTCGAAGCGACGCTGGCCCAACTTCTCGTCGAGCGCGAGTTGCCGGCGCGACGGCTCGAAGAGGCGCATGCGCAGGCTGTGCAGGAGCGCTACGAGACCAACACGCAGCGGGCGATCGACGCCAGCGTGTTCGGCGCACCGAGCTACGTCATCGATGGCGAAATCTTCTGGGGCCAGGACCGGCTCGATTTCGTCGAGCGCCGGTTGGCCTGCCTGAACCGATCCCTCTGAAACGAAAAAAGCCGGTGCAGCGCACCGGCTTTCCCGACAGGGCGGCAAACCGCCCCTCGCGAAATCACTTCAGATGACCATTGATCATCTTGGTCATTTCGAACATCGACGCTTGCGCCTTCTTGAAGATTTCCCTCAACTTGGCGTCGGCGTTGATCATGCGACGGTTGACTGCGTCCTGCAGCTTGTTCTTCTTGATGTACTCCCAGATCTTCTTCGTCACTTCGGTGCGCGGGTACGGACCCCGGCCGATGATGGCGGCCAGCGCGTCGCTGGGCATCATGGGCTTCATGAACGCCGCGTTGGGCGTGCGCTTCTTCGCTGGCGCCTTGGCCTTCTTGGCCGGCGCCTTCTTGGCCGCCGCCTTTTTGGCGGGTGCCTTCTTGGCCGGAGCCTTCTTCGCTGCAGCCTTCTTCACCGGCGGCTTCTTGGCCGGTGCCTTTTTGGCCGGAGCCTTTTTCGCGGGAGCCTTTTTGGCCGGAGCCTTTTTCGCAGTTGCCATGTCAATTTTCTCCATCAAGGATGTTGTTGATGTGCTGGGTGTGGGCAAGAGCCGCATGAGCTCTCATTTTTCACAGGCACCCTGCGGCGCGAATAGTACTGCGCGAAATGCGCGGTGCAAAGCGTTTTTCCCTCTGAGAACATGCATTTCTCCCTCTGAGGCGCTGGTTCTGTCGCATGCCCGCGTCACTGTGAGCGCATCGACTCGATCTTCGACGCCGCGCCGACGCTGCCGCGGCTGGCCCACAGTGACGCGGGTCGGCAGGCATTGACGCGGCCCTCGCGTTAAGCTGCGACTCATGAAACTCATCGTGCGCTGGCTGTTGCTGGCCGCCGCCCTGCTGCTGGTGGACCACCTCTACGCTGGCGTCTCGGTCACCAGCTTCGGCACGGCGATGGCCGCGGCCCTGGTGCTGGGTCTGCTCAACACCGTGGTGCGACCGCTGCTCGTGCTGCTGACGCTGCCGGTGACGCTGCTCACGCTCGGCCTGTTCCTGTTCGTCATCAACGCGCTGATGTTCTGGGCCGCGGCCAGCCTGCTCGACGGCTTCAACGTCAGCGGCTTCGCCGCGGCGCTGATCGGGTCGGTGCTTTACAGCCTGTGCAGCGTGGTCATCGACGTGGCCGTCGAGCGGGTTTTCAGTCGCACCGTGGCTTGAGCGGCCGGTGCGGCCCGGGTCCTACTGAGGCGGTTCCTGGCGCCCGCGCTCGCCGCGCGCCTCGGCGAACTGGGCGCGGCGCAGCGCGATCAGTTCACGCAGTCGCGTGTCGATGATTGAGGCTTCGATGAAGTCGGGCACGGCTTCGGTGCTGCGCGCCTGACGCTGCGCGGCGCGCAGGCGGTCGATGGCGCCAGCGGTGTCGCCGAGCGCGGCGCGCGCCTCGGCCTGGGCACGCAGCGCGCGCAGGCGCAGCCCGAGTGCGTCGGCGCACTGCGCCAGCAGCGACCACGCCGTGGCGTCGCTGCGGTGCTCGGCAACCCAGGTTTGCAGGGCTTCGGTGCTGGCGCGCAGCGCAGCGTCGTCAGTGCTGCGCGCCGCATCGAGAGCCGCTTGCGCGCGGGCCAGCAGCAAGGGCCGCGGCGAGCCGGTGGCTGCGGGTTCAAGCGCGGCAAGCACCATCGCTGCCTGCGGGGCCTGGCCGATGGCTTGCAGCGCCTGGGCTTGCAGCAAGGCAAGGGCCTGGGCAGCACGGGCGTCATTGGGGGCCGCGCCGCGTGCCAGCGGCAGGGCGATGTCCAGCGCGGCCAGTGCGCGAGCCACTTCGCGCAGCTGCAGTGAGGCCAACGCGCTGGCGTACAACGCGGCCACTCGTTCTGAGGTTGGGGCGCCGGCTGCCGGCCCGTCCTGGCCCTGCAGGCGCCGCAAGGCCGGCACGCTGGCGTCCATCAGCACGCGAGCGCGGGCTTGCATCAACAGGTGGTCGAGCGGCGCCTGCGCGGCGCGGCGCGGGCCCGCCGCGGCCTCGACGCGCGTGCGTGCTTCGCCGACGCGTTCGACGGTCAGCGGGTGCGAGCGCAGGTAGGGGAAGGCGCCGCTGTCGTTCAGGCGCGACGCGTTCTCGAGCTTCTCGAACATCGAGGCCACACCGACCGGCGCAAAACCGGCGCCGCTGTGCATGCCCCAGCCGATGCGGTCGGCTTCGCGCTCCATGTCGCGCGAGAAATTGAGTTGCCCCTGGACCATGGCGGCCTGGCTGCCGACGATCACCGCTTGCGTGGCGTCGGAATTACCGCTGCGGCTGGCGGCCAGCACGCCGAGCAGGAGCGCGGCCAACCCAACCAGCGATTGCCGGCTCGAGCTGGTGATGCTGCGCGCGATGTGGCGCTGCGTCACGTGCGACAGCTCATGGGCCAGCACGGCGGCCAGCTCGTCGCGGCTGGTGGTCATGGCGATCAGGCCCAGATGCACGCCGACGAAGCCACCGGGCAGGGCAAAGGCGTTGACCGCGCGGTCGCGCACCAGAAAGGTCTCCCAGGCCAGCCCGCTGTCGGTGTCAGCCGTGATGTCGCCGCGCTGCCGCGCCACGGACAGCAGGGGCGCCCACAGCGACTGCACATAGTCGAGCAGCAGCGGGTCGTCGAGGTAGTCGGGATCGCGGCGCAACTCGGCCATGATCTGCTCGCCCAGCCGGCGCTCGGTACCGACGGTGAAGTCTTCACCGGCTGCGTCGCCGAGCGCGGGCAAGCGGATCGCCGACGCGGGCGTCTGAGTCTGGGCTGGGGCAACCGGTACGGCGCTGGCCAGCGCGGCGGCCAGCAGCAATCGGGAGGGCAGTTTTCTCATGGGCTGATAGCTATCATGCACTTGTCTGATTGCTGAAACGTTTCCGCCCATGACCTCGCCGACTCCTGCTCCTGCTCCTGCTCCTGCTCCTGCCTCGCCACTCAGCCACTTCGATGCCCAGGGCCAGGCGCATATGGTGGACGTGGCGGCCAAACCGGCAACACACCGGGTGGCAGTGGCGAGTGGCGCGATCCGCATGCAGCACGCCACCTATGAGCTGATCGCTACCGGTTCGGCAAAGAAGGGCGACGTGATCGGCGTGGCCCGCATCGCCGCGATCCAGGCGGCCAAACGCACCGCCGAGCTGATTCCGCTGTGCCACCCGCTGGCGCTCACCCGCGTGGCCGCCGAATTCGCGCTCGATGCGCAGCTGCCGGGTGTGCACTGCACGGTGACCGCGGAAACGGTGGGCGCGACCGGCGTCGAGATGGAGGCGTTGACTGCGGTGCAGGTCGGTCTGGCGACGGTGTATGACATGTGCAAGGCCGTCGATCGCGGCATGGTCATCGAGCAGGTGCGCCTGTTGGAGAAGCGCGGCGGCAAGTCGGGTGAGTGGACGGCAGGGCAGGCCACGCCGACTACCTGAAGTCACGCCAATCGTAGAGGCGGGCGGGTGGCTCGCATTGGAACGGTCGTGGCTCGAGCGCGGCGCTAGCGCAGGGCGCGAAAAATTCATCGGAATTGGGGTTGCGAAACTCGCGCAAGCGCGCCGCGAGGTGGCGGGCGCGATCGACATCGCCGCTCTGCGCCAGCGCCTGGGCCCAGGCCATCATCAATCGCGTGTCGAGCAGGTGGTGCGGCGCGCGCTTGAAGGCAGCCAGGGCGTCGGCCGGCCTGTCGGCGGTGGTGGCTGCCGCGTAGTCGGCATGGTGGGCAAAGAACCAGCTGCCCTGGCCGGCGGCGATGCGCTCCTCCAGCGGCTGGGCGGCCGCTGGCGGCGAGAAGATCAAGACGACGCGGCGGTAGTCGGCGAGCAACCCAGCGGCCGCGATCACCATCGCCAGGCCGAACATGAGCGGCCAGCGTGGCGCCGCAGCGGCGCCCCCAATGGCGAGCGGCGCGTCTGGGTCACCCGCGCCCAGGCACAAGCCCCATACCAACGCGGTCGGCAACAGGAAGTGCGCGTACCACAGCGGGTACTCGAGCTGGCTGTGCAGCGCCATCAGCAGCACCATCACGAAGGCCGCGCGCAGGGCGGCGCCGGTTTTGTCTGACACCTCCAGCGTACGCCGCCAGGCCTGCCACAGCGCGAACGCCAACAGGCCCAGCACCAAGGCTGTCAGCGGCACGCCGAGTTCGACCGCGAGTTGCAACGGCAGGTTGTGGGTGTGGTCGAAGAATTCCACAGACTGTCGCGGCAGCGGCGTCAGTGACCAAGCGAAGTTGAACTCGCCGAATCCCACGCCGAGCCAGGGATGGGACTGGATCAAGGCGACGGTGTCGCTCCAGACCGCGAAGCGCCCGGCCGAGACAGCGCCCTCGCCAATGCGCGCTGCAGCGCCGATGGCCTGCGTGCTGTGCAGTGACGCCCACCCGGCCGCAAATCCCCAGCTCAGCGCACAGAAAAGCGGAGCCGCCAGCAGCAGGCCGCGCGAAAACCGTGACAACCGGGTGTCGAGCGCACCCCACAGCACCAGCACCGCGATGCCGATCAGCCCGGTGCGCGAGCCCGACAGCGTGACGCCCAGGATCGCGAGCGCCATCAGCGCGGCTGCCGCTGTGCGTCGCACCCGGGTGCGCCCCAGCGCCCCCAGTTCAATCAGCGGGACGACCGCCACCGCCGACCACAGCAACAGCGTCGCCAGGTGGTTGGGTTGGCGCATGTTGCCGATCGCGCGGCCGGGCCAGCCCGAGCGCGCGATCCAGTCGCCGTCAGCCAGGCTGGGCGCAAATACCTGCACTACCGCGATGGCGCTATTGCATACGCCCGCGGCAACCCAGGCACCAAAGTAGGCAGTGAACAGCGCCGGCCCGGGCTGCAGCGCCGCGCCGCAAAGCACCAATCCCATTGTGATCAGGAGCAAACCGGCTGCCGGCGTGCTGATGGTCCAAGGCAACACCCCAAGCGCGCTCGACAACAGCGCTGCGGCGGCCACCAGGGCCAGTGCGACTTGCAGCGCCACGCTGCGGCCTGCGGCTGTGCGCATGCCGCCAGTGCAAGCCGGTGCCAGGGCGACCATGACCAGACCCCACAGGCCGAGCGCTGCGGCCTGATTGAACACGGTCGGCGAGGGCGGGACGTTATAGGCAATCAGGCCGGGCAGCAGCGCCGCAGCCCACAACAAGGCCGCCGTCACATACCGTCCTTGAAGCGCGACAGCGGGCCCCCTGGGCGCGAGCGCATGACCAGCCAGCGCGGCGCACGAAAGCGCACCAGCCGCAGGTAGAGCCACACATAGGTGACGCAGAACAGCGCCACGAAGACCTGCAGCACGAGCGGCTCACGCCAGAACAGCGTGGCGGGCAACGCGGCCAGGCTCGACAACAGCCAGAGGTACGGTGCAGTAAGGCTGTTGCGCAGCGTCAGGCTCGCCGCGTCGCGCCGGCCCACCGCCCAGCGCACCAGGCGGCGAAAGATCAGCATATGCAAGTGCAGCCCGTCGGGCATGCCGGGGCTGCCGCCGCGCACGACGCGCTTGCGCCAGATCGAGAACAGGGTTTCGAACACCGGGTAGATGAACAGCAGGAACGGGTACCAGGGCGAGACCACGCCGCGGTGGCGGGCCACGAGCAGGAAGGACAGCACGGCGATCAGGTAGCCGACGAAGTAGGCCCCGCCGTCACCCAGGAAGATCAGCCCGCGCGGCCAGTTCCACACAAAGAAACCAAGCAGCGCCCCGACCCCGCCCAGCGCGACCGAGACCACCAGGTTGTCGCCCACCTGCCAGCCGACATAGGCCAGCGACAGCAGAGAAATGATGGCGACGACCGAGGCCAGGCCGTTGTAGCCGTCGATGATGTTGACCGCATTGGCCACGCCGGCCACGGCCAGCATCGTGAACAGCAGGCTGAACAGCGTGAACGCCATCAGCCAGTCCAGCCCCGGCAGGTAGACCTCGCGCAACTGCGCGCCGAGCAGGAAGAAGGCCATCGCGCCGGCCGTCGCGGTGGCCAGCAGGCGGGTCTTGATGCCGACCTGCTTGGTGAAGTCTTCGAGCAAGCCAGCCACCAGCGCGGGTGCGCCGCACAGCAATACCAGCGCGAACTGGGCCGCAGGCCCTGACTGCGACCAGGCGATCCACGCCGCCAGGGCCGCCAGCGCCAGCGCAATCGCCAACCCGCCGACGCGCGGCACGGCGCCAGCGTGAAATTTCTGCACGCCGTGCAGATCGGCGTCGTCCCATGGCAAGGCCCGCGAGCGCGAAAGCCGGATGATCAGGCCGCTGACGAACAGTGACACGATGAAGGCAATGAGCAGGCTGACCATGGCCAGAAGCGTACACCGGCCCGGGTTCGATCAAGCCGCCATGCCAAGCCACAATCACGCACGACAATGCCAAGTCACGGACCCATGACGACAGCCCATGACCCCCAGCCACTGCCCAAGCGCCGCGCGCTGATCTGCGGCGTGGCCGGGCAGGACGGCGCCTACCTGGCCCGCTTGCTGCTCGACAAGGGCTACGAAGTCACCGGCACCTCGCGCGACGCCACGGTGGCCAACCTCTCGGGCCTCGAGGCGCTGGGCATCAGGCCGCAGGTGCGCGTGGTCTCGATGGCGCCGAACGACTTTCGCAGCGTGCTGCAGACGATCACGCGCTGCGTCCCCGACGAGGTCTACAACCTGGCCGGGCAAAGCTCGGTGGGCCTGTCGTTCGAACAGCCGGTCGAGGCCATCGAGAGCATTGCGCTGGGCACGCTGAACTTGCTCGAAGCCATCCGATTCGTCGACCGGCGCGTG
>JANMSS010000363.1:0-2562 GCA_031389585.1 Burkholderiales bacterium | reverse complement strand
GGGCAAGCATGCTTGCGGACAAAGCGAGGGCGGGGCACGATGCGCCAATCCACTTCGCATGGAGCGCTGCAATGAATTTGGCTCAAGAGGCTTCTGGCCATTCATCCTCTGCCGCTAACACCGGCTCGAGTCCGCGTGTGGTCAACAACAATTGCCGCCTGCCGCTTTTGGCACGCCCACTCCGCGCGTCCGCCACGCAGGCGGTTTTGGCCGCGGCCGCAGTGCTGTGCTGGGCGTCGTTGACACCACTGCCGGCAGCGGCACAACCGCCGGCCCCGGCTGCTGCCGAAGGGCCGCCAACGCCTTCGTTGACCGCCCGCGTGCAGACGCTGGAGCGCGCCCGCGCGGCAGTCGTCGGCCTGCGCATCGACGTCGTCGACGGCGCGCGTTCGGCGGAAAGCCTGGGCTCGCGGCGCGTCGGGTCGGGCGTGGTCATCGGCGACGACGGCCTGATCCTGACGATCGGCTACCTGTTGATTGAAGCCGAGAGCATCGAAGTCACGATCTCGCAGGGCCACTCGGTCCCGGCGCGTACCGTCGCCTACGACCTCGCCACCGGCTTCGGCTTGGTTCGCCCGCTGGTACCGCTGCGCGGCGTGGTCGCGGCGCGACTTGGCAGCAGCGGCGCACTGACGCAAGGCGAACTCGTGCTGGCCGGCATCGGTGGTGCCGGCAAAGGCACCGGCGCCGGCGCCGGCGCCGCCATCGGCATCACGCAGCTCGTGAGCAAGCGTGCGTTCTCGGGGTACTGGGAGTACCACATCGAATCGGCGCTGTTTACGAGCCCTCCGCTGCCCAACCACAGCGGCGCGCCGCTTTTCAACCAGGAAGGCGAGCTGATCGGCATCGGCAGCCTGTTCACGGCCGACGCCGGGGGCGGTGCGCGGCGCGGCCTGCCCGGCAACATGTTCGTCCCGGTCGACCTGCTCAAGCCGGTGCTGGCCGAGCTGCAGGCCACCGGCAGCACCCGCGCCAGCCGCCGGCCCTGGCTCGGCCTGACGTCGAGCGAGCAGGCTGGACGGGTCGAGATCGTTCGCGTCAACCGCGACAGCCCGGCGTCCGCCGCCGGGCTGCAGTCGGGCGATGTGGTGCTGGCGATCGACGGCACCAAGGTCGCGACGCTGGAGGCGTTTTACAAGCAGCTGTGGACGCGAGGCGAGCCCGAGGCCGATGTCACGCTGACGGTGCAGCGCGGCACCGAGGTCCGCACCTTCATGCTGCACTCGATCGACCGCATGCAGACGATGCGCAAGCCGTCCGGCATTTAGCGTTCAGGTTCGGGCAGGTGGTGCGGTTGATGCAACGTTCTCCTCAGACGCCGCGCATAGGGGCCACGAGCGATGGAACTGGCAATGCCATCGATGGTGACGACCGAGTGGCAGCACCCAAAAGCAGCACCCAACAGCAGCAACGCTATCTTTGGCAGCGCCACGACAAGCGCTTCTGCCGGCAGTATGCGTCGTGAGTGGACCGGGCGCCATCGAGCGCCCGTCGGGACTGGCGACCGCTTGCTTGCACGCGCGGTCCCGAGGCTGTGACTTCGGACGGTTCTCAAGCCCGCCAACACATCGCAATCGCCTTCTCGGGCGCCGATCTTTGGGTCGCGGCTTTGCTGCGCGCACCCAGGAGACCTATCTATCCGCCGTCGGGCAGATGGCCAGGCACCACCACTGCAACCCGGCACTGCTGAGCGACGAGCAGGTTCAGGCGTATTTGCTGTACCTGCTGCAGGAGCGACAGCGCTCGCGCTCCACCGTCAACATCACCTCTTGCGCGCTGCGCTTCCTGGTCTGCGATGTGCTGGGCCAGGATCAGCGCCGGGCGCAGATCCCCATGGGCCGCAACCCGCAGCGGCTGCCCGAAGTGCTGTCGCGCGCCGAGGTGGCCTCGCTGCTGGCCGCACCGATCTCGCCCAAGGCAAGGATGTTCCTGACCCTGGCCTATGCCAGCGGCCTGCGCCTGAGCGAGTTGTGTCAGCTGCGTGGCTGCGACATCGACTCGGCCCCGACCGCATGTGCATCCGCGTCGTCCAGGGCAAGGGGGCTCAGGACCGCTACGCGCTGCTGACCACTGAACTGCTCGACGACTTGGGGCTGTACTGGCGCACCTGTCGTGCAGGGGCCAGAGCCTCGGACTGGTTGTTCCCGTGCATGCCCTGTCCAGGGTGCTGCGGGGCAGGTTCCTCGATGCCCTACGGCACGCAAGCGAGCGCGGCGAACTGGCGCTCGATCCGGCGCGCACGGTCGCTGCTCGCCAAGCCCGCGTCCCCGATGAATCTGCCGTTGAGTGCCGTGCCGATCAATGTATTCCAGGACTGCTGGATTACGGCCGAGCCGTTGGAGCTGCCAGAGCCCAGTGTCGTGGACACAGTCAGGGCGCCAGCTCCCAGCAGATACTGAAGAAAGTTGCCACCGCTGAAGTCGGGCGTACGGGCCGCGTCGTAGGTCAGCGTACCGCTGAACGCCTGGCCATCCAGCAAAGTGGCCTGCGTGCCGACGGCGAGACTGAAGTTTCCGGAGAGGTACAGGGTGACGGGTGCTGCCTGCGCCGCGCCGGCCAAGG
>JANMSS010000315.1:0-9103 GCA_031389585.1 Burkholderiales bacterium | reverse complement strand
GCACCCAACAGTCCATCTGCCCAGGGAGCAACCCCATGCCCGGCCCGTCCGACCCCGGATTCGACACCCTGGCGCTGCACGCCGGCGCCGCACCCGACCCCGCCACCGGCGCGCGCGCGCTGCCGATCCACCTGACGACCTCGTTCGTCTTCGATTCCTGCGAGCACGCCGCCTCGCTGTTCAACCTCGAGCGCTCGGGGCATGTGTACAGCCGCATCAGCAACCCGACCAATGCGGTCTTCGAAGAGCGCATGGCCGCGCTCGAAGGCGGCGCCGGCTCGATTGCCACGGCCAGCGGCCAGGCGGCCTTGCATCTGGCGATTACGACGCTGGCCGGGGCCGGCTCGCACATCGTGTCGAGCTCGGCGCTGTACGGTGGCTCACACAACCTGCTGAGCTACACGCTGTCGCGCTTCGGCATCCAGACCACGTTCGTCAAGCCGGGCGACATCGACGGCTGGCGCGCGGCGATCCGCCCCGAAACGAAACTGCTGTTCGGTGAAACGCTCGGCAATCCCGGCCTGGATGTGCTCGACATCCCCACCGTGTCTGCCATCGCGCACGAAGCCGGCGTGCCCCTGCTCGTCGATTCGACCTTCACCACGCCGTACCTGATGCGGCCCTTCGACCATGGCGCCAACCTGATCTTTCACTCGGCCACCAAGTTCCTCTGCGGCCATGGCACCGTCGTCGGCGGTGTGCTGATCGACGGTGGCGCCTTCGACTGGAGCCGGGCAACGCGATTCCCGGAGTTGAACGAGCCCTATGCCGGTTTCCACGGCATGGTGTTTTCCGAGGAGTCGAGCGATGGCGCCTTCCTGCTGCGTGCACGCCGCGAAGGCCTGCGCGACTTCGGCGCCTGCATGAGCCCGCACACCGCCTGGCTGATGCTGCAGGGCATCGAGACGCTGCCGCTGCGCATGGCGCGGCATGTCGAGAACACGCGCAAGATCGTCGCTTTCCTGGCCGCGCACAGCATGGTCGCCGGTGTCGGCTACCCTGAACTCGAAGGCCACCCGAGCCACGCGCTGGCCAAGCGCCTGCTGCCCAAGGGCGCGGGCGCCGTGTTCAGTTTCGATTTGAAGGGCTCGCGCCAGCAGGGCGTGGCCTTCATTGAGTCGCTGGGGCTGTTCTCGCACCTGGCCAATGTCGGCGACTGTCGCTCGCTGGTGATCCACCCGGCGTCGACCACGCATTTCCGCATGGATGACGCGGCTCTGGCCGCAGCCGGCATCGGCGCGGGAACGATCCGCCTGTCGATCGGCTTGGAAGATGCGGACGACCTGATCGAAGACCTGAAGCACGCGTTGAAGACCGCGCAGAGGGCCGCATGAAGCTCATCGTCGACGGCCGCGAGGCCTACGCCTACACGGGCGGCAAGCCCTTCGATCCCGGCCTGCCCTGTCTCGTGTTCATTCACGGCGCGCTGAGCGACCACAGCAGTTGGACGCTGCTCGCGCGCTGGTTCGCCCACCATGGCTGGAGCGTACTGGCGCCCGACCTGCCGGGGCACATGCGCAGTGCCGGCCCGGCGCTGTCGAGCGTCGAAGCGATGGCCGGCTGGGTGCTCGCGCTGCTCGACGCCGCCGGCGTGCAGCAGGCCGCACTGGCGGGCAAGAGCATGGGCTCGCTGGTCGTGCTCGAGGCCGCTGCGCGCGCGCCGCAGCGGGCGACGCGGCTGGTGATGCTCGGCACCGCCTACCCGATGAGCGTGCCCGCCGCCCTGCTGTCCCTGGGCGAGAGCGACCCGCATGCCGCCATCGACCGCGTGGTGCATTTCTCCTTCTCGACACTGGCGCCCAAGCCCTCGTACCCCGGCCCGGGCGTGTGGCTGCGCGGCGCCGGTCGGTCATTGATGCGCCAGGTGCTGGCGCATGGGCGCGACCCGATGCTCTTCGTCAACGACTTTGCGGCCTGCGATCGCTATGACCAGGGCCTCGAGGCCGCCGCCAAGGTGCGCTGCCCGGCGCACCTGGTGCTGGCCGAGCTCGACCACATGACGCCGACGCGCGCCGCACAGGATCTGGCCAAGGCACTGCGGGCCACGGTGCACCGCGTCCCGGCAGGGCATTTCATGGCGCAGGAATGCCCGGACGAAGTGTTGGCTGCGCTGCGCAAAGCCCTGGCCTGAGAAAGGACCCGCCCCATGGACACCGCCCCTGACGCGACCCCGGTCGACCCGAAAGCGTTCAAGACCTTCGCCGAGTTCTACCCCTTCTACCTCGGCGAGCACCGCAACCTCAGCTGCCGGCGCATGCACTTCCTGGGTTCGACGCTGGCCCTGCTGTGCCTGGCCATGCTGGTCTATTCAGGTCGGCCGCAGTACTTGCTCTACGGCCTGCTCAGCGGCTATGGCTGTGCCTGGATCGGCCACTATGTCTTCGAGAAGAATCAGCCGGCCAGCTTCAAGCGCCCGCTCTACAGCTTCATCGGCGATTGGGTCATGTACCGCGACATGTGGCTCGGGCGCATCCGCTTCTAGACGTTCTCCGGCCCGCGCACCGCAACCAGAACGGTCTCGTCACCCGCGTCGCGTTGGCGACGCCTGAGCCACCATACGGCGCCCTTCTTGACGCTCCAAGGCTGCGCGACACCGGCCAACAGATAGGCGGCCGCGAGACCCAGCGTCGGCTGATGACCGATCACGATCACCGGCTCCTTGGCATCGGGCCAGCGCGCGCAAGCCAGCAGCCCAGTCACTGAACCATCGGGGCCCAATGCCGCGACGGTCTTGAACGTACGGTCGAGCGCCGCAGCGGTTTGTTGCGCGCGCTGCGCGGGGCTGACGAGAATGCGGGTCGTCGCGGGCAGGTGCTGATTCAGCCAGGTCGCGATGCGCGCCGCCTGGCGCTCGCCGCGCGCGGTCAGCGGGCGCTCAAGATCCTCGACACCGTCTTCGGCATCGAGGGCGTCGGCATGGCGCCACAGGATCAGGTCCATCGTCTTCAATAGCGCAGCATCAACGCCTGCTGCGCGCTGATGCCGTCCTCGGCAACGCGCTGATAGCTCCCGTCGCTGGCCTGAGTCCAGGCGTCGCGACGATCGTGCAGGTAGGGCACCAGGCATTCTTCGATGACACGCTGGCGCAGTTGCGCATCGCGCAACGGCCAGGCCACCTCGATGCGGCCGAACATGTTGCGGCTCATCCAGTCGGCGCTGGAGAGGTACAACGCCTCATCCGACTCGGCCTGGCCCCAGCGAAAGTACATCACGCGCGTGTGCTCGAGAAAACGGCCGACCACCGAGCGCACGCGGATGTTGTCGCTGAACCCGGGCACGCCAGGCGCCAACAGACAAGCGCCGCGCACGATCAGGTCGATCTGCGCGCCGGCCCGGCCGGCGCGCTGCAATGCGTCGATCAGCGCCCGGTCGGTCAGTGCGTTGAGCTTCAACACGATGCGCGCGGGACGGCCGTCCTGCGCCGCCGCGGCGACGCGCGCGACCAGGGCCCTCATATTGCGATGCAGGACGAATGGCGCGGTCAGCAGTTGGCGCGGTGCGCGCGACTTGGTCAGGCTGGCCAGTTGCTGGAACACCAGGTCGGCATCGGCGACGATCTCGGCATCGGCGCTGAGGTAGCCGATGTCGGTGTACAGGCGCGCCGTACGCGCGTTGTAGTTGCCGGTCGACAGGTGGACGTAGCGCCGCAGCATCGAACCCTCGCGGCGCGTCACCAGCAGCACCTTGGCATGCGTTTTCAGCCCGACGATGCCATAGACAACCTGCGCGCCGACGGCCTCGAGCCGCTCGGCCCAGTTGATATTGGCCTCCTCGTCAAAGCGCGCTTTCAACTCCACCACGACCAGCACTTCCTTGCCGCGCCGTGCAGCCTCGATCAGCAGATCCATCAACACGCTGTCGCCGTCAGTGCGGTAGATGGTCTGCTTGATCGCCAGCACGTCGGGGTCAAGCACCGCTTCTCGCAGAAAGGCCACCACCGGCTCGAAACTCTCGAAGGGATGGTGCAGCAGCACGTCGCCCTCCGCCGCCAGACGTGCAAAGATCGACTCGCCGCGCACCAGCCGGTCCGCAGGCCAGCGCGGCTCGTAGGGCACAAAGCGCAGCGCCGGCACGCCGGGCACGTCGCTGTCGGCCTGGTCGATCAACTGCACCAGCCGCACCAGGTTGACCGGGCCGTTGACGAGATACAGCGCCGCTTCGGGCAGGCTGAACTGTCCAAGCAGCATCTGCCAGAGCTCGGGCGGGCAGCTCTTGACGACTTCAAGCCGAATGGCCTGGCCGAAGTGCCGCGTTGTCAGGCCCGATCGCAAGGCCTGACGCAGGTTGGTCACGTCGACGTCATCAACGTCGAGATCCGAGTCGCGCGTGACCCGGAACTGTGAGAACGCCTCCACCGTACGGCCCGGGAACAACGATCCGAGGTGGGCCCGAATCACGCTGGACAGCAACACGAAACCTTGCTGTCCACGCTTGCACAGGCTGTCGGGAAGGCGGATCACGCGCGGCAGCACGCGCGGCACCTTGACGATGGCGATGCGGTTCTCGCGCCCGAACGCATCGCGCCCGCTCAACCTGGCGATAAAGTTCAGGCTCTTGTTTGCCACCAATGGGAACGGATGTGCCGGATCGAGCCCGACCGGCACCAGCAACGGACGCACCTGCGTCTTGAAGAACTTCTCCACCCAGCGACGCTGGGCCGCGTTGCGCTGGGCGTGGTTGATGACTTCAATGCCGACGCCGGCAAGCGCGGGCATCACCTGCTCATTGAATACGGCGTACTGCTCGTCGATCAGTGCATGGGCGCTGGCCGCCAGGTCAGCCAGTTCGCGCAGGGCAACCGCATTGTTCGCGGCGCGCATGGTCTCAAGATAGTCGGCAAAGCGTACCTCGAAAAACTCGTCGAGATTGGACGAAACGATCGTGATGTAGCGCAGGCGCTCGAGCAGTGGCACGTCGGCCCGCTCGGCCTGCGCCAGCACGCGGCGGTTGAAGGCCAGGATGGCCTGCTCGCGGTTGAGCACGCCCGGCGCGGGCGCCACGGGCGCCGAGGCCATGCTGGCCGGATCGCTGGCAGCGCGCTCTTCAGTCATACGCCCAGTTTATGAAACCTTTGCGACAGCGGCGTGACAGCCCCGGTGCGCACCAGACCGTGCTCGAACTCGTTGCAGACCCGGTGCCAATCGAAGCGCCGCGCCCGCTCGACTGCCCCGGCGCGTGGCAGCCCGAGGGCTTCCAGGGCCGCTTCGCGCAGATCCTCCTTGAGCACCCCACCCCGGGAGCGCCCGACGACGTCGTTCGGCCCGGGCACCGGATAGGCCGCCACCGGTGTGCCGCAAGCCATCGCCTCGAGCATCACCAGGCCAAAGGTTTCACTGCGGCCCGGGAACACGAACACATCCGCGGCGCTGTAGATGCGCGGCAACTCACTGCGCGGCACGGTGCCGCGCCAGTGGACGGCGGGGTAGGCCCGCTGCAAGCGTTCCTGCAGCGGCCCGCTGCCATAGACCAGCTTCGAGCCGGGCAAGTCGAGGTCGAGAAAGGCCTCGAGATTTTTCTCGTAGGAGATGCGGCCGACGTAGAGCCACAGCGGCCGCGGCAAGTCGAAGTCCGCCGCGGCCACCGGTGCAAACAGCGACAGGTCAACGCCGTGTGACCAGGGCCGCAAGTTGGCAAAGCGGTGGCTGCGCAGGATGCCGAGCATGCCGGCAGACGGCACCATCACCGCCGCCGAGGGCGCGTGGAAGCGGCGGAGCCAGGCATAGCTCCAGGCGCTCGGCAGGTGCAGCGCCTTAGCCAGGATCTCGGGGAAGCGGGTGTGAAAGGCGGTCGTGAAGCGCCAGCCGCGGCGCAGGCAATGCGCCCGCGCGGCACCGCCGATCGGCCCCTCGGTGGCGATGTGCACGACATCCGGCAAGAGGGCATCGAGCTGCTCGGCAACCCGCCGGCCGGGCCGCCAGGCGAGCTCCATCTCGCGGCAGCCGGGACAGGCAAAGCGGCGGTGCACCGAAGGCTCGATCAAGTGGACCTCGTGCCCGCGCGCGCGCAAGCCGTTCACCAGCTCGACCAGCGTCGTCACGACGCCGTTGACCTGCGGCAACCAGGCGTCCGTGACGAGGGCGATCCTCACAACAAGCTGGCGACGGCCTCGCGCGCGAGGGCAGGCAAGGGCAGGGTCGGTTGCAGTGGTGGTTGCGGCACACGGACTGGCCGGTCGGCGGCTGGCGCCACCGCGGCGTCGTGGGCGGCAGCCAGGCCGACACGGCCCGACCAGTCGAGGATCTCGAGGCGGCCGTCGGCGTGCTCGACCAGGGCTGTCAGGCTTTCGACCCAGTCGCCGTCGTTGGCATACAGCACACCGTCGATCTGGCGCAGCTCGGCATGGTGGATGTGGCCGCAGACGACGCCATGCACGCCGCGCTTGAGCGCCTCGCGGGCGACCGCGTTCTCGAACTCGCCGATGTAGCTCACGGCGCGCTTGACTTTCTGCTTGAGCACCTTGGACAGGCTCCAGTAAGGCAGGCCCAGGCGCGCCCGCAGCGCGTTGAGCCAGCGGTTGACCTTCAAGGTCATCTCATAGGCGCTGTCGCCGACGTAGGCCAGCCACTTGGCGCACTGGATCACGCCGTCGTACAAGTCACCGTGGGTGACCCACAGGCGGCGGCCATCGGCGGTGGTGTGAATCCACTCGTCAACGACATCGACGCCGCCGAAGTTGTGATCGATGTAGCGGCGTGCGAACTCGTCGTGATTGCCCGGCACGAAGATCACCCGCGTGCCCTTGCGCGCCTTGCGCAAGAGTTTCTGCACGACATCGTTGTGGGCCTGCGGCCAGTACCACGTACGCCGCAGCTGCCAGCCGTCGATGATGTCGCCGACCAGGAACAGGGTCTCGCACTCGACATGCTTCAGGAAGTGCAGCACGGCCTGGGCCTGGCAACCCGGCGTGCCCAGGTGCAGATCAGAGATCCAGACGGTGCGCAGCCTCAGCCGCGACTCGGGTGCGACCTCGTCCTGCGGGTCTGCCTGTTTGCCGTCCATTTGCATGGACTCGTAGGCTCACAGGCCGCCGTGACGCCGGCATGGCGCCGATGTGTCCGCCGCGTGACATGCGGCGTGCCGGCAACAGATCAATGCGCCTGGTCCCAGTTGGCACCGACGCCGACTTCGGCCAGCAGCGGCACGTTGAACTGCGCCACGCCGGCCATCAGGCGCGGCACCTCGGCCTTGACCCAGTCGATCTCGGCCTCGGGCACCTCGAACACCAGTTCGTCGTGGACCTGCAAGACGATGCAGGTCGCGCGCTGCTCGATGTCCAGCGCGCCCTGGACCGCGATCATGGCCAGCTTGATCAGGTCGGCTGCGGTGCCCTGCATCGGCGCGTTGATGGCCTGGCGCTCGGCGCCGGCGCGCCGCGGGCCGCTGCCGCCCTTGATCTCGGGCAGGTAGATGCGCCGGCCGAAGAAGGTTTGGACATAGCCGAGTTCGGCCGCGCTGGCCTTGGTCGCGTCCATGTAGCGCTTGACGCCGGCAAAGCGCGCAAAGTAGCGCTCGATGTAGTCCTTCGCGGCCTTTTGCTCGATGCCGAGTGACTGCGACAGGCCGAACGCGCCCATGCCGTAAATCAAGCCGAAGTTGATGGTCTTGGCGTAGCGTCGCTGCTCGCTTGTCACCTCACTGAGCGGCGTATTGAAGACCTCGCTGGCGGTGGCGCGGTGCACGTCCAGACCCTGCGCGAAGGCACGGGTCAGGCCTTCGTCGCCACTGATGTGGGCCATGATGCGCAGCTCGATCTGCGAGTAGTCGGCGCTGGCAATGCAGTGGCCCGGCGGCGCGATGAAAGCCTCGCGCACGCGGCGCCCTTCGGGGGTGCGGATCGGGATGTTCTGCAAGTTCGGGTCGTTGCTGGCCAGCCGCCCAGTCACGGCCACCGCTTGGGCGTAGCTGGTGTGCACACGGCCGGTCTGCGGGTTGACCATCAGCGGCAGCTTGTCGGTGTAGGTGCTTTTGAGCTTGGCGAAGCTGCGGTGCTCGAGGATCTTGGCCGGCAGCGGGTAGTCGGCGGCCAACTCCGCAAGCACCTCCTCGTCGGTCGACGGCGCGCCGCTGGCGGTCTTCTTCTTGACCGGCAGGCCGAGTTTGGTGAACAGGATCTCGCCGATTTGCTTGGGGCTGCCGAGGTTGAAGGGCTGTCCCGCCAGGACGTGCGCCTCCTGTTCCAGCGCCACCATGCGCTCGCCCAGGGCGCGGCTTTGCTTGGCCAACAAGTCGGCGTCGATCAGCACGCCGTGGCGTTCGATGCGCGTCAGCAGCACGCTGGTCGGCATTTCGATCTTTTCGTAGACGAAGCGCATTGCCGGCTCGGCTTGCAGCTGCGGCCACAGCGTCTGGTGCACGGCCAGCGTCATCTCGCTGTCTTCGCCCGAATACTCGGCCGCCTTGCCGACCTCGACCTGGGCAAAGGGAATCTGGTTCACGCCCTTGCCGCACAGATCTTCATAGGACAGCCCCTTGCGTCCCAAGTGCCGCTCGGCGAGTTTCTCCAGGCTGTGCGGCAGATGCGCTTCGAGCACATAGCTCTGCAGCAGCGTGTCGTGGCGGTAGCCGGCCACGGCGATGCCGTGATTGGCCAGCACATGGGTGTCGTACTTGATGTGCTGGCCGACCTTGGCGGCGGCCGGGTCTTCGAGCCAGGGCTTCAATTGCGCCAGCACGGCCTCCAGCGGAAGTTGGTCGGGCGCGTCGCCGTAGTTGTGCGCCAGCGGCACATAGGCGGCCTCGCCGGGCGTCACGGCGAACGAGATGCCGACGATGCGCGCCGTCATGGCGTCCAGCGAGGTGGTCTCGGTGTCCAGCGCCACCAGCGGCGCGGCGCGCAAGCGCGCCAGCCAGTGGTCGAGACGGTCCTGGGTCAGGATGGTTTCGTAGGATCTGGCCAGCCCCTCGGCCTGCGGCTTGGGCGCGGCTGCGGGCGCGCCTGCCGGTGCCGCCACTGGGGCATCGCCGCCGGGTTCCAACTCGCGCTTGAAGGCGCGAAATCCATAGCGGTCGTAGAAGTCGAGCAGCGCATCGCGATCGACCTCGCGCAGGGCCAGCGCATCCAGCGATGGCCAGCCGCGGACCTGGGTCGACAAGTCGCAGTCGG
>JANMSS010000355.1:0-2351 GCA_031389585.1 Burkholderiales bacterium | reverse complement strand
GGCGCTGGTCTCAAGGTCGTCAACATGGCCGGCGAGGCGCGTGAGCTCGTCTACCTGGCAGCGCCAACGACTCAGACGCCCATCACGTACGTGCAGCGCAGAACTTCCTCACCGGCTCAGGGGGACAGCGGCGGGGACATTACCTAGAGTCGATGAGCTGAGAATGAGTGCTGGTGCGGCCTGCGAACGATCATCCCGACGACGCTCCCCCAGGATACTCGCTCACGAAGGTGCACAGACAGTGCAGCAACGTGCAGCGGATCAGTATCTAAGTCGTTGATTTGACGACTCTTTCTCTCCCCTCCACACTCGCTTAAGTGCACCAGATGTGTCGCTACGTGCGCCGACCTGTCGGCAGTTAGTGGCGGACTGGTAGGGGACTGGAAGCGAACGGGGATCAACGATGGCACGAATTCGGACGGCGGCGAAGCTCCATTTACTGACGGTGCGCGAGGTTCAATTTGCGCGCGATGGAGACCACCCAGACGGTGGCGGATTGATGCTCAGGCCCCGAACGGGTGGTACCGCCGAATCGCGGTCAACTGTAAAACCCAGCCATGAACTTGCAGGCTGCTCTGGTCCTCTGCGCGTGCTTGGCCGCCGGCTCGGCGCTAGCGCAGGCCACGCCGTCCGAGGACGACGCATTCGACGCCGGCGAACCGGCCCGAACCGGCATTCGCTGGCGCTGGGAGGCATCGCCGAGCCAGCGCATGGTCTCGACACACATCGAGCCGGGGCGCGCCGCGCCCGGGGTTTCGACACCGATCGACTATCGGCTGTGGGTCGGCGACCGCCGCACCGAATTCGGCATCGGGTTGCTGCCCGCGGCGCCCCATGCCGACGCCGGCAATCTGCTTGACTCCGCTCCGCATGCCGCGGTGACGTTGGGGCTGCGCTACCAAGTCTCGCCGCAGGCGCGACTGACCTTCGAAACCGAGCTCGGCAGTGTCGCGGGCCGATCGCGCCCGCTCGCGCTGGAACTGGCCTCGTCGTCGCCGCTGCAAGGGTGGGCCAAGGGCACGCTGATGCGCACGCAACTGAGCGCCGACTCCAGTCTGACGCTGCGCCTGCGCGGCGGCAAGTTGGGGCTGTACCTCGGGGTTCGACTGACGGGCAAAGAGTGATCGATCGACGACAAGGCTGAATGAATTCGCTGCGGCTAGCGATCTCGCGCAAGGCCGGCGAGCTGCCCGAGCATGAAGTCCCAGAAGGGTGCCACGCAGTTGCGGTGGCTCGAGGGCGTTGCGGAACAGCTCGTCAGGCTGACCCGCGTTGCGCCGCGCGCCTGCATGGCCTGCAGTGTGCGCACCGCGCTGGCATGGGGGACCGTCCGGTCGTCGCGGCCGTGGAACAAACTGACCGGCGCCTCGGGCTTCCAGTCATGCACGTTGCTCAATCGCTCGACGGCTTCGTGGTCGCCCTCGAAGTGATGGTCGACGAAGCTGGTTTGCAGCCTCACGTCGGCGTCGCGCGGCACCAAGCGACGCATCAGCAGGCGGCGCGCCTCGCGGCGCAGCGATGCGCCAACCATCTCGAGCAGGGCGGGGTGGAACAGCGCACCGGCGACGGGGTGCTTTTCCCGGACCCTGCGCAACTGTTCGGTCATCGCGACGCCGACGTGGTAGGGACCGGCCCCGGCCACGCTGGCAACCAGGTTCGGCAGGTGCGGGCTGTTGGTGGCCTGCATCGCCCGGTGCGCGGCCAGGGTGACATAACCGCCTTCGGAATAGCCGGTGAGAAACAGCTGACCGTTGTCGGCGATGTCCTGGCCGCGCCGCCAGGCCTGCGCCGCAGTCAGCAGGTCCAGCACGGCGGCCGCCGAGGGCGCCGACATCAGGTAAGGGTGCGGCGCACCGATCGAAGCGCCATAGCCAACATAGTCCGCGGCGACGACGATATAGCCGACCGAGGCCATGACCACCGCCGCTTCCGACGCCACTGCGTGGTTGCTGGGCGCTTGCGCGTCCTTGAACAGCGTGCCGTGCTGGTAGCTCATCACCGGACTGCGTGCACCGGCCGCCTTGACGGGCACGCTGACCAGTCCCGATGCCGTGATCGGCCGGCCCCGACCGTCGAGCGTGCGATACGTCAAGCGGTGGTTGGCAACGTCGTAGCGCGGTGTGATCGCCGGCGCCTTGCGACCCGCCGCGGCGATGGCACGGGAGATCTCGGCGGCGGAAATCCGGTTCAGAAAGGTGGCGCTTTCGAGGCGGCCGGTTGCGCCGGGACTGGGCTGGTCAGGGGCAGAGAGCGCAGGGGCGGTAACAACCAGCAGGCCCACAGTGACCAGCGCAATCCATCGGCGGCGCAGCGAGCACACGACAGTCCTCCTTCGGTGTGCACGTTAGCGC
>JANMSS010000322.1:0-17586 GCA_031389585.1 Burkholderiales bacterium | reverse complement strand
CCACAAGGACACCCCATGGGACTGATCGGCACCATCGTCGTCGGCCTGATCGTCGGCGCGATTGCACGCTTGCTCATGCCGGGCGACCAGAAGATGGGCTGGATCCTGACCTGCTTGCTGGGGATCGGCGGCGCGCTGGGTGCGGGCTACATTGGCCAGGCACTCGGCATGTACGCCGTCGGTCAGCCTGCGGGCTGGATTGCCTCGGTCCTCGGCGCGCTGGTGTTGCTGTTTGTCGTGCAGAAGCTGCGCGGCAGCACGCCGACACAGTGAGATTGCTGCGGCAATGACGGCCGCGTTGCTCACGGTCGACCCGGCCGAGGTCACGCTGACCTCGATCCGCGCCCAGGGCGCGGGCGGTCAGAACGTGAACAAGGTGTCGAACGCAGTGCATCTGCGCTTTGAGATTCGCGCCTCGTCGTTGCCCGAGGGTGTGAAAGACCGACTGCTGGCGCTGGCCGATTCACGCATCACGCTCGAAGGCGTCGTCGTCATCAAGGCCCAGGAGCACCGCAGCCTGGAGATGAACCGCACCGATGCGCTGGCGCGGCTGAATGCGCTGGTGCAGTCCGTCGCCACGCCGCCGCGCGTGCGCAAGGCCACCAAGCCGACCTTCGGCTCCAAACAGCGCCGCCTCGAAGGCAAGGCGCAGCGCGGGCAGATCAAGGCGGCGCGCTCGAAAGTCGACGACTGACCCACGCGTCCCGGCGCACGACAATGCGGTGATGGCCAAGGACAACAAGACGATCTACACGTGCAGCGAGTGTGGCGGAGCGAGCCCGAAGTGGCTCGGCAAGTGCCCGCATTGCAATGCCTGGAACACGCTGGAGGAAGGTGTCGCCGAGTCGGCAGCTGCCACGCGGCATCGCTTTCAGCCGCTGGCCAAGGCGGCGACCGTGGCCACGCTGGCCGAGATCGACGCCGCCGACGTGGCCCGTTCGCCGACCGGCCAGGATGAGCTCGATCGCGTGCTCGGCGGCGGCATCGTGCCCGGCGGCGTGGTGCTGATCGGCGGCGACCCCGGCATCGGCAAGAGCACGCTGCTGTTGCAGGCGGTGGACTCGCTGCCGGTGCAGATGAAGGCGCTGTACGTCACCGGCGAAGAGAGTGCTGCGCAGGTGGCCTTGCGCTCGCGCCGGCTCGGACTGAACGGAGCGCGGGTGCGCGTGCTGGCCGAGATCCATCTCGAGAAGATCCTGGCTGCGATCGAGGCCGAGGCGCCTGACTTCTGCGTCATCGATTCGATCCAGACCCTGTACTCCGAGCAGCTGACTTCGGCGCCGGGCTCGGTGGCACAGGTACGCGAGTGCGCGGCGCAGCTGACGCGCACGGCCAAGGCGCGCGGCTGCGCGATGGTCCTGGTGGGACATGTCACGAAAGACGGCACGCTTGCGGGCCCGCGCGTGCTCGAGCACATCGTCGACACCGTGCTCTATTTCGAGGGCGACACGCATTCGAGCTTTCGCCTGGTGCGGGCGATCAAGAACCGCTTCGGCGCGGTCAACGAGATCGGCGTCTTCGCCATGACCGAGCGCGGGCTGAAGGGCGTGGCCAATCCGAGCGCCATTTTCCTGTCGACGCATGGCGAGCCGGTGCCGGGCTCGTGCGTGCTGGTCACGCTCGAAGGCACGCGGCCCTTGTTGGTGGAAATCCAGGCCCTGGTCGACAGCGGCGGACCCAGCCCGCGGCGGCTCTCGGTCGGCCTGGACCGCGACCGCCTGGCGATGCTGCTGGCGGTGTTGCACCGCCATGCCGGCGTGGCCTGCATGGACCAGGACGTGTTCGTCAATGCGGTGGGCGGCGTGCGCATCAGCGAGCCCGCCGCTGACCTCGCGGTGCTGCTGGCGATCCAGAGCAGCCTGCGCGGCAAGCCGCTGCCGCGCGGCTTCATCGCCTTTGGCGAAGTCGGCCTGGCCGGTGAGGTGCGGCCGGCCCCGCGCGGCCAGGAGCGTCTGAAGGAAGCCGCCAAGCTCGGTTTCTCGGTGGCCGTGGTGCCCAGGGCCAACGCACCGAAGAAGCCCATCGAGGGCCTGGCCATTCACCCGGTCGAGCGCATCGAGCAGGCCATCGACCTGCTGCACGGGCTGTAGCCGTGGGTGCGTCTCTGGGATGGGCGCTCGCCGCGCTGGCTGTCGCCGCAGGCTACCTCGCCTATGGATGGCCCGGCGTCGTGCTGGCGCTATCGGTGACCGTGTTCTGGCTGCTGCTGCAGTTCAGCCGCGCGCTGCGCGTGATGCGGCTGGCGGCGAAGGCCCCCGTGGGCCATGTGCCCAGCGCCGTGATGCTGCACACCAAGCTGCGTGAAGGGATGCGCCTGATGGAGGTCATCAAGCTCACGCGCAGCCTGGGCCGCAAGGTCCGCGACGAGCCGGAAACCTTCACCTGGCGCGACGACTCGGGCGCCGAAGTCGAGATCGAGTTCGTCAACGGCCAGTGCCGCGGTTGGCGCCTGGCACGGCACGAAAGCTCATGAAAAACCCCGCCGTGGCGGGGCTTTGGCGAGACTGCTGGAATCGATCAGACTTGACGGCGGCGGCGGGCAATGAAACCGATCGCGCCCAGACCGGCAAGCATCAGGGCGTAAGTTTTCGGCTCCGGAATCGCAGTCACAAGACTCTCGCTTTGACCGTTTGCAAAGGCCTGCGCATGGACACCGACGACGGTGTTGTAGGCGTAGGTATTCATCAACCCCAGCACAGTGGTGTAGCTGCTCAGGAACCTGAACGACAGCGTCTCACCGGGGTTCACACCGTTTGGCGCAGTCGGGGCGTTGGAATCGGCGTCGACCGAGGTACTGAAGCTGTACGCACCACCGGCAGGCAAGGCGCCGGGACTGGCCCCGAACGAGAAGCTGACGCCAGAGCCATTGATGATCGAGGCGCCCACAAGGCCCAGGTTCAATCCGCGGCCGAAATAGATGTCGGTCATCGAGGACGCGAGTGTCCCAATGTTGTCGAACCTAAATACCACCTGGGTGGAGTCGCCCGACAGCGTCAGCCTGAACTGACTCGCGCCGATGCCGCAGTCCGTGCCCGTCGTGTCGTTCGCGGTGATACAGCCAAACGAGTACACCTGGGCGTGCGCGACAGAAGCCAGCCCCAGGCCGCAAACCACTGCTGCAGCGGCGGTCGCGGCGTTACAAACGGTAAGCAAACGGCTGGTCATGGTCAAGCTCCGACAAACAAAGCACCGCTGCCGGTAAGGCGCGGGGCGCGCGAACACAGCGCGCACAGATGGAGTTTCGATTGGGCCCAATTTCGACACAAGCACTTACACCCCCCAAGGTCGGGGGTCCGGTCGCAGGCCGCTTTCCAGGGTCGCCAACCCTCCGGCCCTGTGAGTGACGCATAGAATTCCGGCCAATTCGATCACTTTGGAGCATGGCGATGTCGATGTCCGACCGTGACGGCAAGATCTGGATGGATGGCGAGCTGGTCGAGTGGCGGGACGCCAAGATTCACGTCCTGAGCCACACACTCCATTACGGTTGCGGCGCATTCGAAGGAGTGCGCGCTTACAACGCAGTTGGAGGGACCGCCATTTTCAGGCTCCAGGAGCACACCGAACGCCTCTTCAACAGCGCCAAGATCCTGCGCATGAAAATCCCGTTCACGCCCACGCAGGTGATGGACGCGCAGCGCGAAGTGGTGCGTGTGAACGGCCTGGAAAGTTGTTACATCCGCCCGCTGACCTGGATCGGGTCCGAGAAACTGGGGGTCTCGCCGAAGGGCAACACCATCCACCTGATGATCGCCGCTTGGCCCTGGGGCGCCTACCTCGGCGAAGAAGGTTTGAAGCGCGGCATCCGCGTGAAGACCTCGAGCTACACCCGCCACCACGTCAACATCACGATGACGCAGGCCAAGGCGGTGTCGAACTACACCAACTCGATCCTGGCCAACAAGGAGGCCCTTGACGACGGCTATGACGAGGCACTGCTGCTCGACGCGTCGGGCTTCGTCAGCGAGGGCGCCGGCGAAAACCTGTTCATCATCAAGAAGGGCGTGGTCTACACGCCCGACCTGTCCGCCGGCGCGCTGAACGGCATCACGCGCGACACCATCTTTGCCATCTGCACCGACCTGGGATTGAGGCTGGTCGAGAAACGCATCACGCGTGACGAGGTCTATATCTGCGACGAAGCCTTTTTCACCGGCACCGCGGCCGAGGTCACACCGATCCGCGAGCTCGACCGCATCGAACTCGGCAGCGGCGAATTTGCCGGCAGGCGCGGGCCGATCACGGAGAAGATCCAGGCGGCGTTCTTCGACATCGTCAACGGCCGCAATCCGAAGTACGTCGAGTGGCTGAGCCGCGTCTGAGCGCAGCGACAATTCAGCCATGAGCGCAACCCTCACCTCCGACCAAGCCGCGGTCGAAGTCGCAGCCGCTGACCTGCAAGGCCCCGGTGCCGTCTTCTGCCCCAATCCGAAGATGGCGCTGTGGAGCAACCACCCGCGGGTGTTCATCGACGTGGGCACCACCGGTGAAGGCAAGTGCCCGTACTGCGGTACGGTCTACCGCTTGGCCGCAGGCGTACGCGCCGCGGTCGGCCACTGAGCCAGGCTCCTGCGACCGCAGTTTGATCGGCCGGCGTTGCGTGCGCCTCTACACTGCCGGCCATGCCGCATCCCAAAGCCAAGACTGCCGCACTGATGGCCTCGGTCGATGATGTCGAGACCCAGTTCTACGAGGCGCTGCAACGCGCCGACATCGAGCGCCTGATGGCCGTCTGGTCCGACGATGACGAAATCGTCTGCGTGCATCCGGGCGGGCCGCGCGTGGTCGGCCCTGGCGCCATCCGCGCAACCTTCGAGGCCATCTTCGCCAACGGGGCGATTCCAGTACGGCCGGAAAGGCTCAAGCGCGTCGAGAGCGCCGGCTGCGCAGTGCACAACCTCCTCGAGCGGGTTGACATCAAGACCGCCGAAGGCGTGCAGACGGCGTGGGTCATTGCCACCAACGTCTACCTCAAGACCGCGCAGGGCTGGCGGCTGGTGGTGCACCATGCAAGCCCGGGCTCGTCACGCGAGATGCCAGAGATTGTCGACGCACCGTCCACCCTGCATTGATGCAGCGTTATCGCGCGCCGTGGTGGCTGCCGGGCGGTAACGCACAAACTCTCTGGCCAGCCCTGTTCTCAAAGTACGCTGGCTCGCGCAGGACTCCAGCCACCCGTTATGAGCGCGAGCGCTGGACGACACCGGACGCAGATTTCATCGACGTCGACTTGCAGCGCCAGTCGCCGCAAGCACCCTGGCTGGTGCTATTCCATGGTCTCGAGGGCTCTTCGCAGAGCCACTACGCGCAGGCCTTTGCGCATGAGGCCGCGCAGGCCGGTCTGAACTTCGCCGTGCCGCATTTTCGCGGCTGCTCGGGTGAGTTGAACCTGGCGCCACGCGCCTACCACTCGGGGGACTTCGAAGAGGTCGGCTGGATCCTGTCCCGGTTGCGCGAGCGCGCTGCAGCGCCGTTGTCCGTGGTTGGCATCTCACTCGGCGGCAACGCCCTGCTGCGCTGGGCCGAAGAGGCTGGCGCCGGCGCTGGCACTACCGCGGCCGCGGTTGCTGCGGTGTGCTCGCCGATCGACCTCACGGCCGGCGGCCATGCGCTCGGCCGCGGCTTCAACCGCCTCAGCTACACCCCGATGTTCCTGCGCACGATGAAGCCGCGCGCCCTGGCCAAGCTGGTCCAGCACCCCGGCCTGTTTGATCACCAACGCCTGCTCGCGGCACGCGACCTCTACGAATTCGACAACGTCATCACCGCGCCGCTGCACGGCTTTCGCGACACAGACGACTACTGGATGCGCGCCTCGGCCAAGCCGCACCTGCACAGGATCCGCATTCCCGCGCTGGTGCTCAATGCGCACAATGACCCGTTCGTGCCAGCCGACTGCCTGCCGTCACAGGCCGAGGTCAGCGACTACGTCACCCTGTGGCAGCCCGCCCACGGCGGCCACGTCGGTTTTCCGAGCGCGATGCCGCTCGACCGGGCGCTGGCCATGCCGCAAAAGGTGTTGGCCTGGTTGCGCGATCACGCCTGACGCACACTTGGCACCGCTGTGGATGAAATTGTCAAAGCCGCGCTGAAGAAGTGGCCCAACGTACCCGCCTGTCGTGGCTGGCTGGCGCTGGATGCGCGCGGTGACTGGTACATGCGTGACGACCGCATGCAAGCTCTCGGCCCGTTCCCGCGTGTCAAGGGCAGCCGCATCGAGCACGACAAGTTGCGCGAGTTCATCCACCGCAACTACACGCGCGACGATGACGGCGCCTGGTTCTTCCAGAATGGACCGCAACGCGTGTATGTCGAACTCGAAGCCGCGCCCTTCGTCTGGCGTGTGGCCGCGCAGGACTTCGCACTGAGCAGCCACAACGGCCTGCCGGCCACCGCGCGCAGCGCCTGGCTCGACGAGTTGGGGCGCCTGTTCCTCGATAGCGATGCCGGCTTCGGCCTGGTGCACACGCAGGACATGCACGAAGCCGCGCGCGCCGTTGAGTCCGGCCTCTGGCGGCCCGAGGCCTTGGCCTTCAGCGCGATGCCGCAGCGCTTTGGCTTTGTACTCAGCCCGCAGCAGTCTTGGGCTGCGCTAGGGCCATAGAGGTTCAAGCGTTTCGTGCCTGTCTGCGTGCCGGCATAGAAAAGCCGACCCGCAGGTCGGCTTGTCAACGCAGCGTCGCTGAGTTACTTGACTGTACCGACCATGTAGGCCACAGCCGTCTTGATGTCGGCGTCGTTGGCGGACGAGCCCCCCTTGGGTGGCATCGCACCCTTCCCCTTGATGACGTTGGCCGTCAGGCCATCAACCCCTGAGGCCAGTCGCGGCGCCCAGGCGACCTTGTCGCCGAGCTTGGGCGCGTTGGCCACGCCGCTGGCGTGGCAGACGGCGCAGGCCTGCGTGTACAGCGCCGGGACAGCGCCGGCCTTGGCCGCTTCCGGCGCAGGAGCCGGGGCGACAACCGCGGCAGCCGGTGTTGCGGGCGCAGGCGCGGGGGCCGGCGCCACCACGGGCATCGCGGCAGCCGCGAGCTTGGGCTCGTCGAATTTTCCGCCGCCCTGGTTGGCCATATAGACCACGGCGCGGCCGATCTCGACATCGCTGAAGTCGCCGCCGCCCTGGGCGCCCATGGCACCCTTGCCCTTGAGCGACGAGCCAACCAGGGCGTCGTAGCCGGCCTTCAAGCGCGGGGCCCAAGCGGCGACGTCGCCGAGCTTGGGCGCGCCTGCCGCACCACTGCCGTGGCAGGCCACGCATTGCGCCACATAGACCTGCTCACCGCTCTTGAGCGAGGCCGGGTCGCTCGAGTCCTTGACCTCGACACGGCCCACGGGTTGCAGACGCTGCGCCACCGACTCGGCGCTGTGGGCTGTGCTGCCGGCAGCCGGCAGCTTGTCGGCCACCACGTAGCTGACGAGCACCAGGATGGCGACGATCGGCACCACGAACGAAGCAACGATCGCCCACACCAGCTGTGTCGGTGTCTTGATCGGGCCCTCATGGGGCAGGTCGTGGTCGGCGTGGGCGTCGCTCATGGATTCCTCGTTGTGCGTGGCCAGGGGCGGCTCGCACCCCCGAAAAACAGCGCGTGCCAGGGGCACGCGAAAGCCGGAAATTATAGCGGCGACGCTTGCGCGCTCTGCTGGCAACGGCCGCGACCAGAGCAGCCAGGCAAGGCCTCACTGATAGAATTCTCCCCCTCGCGCCCGTAGCTCAATGGATAGAGTACTGGCCTCCGAAGCCAGGGGTTGCTGGTTCGATCCCAGCCGGGCGCACCAACGCAAATCCCCGCCCTCGCGGACCTGTGACGATCGCAATTCGTTGACGGCCAGTCCACGCGGCGCGCGTCACCGCGCAGTGGGTTCGCCGCGTCAGTCGATCAGAGATTCGGCCGAGACGATGTGCTGGCGCGCGCGGCGCACGGCCCAGAAGACGACCACCGCGAGCAGCGGGATGGCCACACCGACGGCGATGTCAGCGTTGACGTTCACGCCCGCCGCATGCAGCGCCTTGGCTGCATAGCCCACCAGCCCGGCCGTGTAATAGACGATCGCGGCCACGGAAAGTCCCTCGACCGTCTGTTGCAGGCGCAACTGCAGCTTGGCACGCTGGTCCATCGACGCCAACAGCTTCTGGTTCTGGCGCTCGCGCGCGATGTCCACCCGCGTGGACAGCAGTGCACTGGCCTGCGCCACCCGCTCCGACAGGCCGTGCAGGCGCTGCGACACGGTGGCGCAGGTGGCCACCGCGGGCGTCAGGCGGCGGCCCATGAACTCGTCGATGGTCTGCAGCCCCGCTTGCCGCACCTCACGCAACTCGGCGATGCGTCGCAGCACCAGTCCGTAGTAAGCGTCGCAAGCGCCAAAGCGGAACTGGCTGGCCGCGATCCCGCTCTCGACCTCGGCCGCCAATCGCGTCAACTCCTGCAGCAGCGCCTCGTCGTCACCCTCGTCGCGCGCGATGCCCTCGGTCAGCGTGGCCAGCGCGCTCTCGATGGCCGCGATGCGCGGCGACTGGCGGCGCGCGATCGGCAGCGCCAGCAGCGCCAGCATGCGGTAGGCCTCGATCTCGAACAGCCGCTGCAGCATGCGACCGGCCTGCCGATCGCCGAGCCGGCGATCGAGCAACTGCACATGCGTGCAACCGTCGTCGTGCAGGTGAAAGTCGGTGTAGACGAGGGCGGCGCCTTCGGCGACCTCGGCGCCCGCCACGCTGCGGTCGCTGAACAGCTGGGCCAGCGCAGCGGAGTCAAGTGGCAGCGCACCGGCGGCGCACAGTTCCGCGTGCACCGCGGCGATCGTCTGGCCCGGGATCTCCGCCACCCAACTGGCGGGCAACAACGCCGCCGCGGTGTGCGCGAACGGCGGGTCGCTGAGCCCGTCGACCAGGAAGGTGTAGCCCGAAAACTCGCCGTGCCGCTCCCACTTCAGACGCAGCCCGCCGAGGGTGGCACGGAAATGCGTCGCCGCGGCATCGGGCGCCGCCACCGCATGGCGTTCGCACAGAAGATTGAGGTGCTGCCGCTCGCGCTCGCGTTCGCCGGCGTCTACCAGCACCGCCACATAGCTGGCTCGCGCCGGCGCACGCACGGCCTCGGGCGGGCGCGTATGCAACTCCTCGGCCAACAGGAAGCGTTGCGCGTGATCTGGTGGCAACAGGGTCATCTGCTTCATTCCTCGGCATCGAACGGGTCGGGCACGCCGGCGGCGGCGAGTATGTCATCGCCGCCCGGCTCAGGCCGCGCTGGCGCCGTCGATCGCCTGCCCTTCGGCGAAGACGCGGCGCACGCGCAGTTGCGCGTCTAGCAATACCGCATCGGCGACGGCGCCGACACGCAAGGTGCCGCGATCCGCCAGCCCAAGGTACTGCGCGGCATGGGTCGAGACCCGCTGCGAGGCCTCGCGCAGGCTCAGGCCGATGCCGTCGACCAGATTGCGCAGCGCCTGATCCATTGTCAGGGTGCTGCCCGCCAGGGTGCCGTCAGCCAGGCGGACGCCGCCGCCACACTTGTGCACCAGATGCCGGCCCAGCCGGTACTCGCCGTCGGGCATCGCCGCCGCCGCCGTCGCATCGGTTACGCAGTACAAGCCGGGGATCGCGCGCAGCGCCGCGCGTATCGCGCCGGGGTGCACATGCAGCAAGTCGGGGATCAGCTCGGCGTGCTGGGCATGGGCCAGCGCCGCGCCCGCAGCGCCAGGTGCGCGGTGGTGCAGGCCGCTCATGGCGTTGAACAGGTGCGTGAATCCCGACGCGCCGCGGTCGAGCGCGGCGCAGGCCTGGTCGTAGCTGGCCGCGCTGTGGCCGATTTGCACGCGCATGCCAGCGGCGACCAAGGCGGCGGTGGTCTCCAAGGCCGCCGGCAACTCGGGCGCCAGCGTGACAACGAGGATCGGTGCCAACTTGGCCAGTGCCAGGATCTCAGCCGCCGAGGGCGCTATCGCGAATGCCGGCTGCGCGCCGAGCCGGTCGGGACTGATGTACGGGCCCTCGAGGTGCACGCCGAGCACACGCGCCGCTGCGTCGCTGCGCTCTCGGCAAGCGCCAGCCAGCGCCCGCAGCGCCGCCTCGATTTCGGTGCGAGGCGCAGTCATCGTCGTCGCCAGCAATGCGGTCGTGCCATGCCGCGCGTGTGTGCGGGCGATGGTGTCGATCGCCTCGCGACCGTTCGCGGCCTGCATCGTGTCGGCACCGCCGCCGCCATGTACATGCAGATCGATGAAGCCGGGCACCACGATCGGCAGCGCGGAGTCGCGCCAGGCCTCGTCGCCCACCCATTCACCTTCCAACCGGACGATCCACCCCGCGGAGTGCGTGAGCGCGCCGCGCAGCCAACCCTCAGGCGTGAGAATCAGTCCGGCAATCGGGCTCACGACGGCGGCGGCTCGCTGGGCTGCGCGAAGTAGAACCACTCGTGGCCCGGCAAGGCCTGGGCGTCAGGGAACACGATGAAGCCCTCGACGCTGGCGATTACCGGCGTGCCATCGTCACGCTCACCCACATGCTCGCCGGCATGCACGGCATCAAAGCTGCGCCACGGGCGAACGAAACGGTCGGCGTGGTGCAGGCGATCGACGACTTCTGTCAGGCGCAGGCGCTCGATCACCGCAGGCGCGGGCTGCAAAGGCAGGGGCGACAGGCCCAGCAGCGCGATCGCCTGACGGATCGCGCGGTAGCCGACTTCCACAGCCGCCGGGTCCTCGTGCTGGCCGCACTCGAGCGTGACGCCCCAGCCGCCGCGGCTGCGCATGTACTCGGTGGTGCCGATGCCGTAGCTCGGGTCGGCGTCTTGGCTTTGCCCGAGCGCCCGGCGCCGCGCCGCGCCTTGGGCGTAGGCAGCCATCCAGCCTTCGACGATGCGTGTGGGCCCGAGGTGCGCAGCGAAGCGCGCTTCGGCCTCGGCGTGGGCGAAGGGCTCCAGGGCGCCATCGTTGTCGGCCGGGCCGCGCATCACGAAGGCGCGGCCCGGGCTGGCGAAGGAATGCAGGTCGAGCAGGGTGTCGTGGGCCGCGAGCCAGGGGCAGAGCACGTTGGCGATCCGATCTTCGTATTCGCGCGGCGGGTCGGTGGGCTGCAACCGCCGGTTCAGATTGCGCTCGCCGCGTCGTTCGCCCAGGAAGTAGGCCAGCGGGTTGGTCACCGGCACCAGCGTCAACAGGCCGCGTTCGATGCGCAGGGCGCCACTGTCGAGTTCGCCAAGCACACGCTCGATCGCTTTGGTGCCACAGCTTTCGTCGCCATGCACGGCGCCCAGCACGATCAAGCGCGGCCCTTCGGCCAGCCCGGCAAATGCGTGGGCCCTCAGGCTGGTCGCGTGGGGGTGGGCGGGCATCGAATCGTTCCTCCGCGGCAGAGCATACGGCGTGGCGACGCAGAAGCGGGTTCAGCGTGGGTCGTCCGGCCCCGCGGCCAGTGCACCGTGCACGCTACCCCCATGCGCCAGCAGAAAGCGCTCGGCGCGGCGCGTGTCAGTCCCGCGTTTCAAGGCCACGATGGCTACCTTGACGCGGTAGTCGCAGGCCTGCAGGGTGCGCTCGGCAACCTCGGCGCTGCAGCCCGTCGCGTGCATCGTCAGGCGCTGGGCGCGTTGCAGCAGCTTGGCATTGGTGGCGCGCAGATCGACCATCAGGTTGCCGTAGACCTTGTGCAATCGCACCATCAGCGCACTTGAAAACGTGTTCAGCGCGATCTTCTGCGCCGTGCCAGCCTTGAGCCGCGTGCTGCCCGAGATCACCTCGGCGCCAGTGTCCAGGGTCACGCCGATCTCGGCAGCGGCTACCAGCGGCGAGCCGCGGTTGTTGGCGAGGCCGATGGTCAGCGCACCGCTGGCGCGCGCGGCCTGCAACGCACCGAGCACATAGGGTGTCGCACCGGAGGCGGCAAGCAGCAGCACGACATCGCTCGCGGTCAGGCCCAGCCGGTGCACGTCGGCGCTGCCTTGCGAGGCATCGTCCTCGGCGCCTTCGACGGCCACGTACATCGCCGAGTCGCCGCCCGCCATCAGCGCGCGCGTACGCTCGCGTGGCCAGGAGAACGTGGGGTTCAGCTCGACGCTGTCGAGGACACCCAGGCGCCCGCTGGTGCCGGCGCCGATGTAGATAAGGCGCCCGCCCGCCGCGATACGCGGCACCGCTGCGTCGACCGCCCGCGCCAGATCGGGCACGGCGGCCTGCACCGCCACCACGGCGCCATGCTGGTCGTCGACGAAGGCGGCCACCAGCGCCGGCGTCTCGTAGCGGTCGAGCTGCGGATGGCGCTCATCGGCGGCTTCGGTGCCCGAGGTGGCAGGCGGGACGGCGTTCGGCATCGCCTCCATCATCGCCCATCAGGTGCCGCGTCGGGCGCGCCAGGAAACATCCTGATGCCGCAAGCCGGCCTCGGCGAGGTCGCCGCATGCGGCGACATGCGCAAGCACGAGATGGACCACGGCCAGAAGCTGGCGCAGTGGGTCGAGCGCATCACGGGCACATCACGAGCGGCGCAACGTACCGTCGTGACAGGCACTCGCCGCCCGATGCTGCGTCGCACCAATTGAAGGCACGCCGCGTTCGATGCTGGTGCATCGCAACCAGCGCGACACGCCCTCACCCGGCATATGCCCCTGGCACGCAACGTGCGACGTAAGGCCAGATCGCGCCAATCTGCCGCCGCAGCGCGCGTGCTCGATAGGTTGAGTTCACGCGAGCAACCGAGGCGCGAACGCTGCGAGGCCTGGCGACCCTACCCACCAAAGACCCAGGAACCCTGAAATGTCCCAGCCACCGAATGGCTTGCCCCGCCGCCGATTCATCGCCAGCGCCACCGCGCTGGTCGGCGCGTCCGCTCTGAGCCTGCCCGGCACCGCGGCAGCGAAGTCAGCGCCGCCGGAGAAGGAAGCGCTGAAGTTCGGCTTCATCAAGCTGACCGATTGCGCGCCGCTGGTGGTGGCCTACGAAAAACGCTTCTTCGAGGACGAAGGGCTCAACGTCACTCTCGAAGCGCAGGCCAACTGGAAGGTGCTGCTCGACCGCGTGATCGACGGCCAGCTCGATGGCGCGCACATGCTCGCCGGCCAGCCGCTGGGCGCCACCATCGGCTTCGGCACCAAAGCCGACGTCGTCACCGCCTTCAGCATGGACCTCAATGGCAACGCCATCACCGTCTCCAACGCGGTGTGGGCCGAGATGAAGCCGCACTTGGCCGTGGAGGGCGGCAAGGTCGTGCACCCGATCAAGGCCGACGCGCTGAAGGGTGTCGTCGACAAATGGAAGACCCAGGGCAAGCCCTTCAAGATGGGCATGGTCTTCCCGGTCTCGACGCACAACTACGAGCTGCGCTACTGGCTCGCCGCCGGCGGGCTGCACCCGGGCTTCTACAGCGCCAGCGACATCAGCGGCACCAAGAACGCCGACGTGCTGCTGTCCGTGACGCCACCGCCGCAGATGCCCGCGACGATGGAGGCCGGCACGATCCACGGCTACTGCGTCGGTGAACCGTGGAATCAGCAGGCGGTGTCCAAGGGCATCGGCGTGCCCGTGATCACCGACCTGGAGATCTGGAAGAACAACCCGGAGAAGGTCTTCGGCGTCACGCGCGGCTGGGCCGACAAGCACCCGAACACCCACGTCGCCGTGGTCAAGGCGCTGATCCGCGCCGGCAAGTGGCTCGACGCCAGCATGGCCAATCGCGTCGAGGCGGTAAAGATGCTCTCCAAGTCGAACTACGTCGGTGCCGACGCCGAGGTGATCGGCAACAGCATGACCGGGACCTTCGAGTACGAGAAGGGCGACAAGCGCCCGATGCCCGACTTCAACGTCTTCTTCCGCTACTTCGCAACCTACCCCTTCTACAGCGACGCCATCTGGTACCTGACGCAGATGCGCCGCTGGGGCCAGATTACCGAAGCCAAGCCCGACAGCTGGTACATCGACGTCGCCAAGAAGGTCTATCTGCCCGAGGTCTACATGCGAGCGGCCAAGGAATTGATCGCCGACGGCAAGGCCGTGGCCAGTGACTTCCCCGCCAAGACCGACGGCTTCAAGGGAGCGCAGGACGGCTTCATCGACGGCGTCGTCTACGACGGCCGCAAGCCCAACGACTACCTGAACAAATTCAAGATCGGCCTGAAGGCCAAGGACGCGGTCTGAGCTCTTCACGCAGAGGACATCGAGATGGCACTGGTGCAGAAATTCTTTGGCATTGCAAGCCGCGACCCGCGCGAGTTCGCGCGCTCGCTCTGGATGGCGCTGGGGGTGCCGGCGCTGGCGCTGGCCCTCTTCGTGGCCTTGTGGGGCGCGCTCGCACCGCGCATAGAGACCAGTCTGGGCGCGGTGCCCGGCCCGGCGCAGGTGCTGGTGCAGGCGCGCGCGCTGTGGGCCGACCATTTCGCCGAACGCCAACGTCGCGCCGACTTTTACGTGCGCCAGGACAAGCGCAACGCGGAGCGCCTGGCCGAAGACCCGAGCAGCCAACCGCGGCACTTCGTCTACACCGGCAAACCGACCTACCTGGATCAGATCGTCACCAGCCTGATCACGGTGTTCACCGGCTTCCTGCTGGCCACTGTGGTGGCCGTGCCGCTGGGCATCCTGGCCGGTTCGTCGAAGACCTTCCAGGCCGCGATCAACCCGATCGTGCAGATCTTTCGACCCGTCTCGCCGCTGGCCTGGTTGCCGATCGTCACGCTGATCGTCAGCGCGGTGTATGTGAGTACCGGAACGCCGATGTTCGAGAAGTCCTTCGTGGTCTCGGCCATCACCGTCACGCTGTGCTCGCTGTGGACGACGCTGATCAACACCGCGATCGGCGTGACCTCGGTCGACAAGGACCTGGTCAACGTCGGCAAGGTGCTGCAATTGCCGCTGCTGACACGCGTGCGCAAGATTGTGCTGCCCTCGGCCCTGCCGTTCATCTTCACCGGCATGCGGCTGTCGCTCGGCGTCGGCTGGATGGTGCTGATCGCCGCGGAAATGCTGGCCCAGAACCCGGGACTGGGCAAGTTCGTCTGGGACGAGTTCCAGAACGGCAGCAGCGATTCGCTCAGCCGGATCATGGTCGCGGTACTCACGATCGGCCTCATCGGTTTCGGGCTGGACCGCCTGATGTTGACGCTGCAGAACCTGGCCGCGCGCCGCTGAGGCCGGAGCGACCCGCATGAACCTCGCGCTCAAGGCCCCGTTCGACGCGCGCGAAGCGGCGTCGTCGCGTAGCGCCGCGCTGCGCACCGCGCCGGCCGTGGCCGCTCTCGAGCTGCGCGACGTCCACAAGAGCTACGGCAGCGGCAGCTCGCGCAGCGAGGTGCTGGCCGGTCTGAACCTGCGCATCGAACCCGGCGAGTTTGTCGCCATCGTCGGTTTCTCGGGCAGCGGCAAGACCACGTTGGTGAGCCTGCTCGCGGGCCTGGCTCGCGCCGACCGCGGCGAGGTGCTCAAGGGCGGCAAGCCCGTCACCGCGCCCGGCCCGGACAGGGGTGTCGTGTTCCAGAGTTATTCGCTGATGCCCTGGCTCACGGTGCGAGAGAACGTCGAGCTCGCCGTCAACCGCGTGTTCGCCAAGGACAGCGCCGCGCAGCGCGCCGAGCGCACGCTGCGCTACGTCGCCATGGTCGGTCTGACCCCGGCGGTCGACAAGAGGCCGGCCGAACTCTCGGGCGGCATGCGCCAGCGGGTGGCGGTGGCGCGGGCGCTGGCCACCGACCCTGATGTGCTGCTGCTCGACGAGCCGCTCTCGGCGCTGGACGCGCTGACTCGCGCCAGCCTGCAGGACGAGATCGTGCGCATCTGGGGCGAGGGCGAGGATCGCAAGACGGTGCTGCTGATCACCAATGACGTCGACGAGGCGCTGATGATGGCCGATCGAATCATTGCGCTCGAAACCGGGCCGCGGGCCCGCCTCGGCCCCTCGTTCACGGTCGACATCCCGCGCCCGCGCGACCGTCGCGAGATGAATCACGAGCCGCGCTTTCAGGCCCTGCGCGCCGAGATCACCCAGCACCTGCTCGGCCTGGCGCAACGGCGCGACGCCCATCGTGGCGCGCAGGTCATTGCGCTGCCGGCGCTGACGCCAAAGGACGTCAGCCCAGCGCGCCGCGCGACCGCGGCCTCGGTGCTGCGGCTGCGCCACGCGGCGCTATCCGAAGCGATCGAGGCCACGCTGGCTGCACCCACTCCCTCCATCGAGGCGCCAGTGGCTCCGCGCAGCAGCGACGATCGTTTCGTCGAGTTCTCGCAGGTCGTGAAGGTCTACCCAAGCGCCAGGGGTCCGCAGACGGTGGTTGACGGATTCGACCTGAAGATTCGCCGCGGCGAGTTCATCTCAGTGATCGGCCACTCGGGTTGCGGCAAGTCCACCGTACTGTCGATGGTGGCCGGCCTGACCGACATCAGTGAAGGCGTGATCGTGCTCGACGGGCGCCAGGTCGCCGACGCCGGACCCGATCGCGGCCTGGTGTTCCAGGCGCCCAGTCTGGTGCCGTGGCTGAGCGCCTTCGACAACGTGATGCTCGGCGTGGCGCGCGTCTTTGCGCACGCGTCCAGGGCCGAGCGCCACAACACGGTGGCTTATTACCTGAGTCGCGTCGGCCTGGGTACGGCGATGCACAAGAAGGCGGTCGAGCTGTCCAACGGCATGAAGCAACGCGTCGGTATCGCGCGCGCCTTCGCGCTCAACCCCAAGTTGCTGCTACTCGACGAGCCCTTCGGCATGCTCGACTCGCTGACGCGCTGGGACCTGCAGGAAGTGCTGATGGAGGTCTGGACGCGCAGCCAGGTCACTGCCGTGATGGTCACGCACGATGTCGACGAAGCCATCCTGCTGGCCGACCGCGTCGTGATGATGACCAATGGCCCGCGGGCGAAGATCGGCCGCATCCTGGACGTGCCCCTGCCGCGCCCGCGCACACGCAAGGAGCTGCTGGCCCACCCACGCTACTACGAGTTGCGCGAGGAGCTGATCGGCTTCCTCGAAGACTGCGGGCTGGAACGTTGACCCCCCCCGAAGCGCCTTCGGCGCCTCCCCCCCAGGGGGGGCGCCACCAGCGGACCGGCAAAGCCGGATCCGCGGTGGCTGCTTGGGTGGACCGCGGCATTGACGATGGCCCTGATGTGGAGCAGACCGTGAAGAAGATGAAGCTGGTGATGGTTGGCAACGGCATGGCGGGGGTGCGCACGCTCGAAGAGCTGCTGAGGATCGCACCCGATCTGTACGACATCACCGTCTTCGGCGCCGAGCCGCATCCGAACTACAACCGCATCCTGCTCTCGCCTGTATTGGCAGGCGAGCAGACGGTGGACGAGATCATCCTGAATCCGCTGTCCTGGTACGCCGAGAACGGCATCACCCTGCATACCGGCAAGACCGTTGTCGACGTGGACCGACGCCGGCGCATCGTCAAGGCCGACGATGGCACCGAGGAAGAATACGACCGGCTGCTGATCGCCACCGGCTCGAATCCTTTCATCCTACCGGTCCCGGGCAAGGAGCTCGACGGCGTGATCGCCTACCGCGACATTGCCGACACCCACTCGATGATCGACGCCGCGACCAAGTACAAGCACGCGGTCGTCATCGGCGGCGGCCTGCTCGGCCTGGAAGCCGCCAACGGCCTGATG
>JANMSS010000310.1:0-11666 GCA_031389585.1 Burkholderiales bacterium | reverse complement strand
GGGTGCCCCGGCGGGCACCAAAGTGACTGCCTGCCGGGGCACTCCCGGCGCCGACTCGGCACGCGAAGAACTACCCCCGCGCAGCGCGCAACGCAGACTTCGGCCGAAACGCCTTGCACACCGACTCGTCGGTCTCAAGGTATGGCCCACCGATCAAGTCAATGCAATAGGGCACGGCCGCAAAGATGCCGTGCACTGGCGGCGAAGCAAGAGGCAAGCCCTCCAAAGTCTCGGCAATCGACTTCGGCTGTCCCGGCAAATTGATGATCAGGCACTGCTTGCGGATCACTGCGACCTGCCGCGACAGGATCGCCGTCGGCACGAAATTCAAGCTGATCTGCCGCATCTGCTCACCGAAGCCCGGCATCACCTTGTCGGCAATCGCCAGTGTCGCCTCGGGTGTCACGTCGCGCAGCGCCGGGCCCGTGCCGCCGGTGGTCAGCACCAGGCGGCAGTGCTGGTGGTCGACCAGGTCGATCAACGCATCAGCGATGCCGCCTTGCTCATCGGCGATCACGCGCGCGTCCCACTCTACGGGATTGCGCAACGCGCGCGCGAGCCAGGCCTGCAGGGCCGGAATGCCCTTGTCTTCATAGACGCCGGCCGAGGCCCGGTCGCTCACCGACAGCAGGCCGATCTTGACGCGGTCGAAGGGTTCACTCATGGGCGGTCACGAGAGCAGGTTTGATGAACTGGAACAGCTCGCGCCAAGCGCGGCCATGGCGTTGCTCAGGCGGCAAAGCCGCTTCCTTGCGCGCGTTGCGGATCAACGTGCGCAGTTGTTGCGTGTCGGTACCGGGCTGCTCGGCCAGCCAGCGGGTCAGGGCTTCGTCGTCGCCCACCAGCTCGACGCGCCAATGTTCGGCCCGGTGCAGTGCGAGCGCGTCGTGGGCGCGGCCCAGCTGGGCTTGGGCCACGGCCTCCTGCAGCGGTGCCAGGTCGGCCAGGCGCATCAGCTTGCCGATGAGCTGGCGGTGGCGGCGGCGGCCCTCGTGCGATTTAGTGCGCTGGTACTCACGCAGCGCATCGCGCAGCGCCTCGGGCATGTCAAGCGCGGCCAGGCGCGCCTCAGACAGCGCGGCCAAGGCTTCGCCGAGGGACTGCTGCTCATGCGCCTGCTTTTTCAGCGCCGTCTTGCTCGGACGTTCATCGCCAGCGCCGGCGTCGTTCTCGGTAATCGGGACAAATCGGGTCATTCGCGACGGCTCGGTGGGTGCTCGTTATGATAGTTCTCAGTCCTGACGACCCAACATGACACGACAAGCCGGCTTCGCCTATACCCCTGATCAGTTCCAGCAGACCGTCGAAGACGCGCTGACCATCGCCCGGCGCCTAGGCGCGAGCGACGCCGGTGCGGAGGTGTCGGAGGGCGTGGGCCTGTCGGTGTCGGTGCGTGTGGGGGAGCTGGAAAACGTCGAACGCAACCGCGACAAGTCGCTCGGCGTGACCGTCTACGCTGGCCAGCGTCGCGGCAACGCCAGCACCTCGGACTTTTCGCGCGCCGCGATCGAGCAGACGGTGCAGGCCGCCTACGACATCGCGCGCTTCACCGCCGAAGATCCTGCCGCCGGCCTGCCCGACGAAGCCGATGTCGCGAGCGGGGTCGTCGCCTCACGCGATCTCGACCTGTTCCACCCCTGGGCAATCGACGCCGAAGCCGCGGCGACGCTGGCACTGCGTTGCGAAGCGGCCGCGATGAGCACCGACCGGCGGATCACCAACTCCGAGGGCGCGGCGGTGAGCGCCCAGCAGTCGCACTTCTTCATGGGCAATACGCGCGGCTTTCGCGGGGGCTATGCCAGTTCGCGGCACTCGCTGTCGGTGGCGCCGATTGCCGGCAAGGGCGACGGCATGCAGCGTGACTACTGGTACAGCTCGATGCGCGACGCCCGAGACCTCGCCGCGCCAGAGGCCATCGGCCGTTACGCCGCCGAGCGCGCGTTATCACGCCTGGTATCGCGCAAGATCGCCACCTGCGAGGTACCGGTGTTGTTCGAGTCGTCGCTGGCCGCGGGGCTGCTCGGCGCCTTCGTACAGGCCACATCGGGTGGATCGCTGTACCGAAAGGCCACTTTCCTCGAGGACTGCCTGGGCCAGCAGGCCATGGCCGTGCACCTCGATCTGCGTGAAGACCCACACTTGATCAAGGGCAAGGGCAGCGCCACCTTCGACGACGAGGGCGTGGCCACGCGCGCGCGCAGCGTCGTTGACGCGGGTGTGGTCCAGGGCTACTTCCTGTCCAGCTACTCGGCGCGCAAGCTGGGCATGAAGACGACCGGCCATGCCGGCGGTTCGCACAACCTGACCCTGACCAGCCGCCTGACCCGCCCTGGCGACAACCTCGACGCGATGCTGGCCAAGCTGCACCGCGGCCTGTTTGTCATCGAGCTGATGGGCCAGGGTGTCAACTACGTGACCGGCGACTACTCGCGCGGCGCGGCGGGCTTCTGGGTCGAGGGCGGCAAGATCGCCTATCCGGTGCACGAGGTCACCATTGCTGGCCAGCTGCGGGACATGTTGAAAAACATTGTTGCTGTCGGCGCCGACACCTATACCTATGGCAGCAAGACCATCGGCTCGGTACTGGTCGAGCGCATGACGGTGGCCGGCGCCTGAGGGTTCGCTCGCTGCGCTGTGGGAAAACCCGCTGCGGCGGGGATGCCGCGGCTGCCTAGAATCGACCGTTAGGCTTTGCCCCTCTGACTCACTCTGAAGGAGACTCTCAATGGAACGTCGTTCATTCGTACGCAGCGCCGGCATCGCCGGCGTGCTCGCCGCGGGCGCAGCCCCGGCCATCGTGCATGCGCAGGCCAATATTCGCTGGCGCCTGACCTCGAGCTTCCCGAAATCGCTGGACACGCTGTTCGGCGTGGCCGATGTCTTTGCCAAGCATGTCAGCGACATGACCGGCGGGAAGTTCGTGATCTCGACCCATGCCGCGGGCGAAATCGTCCCGGCTTTCGGGACCGTCGACGCGATTCAACAGGGCACGGTCGAATGCGCGAACACCGCGCCCTACTACTACTTCGGCAAGGACCCAACCTTCGCGCTCGGCTGCGCCATCCCCTTCGGCCTGAACAGCCGCCAGATGACGGCGTGGATGTACGAAGGCAATGGCCTGAAGCTGATGCGCGAGTTCTACCGCCCCTACAACATCATCAGTTTCCCGATGGGCAACACCGGCGCCCAGATGGGCGGTTGGTTCCGCAAGGAAGTCAAGTCGCTGGCCGACATCAAGGGGCTGAAGTTCCGCACCGGCGGCTTCAGCGGCAGGGTGTTCGAGCGCCTGGGAGGCGTCGCAGCCAACATCCCCGGCGGCGAAATCTACTCTGCGCTGGAGAAGGGCACGATCGACGCCGCGGAGTGGGTTGGTCCGTACGATGACGAGAAGCTCGGGTTTCACAAGATTGCCCAGAATTACGCCTACCCCGGATTCTGGGAAGGCGGCCCGCAACTCGACCTGCACGTCAGCATCAAGGCTTACGACGCGCTGTCGTCCGAGTACAAGGCCATCATCGAAGCCGCCGCCGCGTTTGCACATACCGACATGCAGGCCAAGTACGATGGCCGCAACGCCGCCGCCTTGAAGCGTCTGGTGGCTGGCGGCACCAAGCTGTTCCGTTTCCCGAAGGACATGATGGACGGTGCGTTCAGGGAGTCGATGGCGCTGTACAGCGAGTTGTCGGCCAGCAACCCGGCGTGGAAGAAGGTCTACGAGGACTACTCGGCGTTCCGCCGCGATGTGAACCTCTGGTTCCGCTTCTCCGAAGCAGGGTTCGACGACTTCATGCAAAGCGCCAGGCTGTAAGCCGACCGGCGGCAACCAAGAAAAGGGCTGCGGCAGTGCCGCAGCCCTTTTTTGCCTTGTGCGGCGCCGAGGAGGTTGCCGCTACTTCTTCGCCCTGTCCTGATCCAGCGCGCGCCTGACGGCCTCCATCGGATCTTCGGCCGCAGGCGCGGCGCTGCCGCCGGGGCCAACCGCCGACGAGGCACCGGCGTCCGGCTGCGCCAGGCCCTGCATCGGATCCAGGCTCGGCGTCGGGGCTTGGTTGCGGCCGCCGCCCATCTGCATGATCTGCTCGCTGGCCTTGTCGAGATCGAGTACCTTTTCCTTGTCGAGAAACACGGTCACCGTCTGCGGGAAGAAGATGACGACTGCCACCAGGATCAACTGGATCACGATGAACGGGATCGCACCCAGGTAGATGTCGCGCGATTCCACCTTTCGTGGCAGCGACTTGTTCTTGAGCAACGTGTCGGCGATGCCGCGCAAGTAGAACAGCGCAAAGCCGAACGGCGGGTGCATGAAGCTCGTCTGCATGTTCACGCAGATCATCACGCCGAACCAGATCAGGTCGATGCCCAGCTTGGTCGCCACCGGTACCAGGAAGGGGATAACGATGAAGGCAATCTCGAAGAAGTCGAGAAAGAAGGCCAGGATGAAGATGAAGATGTTGACGGCGATCAGGAAACCCAGCTGACCACCCGGCAGGCCGGCCAGCAAATGTTCGATCCAGATGCCGCCATCGACGCCCTGGAACACCAGCGTGAAAACGCGCGAGCCGATCAGGATGAACACGACCATGGCCGTGATGCGCATGGTGTTGAGCAGGGCCTGCTTGAGCAGCGACAGGCTCAGGCGCTTGTGCATCGCCGCCAGGATGAAGGCGCCCACAGCGCCCATCGCGCCGGCTTCCGTCGGCGTGGCGATCGCGTGCTTCATGCCGGGCAAGCCGCCCATGCTGCCCAGCACGGTGAGGATCAGCAGCGCCGAGGGAACGATGCCGCGCAGGCACTTCGACCACAGCGCCCAGCCGTCGAGCGTCCGGCCTTCCTTGGGCACGCCCGGCACATGCGCCGGCCTGATGCGCGACAGCAAGAAGGTGTAGAGAGCGAACAACCCCACCTGCAGCAGCGCTGGCCCCCACGCGCCCTTGTACATGTCGCCCACCGGCTTGCCGAGTTGGTCGGCCAGCACGATCAGCACCAGCGACGGCGGCACCAGTTGCGTGATGGTGCCCGAGGCGGCCAGCACGCCGGTGGCGTAACGCATGTTGTAGCCCCAGCGCACCATCACCGGCAGCGAGATCATTGCCATCGCGATCACCTGGCCGGCCACCGTGCCGGTGATGGCGCCCAGAATGAAGCCGACGATGATCACCGAGTAGCCCAGGCCGCCGCGGACCGGGCCGAACAACTGGCCCATCGAGTCGAGCATGTCTTCGGCCAGGCCGCAGCGCTCGAGAATGGTGCCCATCAGGGTGAAGAACGGGATTGCCAGCAGCAGGTCGTTGGACAGGATGCCGAACACATTGAGCGGCAGTGCGGTCATGAAGCTGGCCGGGAACCAGCCCATCCAGACCGCGAAGAAGCCGCAGCTCAGGCCCAGCGCCGTGAGAGAAAACGCCACCGGGAAGCCGATCAGCAGCACGAAGACGAGCCCCGCGAACATCAGCGGGGCAAAGGAGTCCATCGTCATTGCAGCGGCCTTTCATAGTGGAAGTCGCCTTCGTACTTGTGCGCCAGCCAAGCCACGCGCTTGATGGCTTCCGACACGCCTTGCGCAAACAGCAGCCCGAATCCCAGCGGCAGCAACAGCATCGCCGGCCAGCGGATCAGGCCCCCCGCGTTGCTGGACACTTCGCCGCTGACGTACATCTTCACGAACAGCGGCCAGGCGAAATAGATCATCACCGCCATCGACGGCAGCATGAACAGCACCAGGCCGACCAAATCGATCAGTGCCTGTGTGCGACCCGAGTAGCGGCCATAGATGACGTCCACCCGCACATGCTCATTGACGCGAAGTACCTGCGCGGCACCCAGCATCACGCAGGCCGCGAACAGGTACCACTGGATCTCCAGAAACGCGTTCGAGCTGTAGTTGGCGAGATAGCGCACGACAGCGTTCAACGCGCTGATCAAGCAGGATGCAAAGACCGCCCACTTCGCGACGATGGCGAAGCGATCGTTCATCAAGTCGATGCCGCGCGACAGGGTCAGCAATCCGTTCATTCAACACTCCCGAGTTCTCGCTCGACACCAGATCCCTGGCACACTGTAGCGGCGAAAGCCCCTGTCGATGTTGCCGACGCCGCCGTTCGCGGGAAAGTCCTGAATGTGTCCCCTGCTGATCAGAGCCGTGCTGCCTGCAGGTACAGATTTGCCGAGCGACTGCCGCTGCGGCAAAAGGCCAGGATCGGCCGCGGCAGTTCCTTCAGCAGCTGGGCCATCGCAGCGACCTCGGCGGGTGACTGATAGCCGCCTGCCACCGGCAGGAAGCGGTATTCGAGCCCGGCCGCATGCGCCGCAGCCTCGATGGCCGCGTTGGTCGGCTGGTCAGGGCCATGCTCGAAATCGGGGCGGTTGTTGATGACGCTGCGGAAACCCGCGCGGGCCGCCTCGGCCATCGCATCGGGTCTCAGTTGTGGCGCGACGCAGATATCGGAGGCAACGGCGCGCAGGGGCAGGACGCTGGCGTTCATGGGTGGCAGCCTACTTCGACAGCGCCGACTTGACGGCAGCCGACACCAAACCCATGTCGGCCTTGCCGGCAAGCTCGGTTTTCACCGCGGCCATGACCTTGCCCATGTCAGCCGGACCGCTGGCGCCGACAGCGGCGACGATGCGCGCCACGGCCGTGGTGATCTCGTCGGAACTCAGACGCTGCGGTAGGTAGGCTTCGAGGACGCGCTGCTCGGCGCTTTCCTTGTCGACCAGGTCATTGCGCCCGGCCGACTGGAACGCCGCGATCGAGTCCTTGCGCTGCTTGATCTGCTTGTCGATGAGGGCCACGATCTGGGCGTCGTCAAGCGTGATTCGTTCATCGACCTCCCGCTGCTTGATGGCGGCCATCAGCAGCCGGATGGCCGACAGGCGCTGGCTGTCCCTGGCCCGCATCGCGGACTTCATGTCATCGGTGATGCGGTCCTTGAGGGGCATGGTCTGGGTTCTCGGCAATGAAAAAGCCCGCTGCGGCGTCCCGCGCGGGCTTCCGATTTGGGGTTGGCCCGCTCAGAACAGTTTCTTGGGCAGTTGCATCGACCGCACGCGCTTGAAGTGGCGCTTCACGGCCGCGGCCTTCTTGCGCTTGCGCTCGGCGGTGGGCTTCTCGTAGAACTCGCGGGCGCGCAAGTCGGTCAGCAGACCCAGCTTTTCGATGGTGCGCTTGAAGCGGCGCAGTGCAACGTCGAACGGCTCGTTCTCTTTGACGCGAATCGTGGTCATGAAACAGGTGATCCTTGGGGTTTGCGCTCGGCGCCCTGCAGGCAGGTGGCCCGCAGTCTCAACTGCAAGCCGAGTGCGCGGGGTTGCCGGCAAAGGCGACGATTATAGCCAGGATTTTCCACGCGCCCACTGGCCTGCCGTTGCAGGCCGCAATGGAAGGTGGCCAGGGCCCCCGACGCAGGGGCGCGACTGCCTGTTCGAGGGGGGTGGGTGCACGGTCCCCTTGCGTGGCTCTGTTTCGCGTCACACCATAGCCAATTGTTCAACGGGTTGACCATGACCGCTGATTCCTCCGCCCTGCCTGACGCTACCGCCTTGGCGGCAGTCGAGGCGCCCGCACCGGTGCTGGCCGCGCTTGGCGGGCTGGTGCCGGCATTGCTCCGGCGTGACGGGGATGGGTTGACTGCCAAGGACGCCAGCAGCGGTGCCTACCTGCATGCCGATGCGACGGTGCTGGCGTGGCTCGGCGTCGCCGCTGGCGCGCTCGTCGGCCAACGCGACGCCGACCTGTTCGAGCCGGCTCTAGCAGCGGCACTGCGTGCGGCCGAGCAGACAGCGTTGGCGCAGGCCGGGCCCCTGGTCAGTGAACACAAGTTCGAGTGGCGCGGCGTGAGGCGTGAGTTCAGCGTGCTGCGTCAACGCGTGACCGGCAGCGATGGGCAGGTGATATTGGCCGCAGTCTGGCGCGACCTGGTGCCGCTGCAACGGCGCGAGGCGCAGCGCGCCGCAGCGATCGAGCAACTCGAACAACAACAACGCGCCAATGAACAACTGCGTCGCGAGATGCAGGACCACACCTTGCGCGACAGCGAAACCGGCCTCTACAACCGCGCTCATTTTGAAGACCAGTTGCGCCGTGAGGTCGATCTGTCTTCACGCGAACACCGCGAGTTCGCGCTGGTGTCGATCGAGCTCGATCCCTTGACCGCCGAAGTGGCGGCCCTGGGCAGCGCGGCGCGCACACGCGTGCATGAAGCCTTGGGGCGGCTGCTGCGCAGCAATACGCGGGCAATGGATGCGTCTTGCCGCGTCGACGACAGCCGCTTTGCCGTGCTGTTGTCGGGTGTTGGGCTGGCCACCGCGCATTCGCGTGTGGAAGGCCTGCGCCGCCAATGCGCCACGCAGATCGTGGCCCACGAAGGCCGCGACATTGGTTTCACCGTGTCAATGGGGGTGGCCAGCTTCCCGCACACCGCGCACACGCAGGAAGAGTTGCGCGCGGCCTGTGATGCGGCACTCGCCGACGCGCGCCAGCGTGGCGGCAATCACGTCACCCTGGCAAGCATTCGCTTCGATCCCGCGTAGCGGTCAGCCCGCGCAGGCCGCCCCCGAGATGACGCGCCCACCTCAGGGCTGAGCCCGGACACAAGACAGTCCGGTCGACTGTTTGTGCCTGGCGAAGGGTCGGGCCACTGGGCCGGCGCGTCCTGCAAGGCCGAAGCTGCAGTCGTTTTGGCGCCGTCATTTCAGGCCGCGCCACAGCATGTCCGCGGCCAGCACGTAGAGCATCAGGGCAAAGATCCGTCGCAGTTGGCGCACGTCGAGTGCGTGCGCTGCGCGGGCGCCCAGTGGCGCGGTTAACACGCTGGCCAGCGCAATCACGACCACCGCCGGCAAGTACAGGAAGCCCACCGCGCCAGGCAGTGCCCCCGGCTGCGACCAGCCACTGGCGATGTAGCCCGCCGTGCTGGCCAGCGCGATCGGGAAACCGATTGCTGCGCCGGTGGCGACCGCGTTGTGGATCAACACATTGCAGCGGGTCATGAACGGAACCGCGAGAAAGGCGCCACCGGCACCGACCAGGCCGCTGACAAAGCCAATTCCGCCGCCGACCGCCGCCTGAGCCCATCGGCCCGGCAGCTGGCGGTCGGGCGTCGGAGACTTGGCCCGCAGCATCTGGGTCGCCGAGTAGCCAATGAACACGGCGAAAAACAGCGCGAGGACCTGACCCTTGACCAGCGCAAACACGCCGGCACCTGCCGCGAGGCTGCCCACCACGATTCCCGGCGCCATGCCGCGCACGATGTCCCAGCGCACTGCGCCGCGGCGGTGGTGGGCGCGCATGGTTGACAGCGACGTGAACAGGATCGTGGCCATCGCGGTGGCAATCGCCATCTTCACTGCCAGGTCGCTCGTCACGCCGCGCTGGGCCAGAATCCTCGCGAGGAACGGCACCATCACCATGCCACCGCCAATCCCCAGCAGGCCGGCCAGGAAGCCTGCACCGGTGCCGACCAACAGCAGTTCGAGAACCAACTGGGGTTCGATACCCAGCGCCGTCATCGCGTCGAAGGCAGCCGCGCCAGCACCGCGCGCCACTCCGCGGCTGTCACAGGTGTGATCGACAGCCGGTTGCCTCGTTTGAGCACCACCATCGAGGCCAACGCCCCCTGCGTACGCATCTCGGACAGCGGCAGCAGTTGCGACTTGCGCACCAGCTTCACATCGACATGCAGCCAGCGAGGCGCACCGACCGTCGACTTCGGGTCGTGGTACGGGCTCACCGGATCGAACTGCGTCGCGTCGGCGTAGGCGGTGGACGCGACTTTGGCAAGGCCGGCAATGCCGGGCTCAGGACAGGACGAGTGATAGAACAACACGCCGTCGCCGATGCGCATCGAGTCGCGCATGAAATTGCGCGCCTGGTAGTTGCGCACGCCGACCCAGGGAACGCAGCCGAGCCGCACGAGGTCGTCGATCGAGCACTCACTGGGCTCGCTCTTCATCAGCCAGTAGGCCATGGGTGCGCCGATCCAGGGTGGAGGGGAGGTGTCTGCCGCGACTCACGGGCCGCATTCCTGAACCCAGGGACAGTTCAGGTGGGCGAGGTCAGCAAGGCTTCGGGTTCATCTAACGCGAGATGATCACGCCCGCCATGCAATGTTCCAAGCCCTTGCTCAAAGAGCATCGGTTCAAGGAAATATAGAGCCCGCGCGAACGCGGCAGACGAGGAACATTCTACGGCTACAAGAGGTGGCCGTCGCTGCCCAATGCGGCGTCGATGCGGGCCAACAATGTGTCGATCTGCACGCCGTCAGTAGCTGCTGCGCCCGCACCGCGCGGGGTCGGGGCGCTCGGGCGCTCGGCCAGTTGATAGGCCAGGTTCAACGCCGCCAGCACGGCAATGCGCTCGCGTGCCTTGACCTTGCCGGCATCGCGGATCGCACTCATCTCGCTGTCGACGCTGGCCACGGCGGCCAGCAGTGAACGCTCGCCGCCCTCGGGGCAGGCCAGGATGTAGCTCTGGCCCAGGATCGTGACTTCCATCTGCTTCATGTGCCCCTCCCGGGCACTGTGCCACTGTTGGCCGGCAGGCGCTCAAGCAGCGCGTCGATGCGCGACCGGGCGGCCGTGAGCCGCGACTTCAGGCTGTCGCGCTCGCTGCTGACGCTGCCCAGTTGCTCTCGCAGCAGCGCATTGGTGCGTTCGAGCTCCTGGTGGCGCAACAGCAGGCGGTCGATGCGTTCGGCAAGGTCTTGCAGCGTGGCCATGGGGCAAGGTCGGGGCGGGGATGCGGAATTATGCGGCGGAATTGTGCGGCGCTTGGGTCCCGGCGCAGTGCCTGTTAGCATGCCAGCCGTTGGTGCCTGCGCCACGAATTCATGGTGGCGCGGGGTAAACGGGAATCGGGAGGCAAGGCTGCCACGCAGCCGCGCCAACCCGAGCTGCCCCCGCAACGGTAAGCGCACGGACTGTGGTGTTCAAAGCACCGCAGCCCCGCTCGTGTACACCGGCCACTGGAGCATGTTGTTCGCTCTGGGAAGGCCCGCACGGGTTGTTGCGCCAGCCCGGATACCGGCCAACAGGGCGGCGCGCTGCGTTGAAGCGGCGCGCCTTGGGGTGCGTGCCTGCGGGGAAGCTGGCGTGCACGTTGACCAGGATCTTCTTTCCACCATGACTTGCCATTCTTGCGGGCCGCGTGCCCTGTCTGTGTCCTCGCGCGTGCTCGTCGCGCTGTCGTCGCTCGCCTTCGCGAGCCCCGCCCTGTGGGCGCAATCGACCAGTGAGCCGGCCACCATCGTGATCACGGCCGCGCGCGTCGAACAGGCGCTGCCCGACGCGCTGCCCAGCACGCGCGTGATCAGCCGTGCCGAGATCGACGCCTTGCAACCCGCCGACCTGCCGGCCTTGCTGCGCGCGCTGACCAGCATCGACGTGGCACAGACCGGCCCGCTGGGTTCGCAAACCAGCCTGTTCCTGCGCGGTGCGGACAGCCGACAGACCTTGGTACTGGTCGACGGCGTGCCGCTGGTGCGCGCCGACTTCGGCACCGCTTCGTGGCAGAACCTGGCCGTCGACCAGATCGAGCGCGTCGAGATCGTGCGCGGCAACCTGTCGAGCCTGTACGGCGCGCAGGCGATCGGCGGCGTGGTCCAGATCGTCACGCGCCAGGCGCAATCGCCGCAGGCCAGCCTGTCGGTCGGCAGCCAGGGCACGCG
>JANMSS010000259.1:0-2580 GCA_031389585.1 Burkholderiales bacterium | reverse complement strand
GCGCGCGTTGCCGGTGGTGCGCATCGTCGCGCCCGAGGGCGCCTACGACTACCAGAACAAGTACTTCACCGACGTCGTGCAGTACCTGGTGCCCAGCGGCCTGCCCGCGGCCGAAGAAGCTGAGATCCAGCGCATCGTGCTCGCGTCCTACCGGGCGCTGGGCTGCCGCGGCTGGGGCCGGGCCGACCTGATGATCCGCGCTGCCGACCGCCAGGCCTTCCTGCTCGAGATGAACACCTCGCCGGGCATGACCAGCCATTCGCTGGTGCCCAAATCAGCCGCCGCCGCAGGCATCGGCTACGAGGCGTTGTGCCTGCAGTTGCTGAGCAGCGCACGACTCGACGGCAGCAAGGCCACCTGACATGACTGCCCCAAGCTCACTCCGTTCGCTGCCCCCGAGGGGCGCTCAGGCGCCTTGGGAGCGGCCCTGCGCCACCTGAACCATGTCCCAACGAAGCCGCAACACCAGCAACCGCGCGCCGATGGCGATGCCGGTCGACGTGCGCCTGATGAACGGAGTCTCGGCCTTGGTGTTCGTGCTGGCCGCGGTGGTGCTCGCGGCGGCGCTTATCGCCTGGCTGACGCGCGCGCCGCTGTTCACGATACGCACGATCGCGCTGGATGCCGATCTCGCTCGCAGCAACCTGGCGACGGTGCGCGCCAATGCGCTGCCGCATCTGGCCGGCAACTTCTTCAGCTTTGACCTGAACCGCGGCCGCGCGGCGTTCGAGTCGGTGCCCTGGGTGCGGCGGGCCGAGGTGCGCCGGGTCTGGCCGAACCGGCTGGCGATCACGCTCGAAGAGCACCGTGTCGCGGCGCTTTGGCAGGGCGATGGCGGCAGCGAGCGGCTGGTCAACAGCCACGGCGAGGTCTTCGACGCCAACCTCGGCGAGGTCGAGGACGAGACGCTGATCACGCTGGCCGGCCCCGACGGCAGCGCCAAAGCCATGCTGGCCATGCAGCGCCGCCTGGCCGGGCCGCTGGCGCAGATCGACAGCCGCATCGGCGCCCTCAAGCTGTCCAGCCGCGGCTCCTGGCGCGCCGAACTCGACAGCGGTGCCGGCATCGAGTTGGGCCGCGGCACTGAAGACGAAGTGGTCGCCCGCGCGGCGCGCTTTGTGCGCACGCTGGCACAGGTGCAGCAGCGCTTTGCGCTGGCCAGCGCCAACCCGCGCGCGCTGATCGCAGCCGACCTGCGCCACCCCGACGGCTACGCACTGCGCCTGCGCGGTGTGTCGACGACTTCGCTGGCCGCAGCAAACAACAACGCGGCGCGTTGACAACCGCATAAGGACGCACGAGATGCCCGCAAAGGAATACAAGGATCTGGTGGTGGGCCTGGATATCGGCACTGCCAAGGTGGTGGCGGTGGTGGCCGAGGTGCTGGCCGACGGTTCGCTGCGCGTGGCCGGCCTGGGCATCGCGCCCTCGCATGGCCTCAAGCGCGGCGTGGTGGTCAATATCGACGCCACCGTGCAGTCGATCCAGCAGGCGCTCAAGGAGGCCGAGCTGATGGCCGACTGCAAGATCACCCGTGTCTACACCGGCATCACCGGCAGCCACATCCGCGGCCAGAACTCGACCGGCATGGTCATCGTGCGCGACAAGGAGGTCACGACGATCGATGTCGCGCGGGTGGTCGAAACTGCCAAGGCGGTGAACATCCCCAACGACCAGCGCCTGCTGCTGGTCGAGCCGCAGGAGTTCGTCATCGATGGCCATGAGGTCAAGGAGCCGATCGGCATGAGCGGCGGGCGCCTGGAGGTCAAGGTGCACATAGTCACCGGCGCGCAGAGCGCGGCCGAGAACATCGTCAAGTGCGTGCGCCGCTGCGGTCTCGAAGTCGACCAGCTGGTGCTCAACCCGAGCGCCTCGAGCCACGCCGTGCTGACGGCCGACGAGAAGGAACTGGGCGTGGCGATGGTCGACATCGGCGCCGGCACCACCGACGTACAGATCTTCACCGGCGGCTCGGTGCGCCACACCGCGGTGATCCCGATCGCCGGCGACCTGATCACCAGCGACATCGCGATGGCGCTGCGCACGCCGACCAAGGATGCCGAGGAGATCAAGGTCGAGTACGGCGTGGCCAAGCAATTGCACGCCGATCCGAGCGAGAACCTCGAGGTGCCGGGCCTGGGCGACCGCGCGCCGCGGCTGCTCTCACGCCAGGCGCTGGCCGGCGTGATCGAGCCGCGCATCGAGGAGATTTTCTCGCTGGTGCACCAGGTCATCCGCGATTCGGGCTACGAAGAGCTGCTGTCCTCGGGGATCGTGATCTGCGGCGGCTCGGCGGTGATGCCGGGCATGGTCGAACTCGGCGAAGACATCTTCCTGAAACCGGTGCGTCGCGGCAACCCGCTCTACGCCGGGGCTCTGTTTGACATGCTGGCCAACCCGCGCTCGGCCACCGTGATGGGCCTGCTCGAAGAGGCGCGCATGGCGCGCATGCGCGGACACAAGGTGGCAGGGCAAGCCGGCTCGGTGAAGACCGTGATCGGCCGCGCCAAGGATTGGTTCTTGGGCAATTTCTAGTGACGGAACAAAGGGCCCGGCGAGGCTCTGATCTTGGTTGATGAA
>JANMSS010000253.1:0-2967 GCA_031389585.1 Burkholderiales bacterium | reverse complement strand
GGCCGCCGCGCGCAACTCGGCCTCGCGCCGCGCCAACAACAAGACGCGCGCGCCGGCCAGGCCGAGTGCGCGTGCCATCGCGTTGCCGATTCCCGAGTGGCCGCCGGTCACGAGCGCGCGGCGCCCGCTCAAGTCGAACAGCGCGGCCAGGCTCTGGTTCATACCGTGACCGGATCGCCCAACTCGAAAGTCTGGTCGGGGAAATACTTGGCCAGCCGATCGTCGGCGGTGCGGGCGTGCGCTTCCATGCCTTCGAGACGCGAGATGCGCGCGGTGACTCCACCGATGTCGCGTGCGGCTTCGCGGGTCATGCGCTGCCAGGTGAGTGTCTTCATGAATTTGTGCACCGACAGGCCGCCCGAGTAGCGCGCCGCGCCCTTCGTCGGCAGCACATGGTTGGGGCCGCTGGCCTTGTCGCCATAGGCCACCGTCGTCTCCTCGCCGAGGAAGAGCGAGCCGTAGCATGTGAGCTTGGCCAGCCACCAGTCGAGCTCGCGGGCGTGCACCTCGAGGTGCTCGGGCGCATAGCGGTCCGAGACTTCGGCGATCTCTTCCCGCGCGTCGCAGAGGATGACTTCACCGTAGTCGCGCCAGGCCGCGCCGGCCGCGTCGCGTGCGGTCGGCGGCAGTGCGTCGATCAGCGCGGGGACGCGGCGCATCACGTCCTCGGCCAAGGCGCGCGAGCTGGTGAACAACCAGGCGGGCGACTCGTGCCCATGTTCGGCCTGGCCGACCAGATCGCTGGCGACGATGGCCGCATCGGCGCTGTCGTCGGCGATCACCGCCACCTCCGACGGGCCAGCGAAGACATCGATGCCGACCTTGCCGAACAAACTGCGCTTGGCTTCGGCAACGAACTTGTTGCCCGGGCCGACGATCACGTCGGCCGCCTTGCCGCTGAACAAGCCGTAGGCCATCGTCGCAATCGCCTGCACGCCGCCCAGGGTCATGATCACATCGGCGCCGGCCTGCTTGAATGCGTAGAGGACGTAGGGATGCATCGGTCCGCCGCGAAACGGCCCCGAGCAGGCGACGATGGTCTGGACCCCCGCGGCCTTGGCCGTCGCCACGCCCATGTAGGCCGAGGCGATGTGGGCGTAGCGGCCCGCTGGCGCATAGCAACCCGCGACGTTGACCGGCAGCACGCGCTGGCCGGCGATGACGCCGCGGTGCAACTCGACCGAGAACTCCTGTATCGACTTGCGCTGGGCCACCGCGAAGTCATGCACCTGGCGGATCGCGAAATCGATGTCGTGCCGCACCGTGGCCGGCACCTCCGCTGCGCGGCGCTCGATCTCGTCACGCGAGAGCACGATCTCGCCATCCCAGGCATCGAGCTGCTTGGCGTAGTGGCGCACCGCCGCTTCGCCACCGCCGGCGATCTCGGCCAGCATCTCGCTCACCACTTTTTGCGCGGTGGCGGTCTCGGTCTCCGGCGACTTGCTCGCCTTCTTGAGGTAGGTGATGGTCATGGCAGAAAAGGTCAGTTGCTTCGGTTCGCGAAGTCGCGCAGCTTGGGGTCGGCCTGCACGCGCTTCATGAAAGCGTCGGTGATGTAGTCGCCCGACTGCGGGATCGTCTGGATCGCCCCGGTGCCGCGCATGAAGATGCCGATCTGGCCGAACCAGACGTCCATGTCGGAATTGCCGCGGGTGCGGTCCATGCGGGCCAACTGCGTGGCGAGGTCGAAAGTCGGGCGGGTGTCGAACTCCTTCTTCATCGACGCTTCGCTGATGCTCACGCCGCCCTGCTCGTAGAACTTCTTCATCATCGCAATGGCCTCGGGCTTGTGTGCACTCATCCACTTCCAGGCGCGCAGATAGACCGCCAGGAACTTGGCCACGTTCTCGGGGTTCTGCTCGGCGTACTCGCCGCGCGCGATCAAGGCCCCGGGAACCATCACGCCACCGTCCTTGCCGGAGCACAGCACCTTGGCGCCCGCCTTCTCCTCCAGGGTGTAGATGTTCGGCGCCCACAGGCCGCCCAGGTCGGCGTTGTTCGACGACATCGCCGAGATGATCTCGGCCTGGCCCATGTTCTTGATCGTCACGTCGGCCTTGACCAGGCCGTACTTCTTCAGACACGACTGGACCGCGTAGTCGCCGGTCGAGTTGGCCGTCAGCACGATGGTCTGGCCCTTCATGCTCTGCGGGTTCTTGGCGATCTTCTCGGCCAGGTCCTTGCGCACCAGCAAGGCGTTGCCGGCCGACTCGTCGTTGGTCACGCCGATCGTCTTGATGCCGAAGCGCACATGGCCCAGCACGGCCGGCACGCTGCCAGTGCCGCCCACGTCCCAGGACTTCGACGCTGCAGCCGCGATCTGCGGCACGCCGGCCGGGAAGGTCGAGAACACCGGCTTCAGGCCGACCTCGGCCCACCAGCCTTTCTCGCTGGCGACGAAGAAGGGCAAGGCCCAGTAAAGCGCCGGCTGGTAGCTGACCTTGATCTCGGTCAGCGCGGCCTGGGCCTGGGCGACCCCGCCGCTAAGCAGTGCGGCGGCGATCAAGGCGGTGCGGAAAGTCTTCGAATGCATGGTCAGTCTCCTGGGAGGGGTTGTGGGGGTGGGGTCAGTGAGTGCTCAATGAGCGGTCAGTGCGCATCGGCGCCCTGCTGGTCGCGCAACAGCTTCCAGACATGGGTGCGAAGGTGAACGAACGAAGGCAGGTCCATCACATCCTCGATGCGTTTGTGCTGGTCCCAGTTCTCGCTTTCGCGGATCGACTTCACGTCGATGATCTCGCGCACGGTACCGGGCCGGGTGGTCATGACGACGATGCGGTCGGCCAGGTACACGGCCTCCTCGACGGCATGGGTGATGAACAGCACGGTGCGCGGGTGCTGGCGCGCCAGGCGCACCAACTCTTCCTGCATCACGACGCGGGTCTGCGCGTCCAGGGCGCCGAAGGGCTCGTCCATCAGCAGCACCTTGGGGTCGAGCACGTAGGCGCGCGCGATGGCCACGCGCTG
>JANMSS010000183.1:0-11248 GCA_031389585.1 Burkholderiales bacterium | reverse complement strand
ACGTTTGCAATCGCAAGTTTTGCCGCCAGCACTTGGAGTGCTCCCTCCATTGCTCGCATCAGATGGAAGACGACGGCAGTCGAGCGGCCCAACGCCAAGCACTTCGCAGCCTCTTCAATGTCTTCTCCGGCCAATGCAAACTTATTCGCCACCTCGGGCCCAAAGTGCGGTTCCGTTGCCTCGTACAGAGCGGCATGCTCAGTCGATAGGAGTAGAGCTTTCTTGGCCTCCGTTTCAATGCGAATGACTTGTGCAAACCCCCTGAGATGAGCGTCCAGTTGCTGTAGGTGATGCCCGCTCACTACGCTGTCTCCGGCTGCGCTCATGGTGGCGGTACGAAGGTCGTCGGCTATCAAGCTAGCGAACTGCCGGATCACTGGCAGCCCGACCGCAGCGCAGTCGGCGGCAAGAGAGTCGGCCGCTTCAAGCCAGGCTTGAAAGTTGACTGGGTGAACTGCCAACTCGCCGCTCAAGCCCTTGCTCGCGCTCGGAGCCACCAAGTGTTGGAGAGAAGTCAGCCCTTGTACTGAGCCAAGCAATCGCACGAATGGCAGTTGCAGCATGTCCCAAAGACTCACGAGCCTGTATGGAGCGCATCCTACGCCACTTGGGTACGGCAAATATAATATCGCGATTGAAAGACTCTCAGCCTCTCAGTGCACGCCGTCCCACAACAGCTTGGCCCCGGTGAGAAACATGCCGGTGTAGGCAATTCGGTAGAACCAGGCCGGGTCGATCCGGCGAGTCGCCCACACGCCCAGCCACACCCCGAGCGGCGCCAACGGCATCAGCGCCAGCGACGTCACCAGGTTGCGGCCGTCGAGCAGCCCGAGCCAGGCATAGGGAATCCACTTGGACAGATTGATGGCGCCGAACAGCACCGCCATCGTCGCCGCCAGGCGCAGCGGCTCCAGCCGCAGCGGCAGCAAATAGGCTGACAGCGGCGGGCTGCCGGCATGGGCGACAAAACTGGTGAAGCCGCCGACGACGCCGAGAACGAAACCAACCGCCTTGGGCGGCGGCGGCGCGTCGCGCCGCGGTGGAAAGACCAGCCGCTGGGCAAGGAACAGCAGCGTCAGCCCGCCAACCACCGCGGCCACCGTTTTTTCCGACAGCAGCCCGAACAACAGCGTGCCCACCAAGGTGCCCAGCAGTCCAGCAGGCAGCAGCAGTCGAAGCAGTTCGCGGTCGCGCTCGCGCCACAGCTGCTTGATGCCCGTGACATCCATCACCAGCAGCAGCGGCAGCATGATCGCGGCGGCCTGCGGCACCGGCACGGTCAGCGCCATCAGCGGCGTGGCCAGCGAGCCGAAACCCATCAGGAAGCCGCTCTTGGAAACGCCCATCAGCAGCACCGCGGGCACGGCGATGGCGTAGAACCAAGGGTCAGTGATGAACATGCGCGGCCCCATGCGACAGACCGCACAATTGTCAGACCATGTTCAGCCCTTCCCAGCACGATGTGCGCCGCTTCTTCTGCGAAACGCACCACAAGCAGCAGCTTGCCGCATCGCTGACGCCGATCGAGGCGCTGGCGGGGCAATGGATTGCCGAGCACCCCGAGTACCACGCCGAACTGGCTGACCTGGACGCGGCACTGGCCGCGAGCTACACGGTCGAGGACGGGCGCAGCAATCCGTTCCTGCACTTGTCTATGCACCTGACGATCACCGAGCAGGTGGCGATCGATCAGCCGCGCGGGATCAAGCAGACCTACGAGCTGCTCGCGGCGCGGCTGGGTTCAGGCCATGAGGCGCAGCATCAGGTGATGGAGTGCCTGGGCGACATGATCTGGACGTCGCAGCGATCCGGGTTGCCGCCGGATGGGCATGCCTACTTGGACTGCGTTCGCAAGCGGGCGACTCGGTAGGTTCTTCTCTTGCCGAGTCGGCGCCGGGAGTGCCCCGGCGGGCAGTCACTTTCTCTTTGCTGGCTCAAAGAGGAAAGTAACCAAAGAGAAAGAGCCCAACACGAATCCTCGGTTTTGCGCGCGTGAGCGTTTCCTGTTCGCGCACACAAGTTTGATTGATCCGGTAAGGCCTGCGATTGGACTGAGCCAAACGTGCTTGCCTCACCGTTGTCGTGACCCAAGCGCGGTGCGCCGCGGTGCAATCGAAACTTGAGCCCGTACCGGGTCAGGCCTTGTGGCAGCGCACTGGCATCAAGCGCAACCGCAGGTGCGAATGATCACGTGTTCAGGCTCTCTTTCTTTGGTTACTTTCTTTCTGAGCCAGCAGAAAGAAAGTGACCGCCCGGCGGGGCGCCCCCGGCGCCGACTCGGCAAGTGAAGAACTCACCCCCCTACCAACCCATTGCGAATGGCATAAACCGTCAACTCGGAGTTATTCGCCAAGCCCAGCTTTTGCAGCACGCGCGCCCGATATACCGACACCGTCTTCGGCGACAAGGTCAACTCCGACGCAATGTCGGAGAGCCGCTTGCCAGAGGCGATCATCGTCAGCGTCTGCAACTCTCGATCCGACAAGCTCTCGTGCGCGTGCTCGGGCGATGGCGAGGTCAGGCTCTCGACCAGCATCTGCGCGATCTCGGGCGTCACGTACTTGCGCCCCTGGGCCACCGTGCGCACGGCCTGCACGATCAGCTGCGGGTCGCCGCCCTTGTTGACGTAGCCGTAGGCCCCGCCGCGCAAGGCCCGGATCGCGTACTGGTCTTCCGGGTACATGCTGACCACCAGCACCTTGACCGGGTTGGCCTCGTCCTTGAGTACATGCAGCACGTCCAGCCCGCTGCGGCCGGGCATGTTGATGTCCAGAACGAGCACGTCGCAACGCGTGCCGCGCATCAGGCTGCGCAATTCGCCGTACTCGCCGGCCTCGCCGACGACTCGGATGTCGACCGCTTCGGCCAGGGTGTCACGGATACCACGGCGAATCAGCGCGTGGTCGTCGCAAAGGATGACTTCAATCATAGGTCGCCCCAGGAAGACGGATCGTGGCTCTCGCGGTCAAAACCAGTATCGCCGAAGGCCGTGTCGCCGCTGTGCGGGCCGCGCGGGCCGACCGGCACCGACACGATCATCGTCGTGCCGCTAGCGCCACTGGAGAAGTCGACCCAGCCGCCCACCGTGTCGGCGCGCTCGCGCAAACCCCGGATGCCAAAACTCTTGGTCTTGGCGAGGTCATCAGCCGACAGGCCACGCCCGTTGTCGCTGACTTCGACCGACAACACCCCTCCAGCCAATGACAGGTCGATCGCCACCTTGCTCGCCTGCGCGTGCTTGCTGACGTTGGTCAGCGCCTCCTGCACCGCACGGTAGGCCACCAGCGGCACACCCGCGGGCAGCTCGACGTTCTCGTGGCTGGTGCGGAACGCGCACTCGATGCCCGTGCGTTTCTCAAAGCGTTGCGCCATCCACTGCAACGCCGCCACCAGGCCCTGCTCAAGGATCGCCGGGCGCAGGTTGTGCATCACACGCTGGCTGGCCTCGATCGCGTGCGCGGCCATCTCCAGCGCCGACTGCACCTTGTGCTGCACGGCGGGCTCCTGGCTGTGGCGAGCGATCCAGGCCAGGTCGAAGTTCAGGGCGGTAAGCGCACCGCCGACGTCGTCATGGATCTCGCGCGCGATCGCCGCGCGCTCGCGCTCGACGCTGGTTTGCAAGTGCTGCGCCAACTCCGAGAGTTGCTGCCTCGACGCGGCCAGTTCGCGGTCAGCTGCGACGCGGGCACGCCGCATCTCGTTGGCCGCGATCGCGTGGTCCAGGGCGGGCGACAGGCGCGCCAGGTTGCTTTTCAACAGATAGTCATTGGCGCCGTTGCGCATGGCCTGCACCGCAACGTCCTCGCCGATCTCTCCGGAAACGATGATGAACGGCAGCAATCGCCCGCTGCCATTGAGGATCTCGAGCGCCGCCAGCCCCGAAAAACCCGGCAGGTTGTAGTCCGACAGGATCGCGTCCCAGTCTTCGTCGAGCGCGGCGCGAAAGCCCGCTTCGCTCTCAACCCGCAAGGTCTGCACCGGGCGGCCGTCGCGCTGCAGGTGGGCGATGGCCAGCTCGTGGTCAAGCTCCGAGTCTTCGAGGTGCAGGACACGCAGGCTGCGCTGCGGGGAAGTGGCGCTCATCGGCAGGTGGACTCGCTCAAGGCTGCGCAAAGGGCCGACTTTATCGCGCTGCTCGCGACAACGCCGTGCCGCCGCAGCGACCGCCTGCGCGCTACTCCATCGCCGCCTTGCGCAGCGTCTCGACGACCGGCCGGCGCAGCACTTCGCGCAGGCCCCACCAGCCCGCGCCAAGCGCCAGCACCGCACCCGCGGCGGCGCCGCCCAGCGGCACCCACCACGACGCCGTCCACTGGAACTCGAAGGCATAACGCGCCAGCGCCCAGCCCACGCCCATCGCCGCGATCGAAGCCAGCACGCCGGCCAGGGCGCCGACGCCGAGCAGCTCGGCGCGTTGCACCTGGGCCAGCAGGCGACGCCCGGCGCCCAGGGCGCGCATCACCGCGAACTCGCGCGCGCGCGCCTCGCGGGTGGCGCTGACGGCGGCAAACAGCACCACCAGGCCGGCGGCCAAGGTGAAGGCAAACAGGAACTCGACGGCGCGGATGACCTGGTCCAGTACCCGCTGCACCTGGCCGATCTGCGCTGAGATGTCGACCGTCGTGACATTTGGAAAGTCGCGCGCCAGCGCATTGTCGAAGCCCGGCTGCTCGGGGGCGCGGAAGGCCGCGATGGTCGTGGCCGGCAAATCGGGCATCGCGGCGCTGGGGAACATGACGAAGAAATTGACGCGCATCGAGCCCCAATCGACCTTGCGCAGGCTGGTGATGCGGCCCTCGCGAGCACTGCCGGCAATCTCGAAGCGCAGCCGGTCGCCCAGCTTGACGCCCAACGTCGTGGCCAGGCCTTCCTCGATGCTGAGGGCGTCGACTTCGTTCGCGCGCCACTGCCCGCCGACCACGCGGTTGTGGCTCGGCAGTGTGGCGTCATGGCTCAGATTGAACTCGCGCTCGACCAGGCGCTTGGCGCGTTGGTCGACAAAGCCATCGGGCGCAACGGCCTGGTTGTTGATGGCCACCAGGCGGCCACGGATCATCGGGAACCAGTCGTAGTTCGTCACGCCGGCCGCCGCCAGCGTCTGCTTGAACGCATCGCCCTGCTCGGGCTGAATATTGATGACAAAGCGATTCGGCGCATCGGGCGGCGTGGCCGCGCGCCAGCTGGCGATGAGATCGGTGCGCAGCAGCACCAGCAGCACCAGTGCCAACAGGCCGACCGCCAACGCCGAGACCTGCAGCACCGCAAACGCCGGCCGGGCTGCGATCTGGCGCGTGGCCAACACCAACCAGCGTGGCGCGCCGGCCTCGGGCACGGCCCGCTTCAAGACCAACACCGCCAGCCACGACAGCAGGGCGAACAGCGCCGCGGCGGCCGCAAAGCCGCCGACCGCGATCAGGCCCAGCTTCCAGTCGGCCGACACCGCCAACAACAAGGCCGCAAAACCGATCGTGCCGGCGCCGAGCACGGCCAGCGACGCGCCCTTGAGGGCGCCGACATCGCGACGGATCACGCGCAGGGCCGGCACCCGCGCGAGCTGCAGCACCGGTGGCAGGCCAAAGCCGATCAGCAGGGTCAGGCCCACGCCCAGGCCGAACAGCGCCGGCCAGGCCCCCGGCGGCGGCAGCTCGATATTGAGCAGCCCGGCCAGCAACCAGACAAACACGTAATGCACGCCCAGGCCCAGGGCCACGCCCATGGCGCTGGCCAGCGCACCGACGAAACCGAATTCGAGTGTGTAGGACACGGCGATCGATCGCTGCGGCTGACCGAGCACGCGCAGCATGGCGCAGTCGTCGAGGTGGCCATTGGCAAAATCACGCGAGGCAATCGCGACTGCCACCGCGGCCAGCAACGCCGCCAGCAGCGCCACCAGGTTGAGAAACTTCTCGGCGCGGCCCAGCGTCTGTTTCATCTCGGGACGACCCGACTCCATCGACTCGACGCGCACGCCGCGCAGCCGGCGTTGCTCGACCTGGGTCTCGGCCCAGTTCACGAAGGCGGCGACTTCGGCGTCGCGACCGATCGGCGAGGCCACCGCCAACCGATAGGTCACGCGGCTGGCCGGCTGCACCAGGCCGGTGGCCGCCAGATCGACATGGTTCAGCATCACCCGCGGCGCAAAACTCATGAAGCCCGCGCCGCGGTCGGGCTCGACGGCGATCAGGCGCGCGATCTTCAGCGCCGCGTCGCCGAGCAGCAGCGCGTCCCCCATCTTCAGTTGCAGCGCGTCGAGCAGCGACGGATCGACCCACACCGTGCCGCGCTCGGGCGCGCCAGCGGCGTCGAGTGTCTGCCCGTCGGGGCCGTTCTTCAGCTTGAGGCGCCCGCGCAGCGGGTAGGCTTCGCTGACCGCCTTCACCGCCACCAGTCGCGAGGCCCCGCCCTGCGCCTCGGTCGCGCGGCCCATGCTCGGGAAGCTGGTGGTGGTGGCCACCGACAGCGCGCGCGAACGCGCCTCGTCGACAAAGGCCTGCGGCGGCGGCTGGTCGCTTGCGACGATGGCATCGCCGCCGAGCATCTGCCGCGCGTCGCGCGCCAGGCCGCGTTCGAGCCGGTCGGCAAAGAATCCGACCGCCGTCAGCGCGGACACCGCCAGCGTCACCGCCACCAGCAGCAGTCGCAATTCGCCTGCGCGAAAGTCGCGCTGCGTTTGGCGCCAGGCCAGGGACCAGAGACTCGGGCGTAGAACAGTGGGCATGTTGCGACAGGCGGCTGCGAAAGCGTGACGGTACCCGATCGCCGGCAGCTCTGCCGCAACAGCTTGAATGCTGGATGCAATTCGCCGCAACACGGTGCACCGGGATTTGCGCTCCAATGCGGGCATGACCAACGATCTCGCCCTACCGCCGATCTTCCTGTCTCACGGCTCACCAATGATGGCGCTCGAGCCACGCTTGGCCGGTGCTTTCATGCAGCGGCTGGGCCCCGCCATCGACGCTGCGTTCGGCCGACCGCGCGCCATCATTGCGCTGTCGGCTCACAGCCTGTCGCGCCAGCCAGTGCTACTGGCCGCCGAACGCCACGCCGCGGTCTACGACTTCGGCGGCTTTGATCCGAAGCTGCTCACGCTGCGCTACGACGCGCCGGGCGCACCGGCGCTTGCTGCGCGCGTGCAAGCCCTGCTGACTGACGCCGGCATCGCCGCGAACCTGGTTTCAGAAGGTGGACTGGACCATGGCATCTGGACGCCGCTTCGCTACGCCTGGCCCGACGCCGACATCCCGGTGCTACCGCTGGCCTGGGTGCCGACGCAAGGCCCCGCCGCGCAGTTTGCGCTCGGCCAGGCCCTGGCCCCGCTGGCCCGCGCAGGCGTGCTGGTGCTGGGCAGCGGCAGCATCACGCACAACCTGCGGCGTGTGTTCGCGGGCGGGCTTGATGCCCAGGCCGAACAGCCCGAGATCGCCGAGAGCGCGGCCTTTCGCCAATGGATGCAGGCACGCAGCCAGGCGCGCGACTGGGAGGCCCTGTTTGCCTACCGCGCCCAGGCGCCGCATGCGATCGACATGCACCCCAGCGACGAACACCTGCTGCCCTGGTACATCGCGGCCGGCGCTGGTGGGCGCGAGCATGCGCCGCTGCGCCTGCACGACAGTGCGATCTACGGGTCGCTGGGCATGGACGCCTACGCCTTCGGGACGTCGGCGCCGGCATTGGCTGCCGCCCTGGCCGACACCACAATGGCGGTGTGACGCCGCTCGACTCGCTGACCACCAAGCGCCTGCTGCTGCGCGCCAGCCACCCGGCCCTGGCCGCGGCCTGTGCCGATTTCTACCGCCGCAATCGCGAAGCCCATGCGCGCTGGAACCCGCCGATGGCAGGCCCGACGTTCACTGATGAAGGTCAACGCGAGAGCCTGACGGCCACTGCCGCTGCGATCGCCGCAGGCACGGGCATCGGCTGGTGGCTGTTTGCGATCGATGCGCCTGAACTGGCGCTCGGGCAGATCCACTTGTCGCAGATCACGCGACGCGCCTTCTGCAACGCCATGCTCGGCTACTCGATCGACGCAGCGAACGAAGGCCGCGGGCTGATGCACGAGGCGCTGGTGGCCGCGCTGGCCGATGCCTTCAGCCCGCGTGTTCACCTGCACCGCGTGCAGGCCAATGTGCGCCCGGAAAACACGCGCAGCCTGGCGCTGCTGGCGCGGCTGGGTTTCGAACAGGAAGGCCTGGCCCGCGAATACCTGTTCATCGACGGCGCCTGGCGCGACCACGCGATAACGGCGCTGCGCAACCCGGCCTGGCCGGTCGACCAGGCGCCGACGATCTGAGTTACTTGATCGTCACCCAGCGCAGTTCAAGCACGTCGTTGGGCAGGTGCACCATGTCGACATTGGGCCGCATGACCCAGTTGTGCTGGCGCCGGTAGAGCGGAATCATCGGCAACTCGGCATTCATCAGGCGCAACGCGTCGCCAGCCATCTGGCGCCGGCGTGCCAGGTTGGGCTCGACGCGCATGCCGTCGATCAGGGCGTCGAGCTTGGGGTTGCTGTAGCGCCCGGCATTGAAGGCACCGGCCGTGAGGCCATCGTTGCTGCGCACGGTCGACTGCATCATGCTCCAGGGGTCGGGAGCGGCGCTCCAGCCGAACTCGACCAGGCTGCCGGTGCCCTGGCTGAGTTTGGGAAAGAAGATCGCGCTCGGCGACGTGACCAGGCTGGCGCGGATGCCGACCTTCTCGAGCATCGCCGCGGCGGCCTGGCATACCGAGGCCCGCCAGGCCACGTTGACGCAATCCATCTGCACTGAAAAGCCGCTCTCGTAGCCGGCCTGCTTGAGCAGCGCGCGCGCCGCCGCCGCATCGGCCTTGGGCCGCGGTTCGAACTCGGCCAGGTAGCCATCGACCAGCGGCGAGACGAATGAGCCTGTCACGGTGCCTTCGCCGCGCAGGACCTGGCGCACGATCAGGTCGGTGTCGATCGCCAGTTGCAGCGCGCGGCGAACACGCAGGTCCTTGAACGGATTGCGGCCCTTGACGTCGCTCCCCGGGAGTTCGGTGCTGTGCTGGTTGAGCGCGAAATACTGGGTGCCAATGTCGTCGGCCTCGCTCACCTTCAGGCTCTTGTCAGCCTTCAGCCGGGCCAGATCCTGGAACGGCGGGTCGATGACGAAATCGATCTGGCCCGAGGCCAGCGCAGCCAGCCGCGTGGCGTCGGACTGGATCACCTGGTAGCTGATCTCGTCGAGGTTGCCGCCGCCCGCGGGCGTGCCCTGGCCCCACCACACCGGGTTGGCCTTGAGCAGCGTGCGCACATCGGACTCGTAGCGCGCCAGCATGAAGGGCCCCGTGCCGTTGGCGTTGCGCACGGCAAAGGTCTCCTGCTTGGCGTTGTAGTCCTGCGGCCGCTGCACGCCGTGCTTCTCGCACCAGGGCTTGTTCATCATCGCCACCAGCCACAGCTTGTCGGGCAGCACGGCGTCGGGCGCGTCCGTGGTGATGTCGACGGTCTGCGCGTCGATCTTTTTCGCGCCGCTGATGCCCAGCATCTGGTTCTTGCGCTGCGAGGCCTTGTCCAGGGCCCGCTCGATCGAGAACACCGCGTCGTCGGCCGTGAACGGCGCGCCATCGTGGAACTTCACGCCGGGGCGCAGCTTGAAGCGCCAGGTGGTCGCGTTGAGCATCTCCCACGACAGCGCCAGCGAGGGCTCGAGCTTGAAATCCTTGCCGCGGTTGACCAGACCCTCGTAGATCTGGGTCACGACCCGCGTCTGGTACAGAAGCGCCAGCGCATGCGGGTCCATGCTCTGCGGGTCGAAGGCGCTGGCAAAGCGCAAGTGCTTGACCTGCGCGGCCGCGGGAGTCGGGGCCAGGCCGCAGGCCAGGGCACAGGCCAATGCGGCAAGCCAACGAGCGCTCATGTCGAGACCTCCCTCAAGGTTTGGGCAGCGTACCTGAGACGCCCTGCACAAACCAGTCCATACGCGAGATCGCCTCGTCGCCGAGCGCACCACTCGCGTTACGAACCAGGCCGGCCTGGTCAACCAGACGACCGACGAAGGGGCCGGCCTTGCCGGCCAGCAAGAGTTGTTCGCGAGCGGCCAGCTCGTTGCGCACGTCCACGGGCAGCGCCGGCGAAACCGCAGAGAGCTTGACCATGCCGTCCTTGATGCCGCCCCACATGGGCGTGGCTTTCCACGTGTTGGCGATCACGCTTTGCGCGACGCGCGTGTAGTAGCCACTCCAGTTGGCGGTGACAGCCGCGAGCTGTGCGGTCGGTGCATGCGCGCGCATGTCGCTCTGGTAGCCGATCAGCCTGACGCCCTTCTCTTCTGCCACCTGCGGCACGGCCGGCGAACCACTGTGGTTGGTCAACACATCCGCGCCGGCGTTGATGAGCGACAGCGCCGCTTCACGTTCCTTCGGTGGGTCAAACCAGGTGTTGAGCCAGAGCACGCGCACGCTGGCCTTCGGGTTGGCGGCCTGCATGCCCAGCGTGAAGGCGTTGATGCCCTGCACGACTTCGGGCACGGGAAACCCGGCCACATAGCCGGCCACGCCGCTCTTGCTCGACTTGCCGGCCAGCCAGCCGGCGAGCCAGCGGCCCTCGTAGAAGCGCGCGTTGTAGGTGTTGAGGTTGGCCGCGGTCTTGTAGCCGCCGGCATGCTCGAACTTGACGCCGGGGAAATCGGCCGCCACGCGCAGTGCGGGTTCGAGGTAGCCGAAGCTGGTGGCGAAGATCAACTGGTGGCCCTGCGCCGCCAGGTCGCGCATGACCCGTTCGGCGTCGGCGCCTTCGGGCACGGCTTCGACGAAGCGTGTCTCGACTTTGGCACCGAGCCCGCGCTGCAGGGCCTGGCGCGCCTGGTCATGCTGGTAAGTCCAGCCGGCCTGGCCGACCGGGCTGACATAGACGAATGCGATCTTGAGCGGCTCGGCCGCCGTGGCAAAACTCAGGGTTGAGCAAAGCATCAGCGCGAGCAGGCGCCCGCGGATGAGGTTTTTTGACATGGTTGTCCTCGACATGGCCGCCGGATGAGAACTGCGCGGCGGGTGGCACGCGGCGCGCAAGGGTTGAATTGTAGGCGGCGCGGTGCGCGCGCAGGCGCGATCAGGCCGCGCGGGCGGCGCTCAGAAAATGCTGGTCCAGTGCGGCAATCCAGCGCGCCTTGTCGTCGGCGCTGGCGAAGCTCGCTTCAAAGCTGTTGCGTGCCAGCGTGTAGGCCTCGCGTGCGCCGAGCGTGGGCAGGGCCGCGAACGTCTCGATAAAGTTCTGATTCAGGTAGCCGCC
>JANMSS010000182.1:0-4227 GCA_031389585.1 Burkholderiales bacterium | reverse complement strand
AGCTTGGCGCCATGCTTGATGATGCCGCCGTACTCCTGGCTGGTGCCCGGCATGAAGCCCGGCACATCGACGAAGGTGATCACCGGGATGCTGAAGGCGTCGCAAAAGCGCACGAAGCGCGCCGCCTTGATGCTGCTCTTGATGTCCAGGCAGCCGGCCAGCACCTGCGGGTTGTTGGCCACGATGCCCACCGTGCGCCCGGCCATGCGCGCCATGCCGATGACGATGTTCTTCGCGTAGTCGGGCTGCAGCTCGAAGAAATCGCCGTCGTCGACCACCTTGAGGATCAGCTCCTTGATGTCGTAGGGCTTGTTCGGGTTGTCGGGCACCAGGGTGTCGAGCGACAGATCGAGCCGCTCGGACGGGTCGCCGCTCGGCCGCGAGGGGGCGCCATCGCGGTTGTTCAGTGGCAGGTAGTTGAAGAACCGACGCAGCATCAACAAGGCCTCGACATCGTTGTCGAAGGCGCGGTCAGCCACACCGCTGCGCGTCGTGTGCGTGGCCGCGCCGCCGAGTTGCTCGGCCGTGACCTCTTCATGGGTCACGGTCTTCACGACCTCAGGCCCGGTGACGAACATGTATGAGCTGTCCTGCACCATGAAGATGAAGTCGGTCATCGCCGGGGAATAGACGGCTCCTCCTGCACAAGGGCCCATGATCATGCTGATCTGCGGCACCACGCCCGAGGCCATCACATTGCGCTGGAACACGTCGGCGTAGCCGCCGAGCGAGGCCACGCCTTCCTGGATGCGTGCGCCGCCGGAGTCGTTGAGGCCGATCACCGGCGCGCCGACCCGGATGGCGTGGTCCATGACCTTGCAGATCTTCTCGGCATGGGCTTCGCCCAAGGCGCCGCCAAAGACCGTGAAGTCCTGGCTGAAGACGAACACCAGGCGGCCGTTGATCATGCCGTAGCCGGTCACCACGCCATCGCCCGGAATCTGGTTGTCCTGCATGCCGAAGTCGGTGCAGCGGTGCTCGACGAACATGTCCCACTCTTCGAACGAGCCCTGGTCGAGCAGCAGCTCGAGCCGCTCGCGCGCCGTCAGCTTGCCCTTCTTGTGCTGCGCCGCGATGCGCTTTTCGCCGCCGCCCTGGCGGGCCGCGGCGCGTTTCTTCTCGAGTTGCTCGATGATGTCGTGCATGGTCGTCTGTTGCCTCGGAATCAGTTCTTCTCGAACAGGTTGAGCAGCGCGCGCGCCGCCACCGTGGGCGCCGTGCGTGCGGCGTTGACTTCGGCCAGCACGCGCGGCAGCGCCTCGCGCACGGCGGCGTGCTGTTCGAAATCGGCGCGCAGGCGCGAGTGCACGATGTCCCACATCCAGGCCTGGCGCTGCGATTGGCGGCGCGTGTCGAAAGCGCCGCTGTCGCGGCGGCGCGCAGCCTGCGCCAGCACCGTTTGCCAGAACACGTCCAGGCCATCACCCTTGAGTGCACTGAGCTTCAGCACCGGCGCGGCCGCGGCCTGCGCCGAGTTGCCGTGCGAACCGTGAAAGCCGAACACGCGCAGCGCACTGGTGATCTGCGCCTGCGCCCGCGTCGCCGCGGCGTCGTCGAGATCGGCCTTGTTGATCACCACCAGGTCGGCCAGCTCCATCACGCCGCGCTTGATGGCCTGCAGGTCGTCGCCGGCATTGGGCAGTTGCAGCAATACGAACAGGTCGGTCATGCCGGCCACCGAGATCTCGCTCTGGCCGACACCGACCGTCTCGACGATCACGACATCAAACCCCGCCGCCTCGCACAGCAGCAGCGCCTCGCGGGTGTGCTCGGCCACCCCGCCGAGCGCGCCCGAGGTCGGGCTCGGGCGGATGAAGGCCGCATCGTTGACCGACAGGCGCTCCATGCGCGTCTTGTCGCCGAGGATCGAGCCGCCGGAGACGCTCGACGAGGGGTCCACCGCCAACACCGCGACGCGATGGCCTTGCTCGATCAGAAACAAACCCAGCGCTTCGATGAAGGTGCTCTTGCCCACGCCGGGCACGCCGGATATCCCGATGCGCAGCGATTGGCCGGTGTGCGCTAGTAATTCGTCGAGCAGCGCGTCGGCCTGTGTGCGATGGTCGGCGCGCGTCGATTCGATCAAGGTGATGGCCTTGGCCAGCGCGCGGCGGTCGCCACCCAGCACACCTTCGGCCACACTCCCTTTGACTCGTGCCACCCCCCGTTCGTGCTGAGCCAGTATTTCCGATCGTCCTGAGCTTGTCGAAGGAAGGACCCGGGTGTGCTCGCGACTTTGAGAGTTCACTGACCCGATCCCAGTTGCCCCTTACCAATGCCTCCTTCTTGGCCCGACTCCACCCCTTCAACTGCCGCTCTGCCGCCAAGGCCTCATCGCGCGTCGCGGTCTCCTGCGACCACACCAATTCGACCGGGCGGCGCTCATGCGTATAGCCCGCGAGTTCACCTGCTTGGTGTTGGGCAAAGCGGCGCTCAAGTTCGTCGGTGTGGCCGAGGTAATACGAACCGTCGGCACAGCGCAGCATGTAAACAAAGAAGGGCTTCACGGATGTGCGCAGCCCTTCGACAGGTCGTTCGACAAGCTCACGATGCACGGGCCCTTCGACAAGCTCACGATGCACGGGCCCTTCGACAAGCTCACGATGCACGGGCCGTTCGACAAGCTCACGATGCACGGGCCCTTCGACAAGCTCAGGGCTAACGGGAGGACTCTCATGTTGCGACCGCCCGCTTTATCTGCTCCAGCACATCCTTGGCGCTCGCCGGGATCGGTGTGCCGGGCCCATAGATACCCTTCACGCCCGCCTCGTACAGAAACTCGTAGTCCTGGCGCGGGATCACACCGCCGACGAAGACGATGATGTCGTCGGCGCCCTGCGCCCGCAGCGCCTGGATGATCGCCGGCACCAGCGTCTTGTGCCCCGCGGCCAGGGTGCTCACGCCCACCGCATGCACATCGTTCTCGATCGCCTGGCGCGCGCATTCCTCAGGTGTCTGGAACAGCGGGCCGATGTCGACATCGAAACCCAGGTCGGCGAAGGCGGTGGCCACCACCTTGGCACCGCGGTCATGGCCGTCCTGGCCGAGCTTGGCAACCATCACCCGCGGGCGGCGGCCGTATTCGCCGGCGAAAGCCGCGATCTCGGTCTTCAGCTGGTCCCAGCCTTCGGCGCTGTCATAGGCGGCTGCATACACACCGGTCACCTGTTGCGTATCGGCGCGATGGCGCCCCCAGACCTTTTCCAAGGCATCGCTGACCTCGCCAACGGTGGCACGCAAGCGCACCGCCTGGATGCTGAGGTCGAGCAGATTGCCCTGGCCCGATTGTGCGCATTGCGTCAGCGCGTCGAGCGCTGCCTGCACTTTGGCGCTGTCGCGCTTGGCACGCAAGGCTTTCAGCCGCGCGATCTGGCCGTCGCGCACGGCATGGTTGTCGATGTCGCGGACCTCGAGCGCGTCCTGCTCGTCGCGCCGGTACTTGTTGACGCCGACGATCACGTCGCGGCCGGTGTCGATGCGGGCCTGCTTCTCGGCCGCGCTGGCTTCGATCTTCAGCTTGGCCCAGCCGCTGTCGACCGCACGGGTCATGCCGCCCAGCGCGTCCACCTCTTCGATGATCTTCCAGGCCGCATCGGCCATCTCCTGCGTCAGCCTTTCCATCAGGTAGCTGCCGGCCCAGGGGTCGACCACATGGGTGATGTGCGTCTCTTCCTGCAGGATCAGTTGCGTGTTGCGCGCGATGCGCGCGCTGAACTCGGTCGGCAGCGCCATCGCCTCGTCGAAGCTGTTGGTGTGCAGGCTCTGCGTGCCGCCGAACACCGCGGCCATCGCCTCGACCGTGGTGCGCACGATGTTGTTGTACGGGTCCTGCTCGGTCAGGCTCCAGCCCGAGGTCTGGCTGTGGGTGCGCAGCATCAGGCTCTTCGGGCTCTGGGCGCCGAAGCCCTGCATGATCCGGCACCACAGCAGGCGCGCGGCGCGCAGCTTGGCGATCTCGAGATAGAAGTTCATCCCGATGGCCCAGAAGAACGACAGCCGCGGCGCGAAGTCGTCGACCGCCAGCCCCTTGGCCAGCGCGGTCTTCACATACTCCTTGCCGTCGGCCAACGTGAAGGCCAGCTCCAGCGCCTGGTTCGCGCCGGCCTCCTGGATGTGATAGCCCGAGATGCTGATCGAGTTGAACTTCGGCATTTTTTGTGCCGTGTGCTCGATGATGTCGGCCACCACCCGCATGCTCGGCTCGGGCGGGTAGATGTAGGTGTTGCG
>JANMSS010000178.1:0-5777 GCA_031389585.1 Burkholderiales bacterium | reverse complement strand
GGCACGCCGACCGCCGCCGCCGCCCAGGCGCTGCTCGCGAGAGGCGCCGGCGCCGTCGCGGTGACCCTCGGCGGCGCGGGCTGCGCGCTGTTTCGCCGCGGCCGGCCCGCGCTCGCGCTCGCGGGCCCCGCGGTCCAGGTCGCCGACACGATCGGCGCGGGAGACACCTTCACCGGTGCGATGGCCGCCAGCCTCGCCCGTGGCGAGCCGATCGAAGCGGCACTGGCCTGGGCCAACGCCGCCGCGGCCTTGTCGGTCGGCGCACGCGGCGCCATCACCGGAATGCCCGGGGTCGATGCGGTGCGTGCGCTGCTTGCGTCGCGCTGAGTCACTGTCTCACGCGGTTTGCCCTCGACCGCGCGTTTGCGGACAGGGGTTTGCGACCCCATGCTGCCGTTGACCTCCAACTCTAGTTGAGCTTTGTGCGGTGCACATAATCCACCAAGGGCCAGACCGAAACTGTCTTTCCACCCGGATTACCAGCACACATCGACGATGCCAGCGCGTGGCGCGGCGATGACATGGCCGCACGCGCCAACGAGTGGACCGAGGCGCTGGACGACGCCGAACTTGGCGAGCTTGATGCCGCCTGTGCGCCGTGGTTGCGCCCGGGTGTCGAACTCGGCGCGCTGACGCAAGAAGGCTTTGCACTGCCGCAGCTGGCCGCGCGGCTGACGCGGCTGCGCGAGCAACTGCTGAACGGCCGCGGCTTTGTGCTGTGGCGCGGTCTGCCGGTGCAGCGCTGGGGCCGGCATCGCTGCGCGGTGGCCTTCTACGGACTCGGTGCGCACCTGGGCACGGCACGCTCGCAGAATACCCAGGGGCATGTGCTCGGGCATGTGCGCGACCTGGGCCTGTCCTCGAGTGATCCGAATGTGCGCATCTACCAGACGCACGATCGCCAGACATTCCATACCGATTCGGCCGACATCGTCGGCCTGCTGTGCCTGCAGACCGCACGCAGCGGCGGGCTCTCGGCGCTGGTGTCGTCCACGACGCTCTACAACGAGCTGCGCGCGCGCCGCCCGGACCTGGCAGCGGAACTGTTCAGGCCGCTGGCCACCGACCACCGTGGCGAGGCGCCGCCTGGCGCCAAGCCGTACTTCGAAATCCCGGTGTTCAACTGGTTCGCCGGCCAGTTGTCAGCGATCTATCAACGCCAGTACATCACTTCGGCCCAGCGCTTTGCCGATGCGCAGCGGCTGAGCGACGCGCAGATCGAAGCACTCGACCTGCTGGACACCTTGACCGACGATCCGGCGCTGCACTTCACGATGGCGCTGCAGCCGGGTGACATGCAATTCGTGCACAACCACAGCCTGCTGCACGACCGCACGGCATTCGTCGATTGGCCCGAGCCTGACCGACGCCGCCATCTGTTGCGCCTGTGGCTGGCACCCATGGCGGCGCGCCCACTGCCCGATGCCTACGCACAGCGCTACGGCAGCGTCACGCCAGGCGATCGCGGCGGCGTCAACAGCGTCGATGGCCGGCTGCGTGCGTCGCTTGGGTGAGGGCGATGCAGCGGTTGCAGATAGTCAGGCCGGCTGCCCGGCTGACAGGTGTCCGCCACAATCGGTCCTTCGCGGAAGACGCTCATAGCATCTGATCACCATTCCTCTTGCCAATGGTGAACGGCACTATCGAACTCCGCGTCCGTGCGACGCTGGATCGCACCGACTGCGTCACTTGGCTTACTGGCGTCGTGCTTGACGCGGCCACCGCTGAAAAGGCGCGAGAATCAAGCAGCCTTACCGGCACCTTGCTGACCTGTACGCGTCCCAAGCCAAAGTGTCCCGATGACCCTAGTCAAGTCCAAACAGCGCGTTGCCGACCACGGGGAAGTCTTCACCCCCGCGTGGATGGTCGAGGCCATGCTCGACCTCGTGAAGGACGAGACCCAGCGCATCGATTCGCGCTTCCTGGAGCCCGCCTGCGGCAGCGGCAACTTCCTCGTGCAGGTGCTTCAGCGCAAGCTCGCCGCCGTGGAACTCAAGTACGGCAAATCCGACTTCGAGCAGCGGCATTACGCGCTGCTGGCGCTGATGTGCATCTACGGTATCGAACTGCTGCCAGACAACATCGCCGAATGCCGCGCCAACCTGCTCGACCTCTTTGCCGAGTATCTGAATCTCGATGAGACGGCCGACCTGTATCGCGCCGCCGGGCATGTCTTGTCGCTCAACTTGGTGCATGGCGACGCGCTGACCATGAAGGCCAGCGACGGCGCGCCGATCACCTTTGCAGAGTGGGGCTACCTGGGCAAAGGCAAGTTCCAGCGGCGCGACTTCCGCTTCGACACTTTGACCCATTCCTCGGCGTTCAGCGCAGAGGGTTCCTTGTTTGCGCACCTGGGCAAGCACGAAATCTTCACGCCGGCCAAGAGCTGGCCGCCGATGACCGTGGGCGAACTGGCCGCCGGGTTTGTGCATGTGGCGCTTGCAGCATCGCCCGAGGAGGCGGCATGACGACGGTGCCTGCTTCCGTGCCCGTGCTTCGCTGGGCGGCACATCGCGCGCGCCTGCATGACGACGATCTGGTCGCGCGCTTCAGCAAGTGGCCCTTATGGCTCAGCAGCGATGCCCAGCCGACGCTCAAGCAACTGGAAGACTTCGCGCGACTCACGCACACGCCCTTTGGCTACTTCTTCCTGCCCCAGCCGCCAGCGCTGGCGCTGCCGGTGCCCGACTTCCGCACCCTGCGCGATGAGGCGCTCGCCGAACCCAGCAGCGACCTGCTCGACACCCTCTACCTGTGCCAGCAGCGGCAGGACTGGTACCGCGACCACGCCCGCATGCACGGCTTGCCGGTCCTGCCATTCGTCGGCAGCGTCAGCATGCGGGAAGCGCCGGAGGCCGTTGCACAACGCCTGCGCGAAACGCTGGGCCTGTCCACCGAAGCTCGCCGCCAAATGCCCACGTGGACGGATGCGCTGCGGCAGTTGATCGCCAAGGCCGAGGACGCCGGTGTGATGGTGATGGTGAGTTCCGTGGTGGGCAGCAACAGCCACCGCAAGCTGGACGTGGGCGAGTTTCGTGGCTTCGCGCTGGCGGACGCCCTTGCGCCGCTGGTCTTCTTGAACGGCGCCGACAGCAAGGCCGCGCAGATGTTCACGCTGGCGCACGAGCTAGCCCATGTGTGGTTGGGCGCAACGGGCGTGTCGGATACGCAGGCGGGCGAGGTACCCGAGCAGCTAACCGAGCGCTGGTGCAACCAGGTGGCCGCGGAACTGCTGATGCCCATGGAAGAACTGCGAGCAGCGCACCAGCGCAATGCACCGCTTCCGGACGAAATCCAGCGGCTGGCACGCGAGTTCAAGGTCAGCACGCTGGTCGCCTTGCGCCGCCTGTTCGACGCGGGCTACGTCAACCAGGCCGCGCTGTGGCAGCACTACCGGGACGAACAGGAGCGGCTGCGCACGCTGAAAGAACGCAGCAGCCCTGGCGGCGACTTCTACCGCAGCTTGGGCGCACGCACCAGCAAGCGCTTTGCCCGCGCCATCGTGTCCAGCACGCTCGAAGGCTTGACCTCGTTCCCGGATGCCTTTCGCATGCTGGGCATGCGCAAGACGGCCACGTTCTACGAAGCGGCGCGCGAACTGGGGGTGACGGCGTGAGCCCGCCGGGCCGCCCTAATGGCGACCACCGAAGTGCGCAGCACGAAGGCTCCCGATGAGCTATTTGCTGGACGCCAATGTGTTCATGTCCGCGAAGAACCTGCACTACGGTCTGGACTTCTGCCCGGCGTTCTGGGACTGGCTGGTGCACAAGGGCAACACGGGCTCGGCGTTCAGCATCGACAAGGTGGCCGATGAAATCGAGGCCGGTCAGGACGAGTTGTCGGACTGGACCAGGATCCACGGCCAGGCGATCTTTCGGCGCACGCCGCCTGCACTGGCGCCGCAGTTCACCCAGGTCAGCACGTGGGCCACGGGGCAGCAATACACGCCGGCCGCGATCAACACCTTCCTGCAGGCCGCGGACTTCTATCTCATTGCCCATGCGCTGGCCGGCAATCATGTGGTGGTGAGCCACGAGGTTCCTTCCAACTCGCCGGGGCGCATCAAGATACCGAACGCATGCGTGGGCCTGGGCGTGCGGTTCATGACGCCCTACCAGATGCTGCGTATCGAACAAGCTCGGTTCGTGCTGGGAGCACGCACATGATGGAGCAAGCCGCCTTCACGCTGCGCGGCCGAAACCCGGACGTGCTGACCTGCATCGCCAACCTGTCGAACGACGAGGTCTTCACGCCGCCGGAGTTCGCCAACCGGATGCTGGACACGCTCGCCGAGGCTTGGGCGAAGGCCCACGGCGGCGCGAACCTCTGGGCCGACAAGTCAGTGAAGTTCCTGGACCCGTTCACGAAGTCGGGCGTGTTCCTGCGCGAGATCACGAGCCGCCTCACCAAGGGCTTGGCAGGCGAGATCCCCGACCTGCAGGAGCGTGTCGACCACGTCCTGACCAAGCAGGTGTTCGGCATTGGTATCACGCATCTCACCAGCCTGCTGGCTCGGCGCAGCCTGTACTGCTCAAAGCACGCCGATGGCAATCACTCCATCGCCAAGAGCTTTGCCAACGATGCCGGGAATATTTGGTTCGAGCGGCTGGAACACGCCTGGGTAGAAGGCAAGTGCAGTTACTGCGGCGCCAGCCAGCAAACCCTGGATCGGGGCGCAGAGCTTGAAACGCATGCGTATGCATTCATTCACACGGACGACATCAAGGCTCGCATCGGCGAGCTGTTTGGAGACGAAATGCAGTTCGACGTGATCATCGGCAACCCGCCGTACCAACTGGACGACGGCGGCTATGGCACGAGCGCGGCGCCGATCTACCACCTCTTCGTGGACCAGGCCAAGAAGCTCGAACCACGCTACCTGTCGCTGGTCATTCCTGCCCGCTGGTTCGCCGGCGGCAAAGGGCTGGATGAGTTCAGAGAGGCGATGCTTACCGACAATCGCCTGCGCTCGATTGACGACTACCTCAGCGCAGCGGATGTCTTCCCAGGCGTAGGCCTCAAGGGTGGCGTGTGCAATTTCCTCTGGGACAGGGACAACCCCGGCCGATGCCGCGTCACCACTCATTTCAAGGATTGGACTCCCTCAACGGCGGTTCGTCGGCTTCTTGAACCTGGCGCGGATGTCTTCATTCGCTTCAACGAAGGGCTGTCCATCCTCAAGAAAGTTATAGAGAAAGAGCAGAGCAAAGCGGAGCAGAAATCCCTGCTCGCTCTGCCTGAAAGCAAGCGTTTTGACCGACTGGTCAGTTCGTTAAGACCGTTCGGGCTTCGCACATTCTTTCGTGGGAAGGAAACCAAGCGTGCCGGGGATGTGCTGGTCTATCAGAACGGCGGGACGGGCTACACACCAAGACGATCTATTACCGCCGGCACTGATCTCATCGACTCGTGGAAGGTCTACGTGGGCAGGGCCGCTCCAGGGACAGGGAACCGTGACACGTACCCGCACCGAATCATCAGCACGCCGTTTATCGGGGAGCCGGGCTCGATCTCTTCGGAAACCTATCTCTGCATTGGCCCGTTCGACTCGAAGAGCGAGGCCGAGAGCGTCTTGTCCTACCTGTCGTGTCGATTGACCCGCCTGCTGATTCTTCTGCACAAACCATCGCAGGATAGTAAGCGGCCAGCCGTACCACCCTTGACGTGTTGACCGGCGCGTGCGCCGATGCTGGCGCTGCCCTCAGCCCATCGGCTGCCAGCGATGCGGCAGCAACTCGTCGATGCGGCTGTTCATGTGCGTCGGCAGCCGCGTCAGC
>JANMSS010000167.1:0-5792 GCA_031389585.1 Burkholderiales bacterium | reverse complement strand
CGCGGTCGACCCCGAAGAAGCCTTCGTCGCCTCGATCTCCGCCTGCCACATGCTCTGGTTCCTGGCGCTCGCGGCCAATCAGGGCTATGTGGTCGACCGCTACCGCGACGCGGCGGCGGGCGTGATGACCAAGAACGCGAGCGGCAAGCTGTGGCTGTCAACGGTCACGCTGCGGCCCGAGGTGACCTTCGGCGGCGCCCAGCCGCCGAGCGACGAGGTGCTGCAGCAACTGCACCGCCGTGCCCACGAAGAGTGCTTCATCGCCAACTCGGTCAGGTCCGAAGTGCGCTGCGAGCCGGTGTTGGCTCCGGACTGAAGCCTGTGTCGCGACCGGTGGCCCGTGCCTGCAGCCGCACCCAGGCGATGAGCGCGTGGCGTCGAGCACCGAATTTCTAGGCTACCTATGTAGACAAGCGATCGCCCCTTTTCGGGGCAATTGACCGGGCTTCCACAGAGGAAGATTGGCCGCTACGATCGCGCACCGCGTGGCCTACATAGGTAACACGACCTTAAGCCCACCCGGTTCGCGCCCATGCTGGGCGCACACCCTTCGCTCAAGCGGAGCGCCTCCGACGGCCGCTGAACTCCAACGTTGGGCGTCATGAGTGCACTCGCGGCGCCAGCAAAGGCCGCCCTGCTTTCCTTCCTTCATGAAGGTCAGCGAAGTCCTGCGAATGCTCCAAGTCGATGGTTGGTACTTGGTCGCAACTCGTGGAAGTCATCGCCAATTCAAGCACGCGAGCAAGCCTGGTCGCGTCACCGCTCCTGGCAAACCGAGCGATGATCTGGCGCCCGGCACACTGAACAGTATTCAGAAGCAGGCTGGTTTGAAGTCGTGAGGTCATATGCGCTACGCCATCGTCATCGAAAAAGCCGAACGTAACTACTCGGCATATGTCCCTGACCTTCCGGGCTGTGTAGCCACGGGCGCAACCGTCGCCGAAGTCGGAGCCAAGATCCGGGAAGCTATCGTTTTCCACGTCGAAGGCCTGCGTGAAGACGGAATGCCAATCCCCGATGGCGCGAGCCAGGTCGAATACATCGAGGTCGCAGCGTAAGGGTCGTTACGCCGAACGAGGGGGCATGCCTAACCGGGTAGCCGGGGGGGGGTTTAACCCCCAGCCCCCCACACCACCCACCGTGCGGGTCCGCAGTGGGCGGTTCATCGCCGCAAAACTCATGGCTGGTTACGGCCTTGCCGCCGGCAATGCCTCACCCGGTCGGGTTCAACGGCACGCCGAGGTCTGTCCGGCTCCTCCATGTGATGGCGATGTTCGGACCTTCGGTCTTTGCCGACCTACTATGACCTCTGCTGACTTCTGCATCGTCACGGCGCCCATTTCTGAACGTCGCGCTGTCGCGGTGATGGTGGTCGTTGCCAATTCATCGCTTGCGGCGGGCAACTCGCCCCAGCGCTTGGACCTTGGAAACCCGGTGTGATCCGATCCGGGCTATGTTGCTCGGGCGACAGCACCTGGAGTGGCCACGTTTATCGGAGCATTCGCACTTCCCGCACTTCTCATCTGGTGGGGCATTATTGCGATCAACCGTTCGAAGCGGGACACCTACGGCCGCGGCAAGCTAGACTGATGCCCTACAGAGGTAGCGACGATGAACTTCACTCTTGAATGCGAATGCGAAGAAGACGGGCGGTGGTTGTCCGAGGTCCCCGAGTTGCCGGGCGTGCTCGCCTACGGAGCCTCCTCCGAGGAGGCAATGGCGAAAGCTGAAGTGCTTGCCCTGCGCGTGCTGGCTGATAGGCTCGAACACGGCGAAAGCCGAGCGATCGGTATTCAAATCTTACTGCCTGCGGTTGCATGAGTCAGTGGCCGTCGGCAAAGGCCAAACGTGTCTACGCTGCGTTGCTCAGGCTTGGCTGGGAGCTCAAGCGGCAAACTGGTTCGCATCGAACGCTCGCGCGCGAAGGCTGGCAGAACTTTGTCTTCGCTCAACCTCTGCTGACTTCTGCATCGTCACGGCGCCCATTTCTGAACGTCGCGCTGTCGCGGTGATGGTGGTCGTTGCCAATTCATCGCTTGCGGCGGGCAACTCGCCGCAGCGCCTGGACCTTGGTATCCCGGTGTGGTCCCACAGGGGACTTGCACCCCATAAGTTCGCGCCCATGCTGGGCGCACAGCCTACATCGCGACGCAGAGCTTGATCTCCTTGAAGCAGCGCGCTTCTATCGGCAAGAAGGCGGTCCCAAGCTTGCCAGTCGCTTCCTTGACGAGTACGCCCGCGTTGTAGCGCTACTCGTTGAGTTTCCGGGCCTCGGTACGCCTGCGGATGAGGTGAGGCGGGTTCACATACTGCACACCACCCACCGTGCGGGTCCGCAGTGGGCGGAACAACCAAGTCGGCTCGCTCGACGAAGCGGTCGGTTCCTTCAAGTGGTGTAGCCCTGGGCCTTGCACCACAGGTCTTTCACGCTGACCAGGCCCTGCGCTTTCAACCACGCGTTGGACAGTGCCTGCTGCAGCCCCCGGGGTCCGTGCCATGTGCCAGTAGCTCTTGCTGCTGGCGCACCGGCCACACGCCGCCTTCGTTGCCAGCATGCGACTCGGCCACACGGCGCAGTCCGCTGCAGCAAGCATCGGCATTGCAGGCACCGGCCACCGAAACTTACACTGCCCACTCCACCGCCGGCCCAGCGGTTCAGTCCAACGAGGTTTATCCGACGCCATGCACCACCGTGCCTTCGATCAGCCTCGGCTTGGCGTCAGATAAACGCTATTCGTTGGGTTCCGTTAGGTTCCTTGACCCTCATCACGCGGAGAAGCCTATGACATCGCGCTATGCAATATTCCTACTCGTCCTTTCGCTACATGGATGCTCGACGATGGAATCCACGCCAATTCTGGGTGGTTCTCAGCAACTCACGCAAAGCGGTCCGTATGCTGTCGTCGTGAACGCGGGGGCGCTCTCGCCTGTCGTCTACGAGTTTGCAGTCCGCGAAATCGGCAAGGCACTGGCGATAACCGAAGGGACTGACGCAAAGGGCAGAGTCGAAGTCACGTTCGCGAGTACTGGAGACAGTGCGTTTATGGGTGCCGCGACAACAAATTCAGTCACAAACTTCAATGCCACAGGCTGGTACTCGAGAAACGCCGCGTACGCGCGCGGTAGCGCGGTCACTTCTAGCACGGCCGTCGGATCTGCCTGGTCGCTAACGTGGCAGAACAGTACAGCCTTGGTTGTAGTCCGCAATGCAGAGGGCAAACGCCTATGGAGCGCCGACTACGCGTACAAGGGCGGTTGGGAGCTTTCGGGTTTCTATATCAACACACCAGAAGAGGCTGCGCGCTACAGCCTTCAGAAAGTCAACTCGCAACTTCTCAAAGATATGGGACGCCCATGACCGAACCTAACACGTCGCTCAAGGTCTCTCCCTTCGGTCGCGGGACGCGCCAACAGCGGCGCGCCCCTTAGCTTGGTCGCTAGGCCTCACAAATGCAAAGCACCGCAGCTCGCGCAGACTTTTTCGACGCGTCAGCGCTCGTGAAGATCTATGCGGCTGAGCCCTACTCCGATGTCGTTCGCGAATACTTTCATCGCCGTACGACCAAGTACACAACGCCGTTCTGCTTCTACGAGGCGATGAACACTCTCAAGTCGAAATGGAAGTTCAAAGGCCAACTCACCCAGGATCAATACCTTGAAGCTGCCTTTGAACTCACGGCATGGTTCGGAGCATCGTCGCGGCGCATCAAGGACCTCGACTTCTCAGACCCGCAGGTGTTCGCCTCAACACGCTCCCTCGCGGAGCGCTTCCGACTCGACCTGTCAGACGCGTTTCAAGTCGTCAGCGTGAAGCACGGCTACTTCTCGGCACTCGCAAGGGATTCAGCTACCGTGCTGGTCACGGCCGATGCCGGGCTTGCTCAAGCAGCAAGTAGCGAGGGGCTCCGCGTCTGGAGCGTCCTAACCACAGCGGCGCCCGAGTGAGGCTAACCCCTTTGAGCACCGACGGCGGGCCACCATGCCCGGTCTGGCGGTACGCGGTAGATTTTCGCCAGCCCGGGCCTGGCGGCCCGCCGTCGGTGCTCGGCTTGGCTCGTTGAAATTGTGCCAAAACTCGCGTCGAAGAAAGAGCCGTGACCAACGCGAAAATTCGAGCTCTCAGAATGTGCCGTAATCGCCGATCGCATGGGCGGGAAGGGTCACCCCTCGGCAATCGCACTCGTGGTTGATTGCATGAATCCATTGCACAGTCTTCTTAAGCGTCACAAGGTCTACGCCTGTGCCGCTCGGACGCCACGGGCGTCACTCATGAGCCTGCGCCTGGCAGCCGGCTGCGTGCTCGTGGCCTCAAGCTGCCTGGGCATCACGGGGTGTTCCACTCAACTTCCGGAGGCAACGAAAATGCACAGCCGCATCGCCGTCGAGTCCGTGCTCCAGTTCCTCAATCGGTTCGAAGCGCTCGCTGAAAAGGAAGACTTCAACCTGATCAGGGACATGATCGACGAGCAGGCCGTCTTTCGGTTCAACGATGGCGACTTCGTCGGTCGACAGGCGATTCAGGCCGTGTTCGAGAAAACCTGGCGCGGCGACCCCAGCGTCAAGAAGGTTCGCTTCTACCTGTCTGACATCGTTGTGCTCACCACGGATCACTCCACCGCCACCGCGACCTATACCTACAACTGGGAGGGGTCGCAAGCCGGACGCGAGTTCAAGATCCGAGGCCGCGGCACACGGGTGCTGCTGCGCGTGAACGGTCAGTTCCGAATCATCCATGAGCACCTGAGCCGCTTCCCGAGCCCGCAGTAACGCCTCGCCCCTCGCTCAAGCGGATCGCCATCGGCTCTGGATTGGCTTGATCGTTCGACATCTCGGACAAGGTTCGAGCCGGCACCTTGGCGCTTAGAAAGCGACAAGACGCGTCACATCAGTCGCGCTGCGCTTGCCTTTGCAAACAACTGCGGCCACTGGCGTCAGACAGAAAACCAACGGCCCCCGTTTCTTCGGCGACAACGTGTAAACGGACGGTCGTTTGCGCACAAGTGCACGCAGGCGCCGTGGCTCTGGCGCTGAAGATGCGCTCGCTGGATCGCGCCAATGACTGGCCGATCCGCCGAGGAGACCCCCAATCGTGTCTGCGTCACTGACCGTCTCGCCTGCAGGAGTGCACTGAGTTGCACGCCAGCGCCACGCTCGCTTCGCACCTGACCGCCCCGGCACGCGGCGCGCAGCCTATCTGCGCCGCGCAGCCGGGCTGGTTCAAGCGCGACGAGGCGATCATGGGTACGGCCATCGCGGTCGAGCTGTGGGCCAGCGATGCGCGCCGCGCCCGTGCGGCCATCGACGCGGTGATGGCGGAAATGCACCGCATCGACCACACCATGAGCCCGCACCGGCCCCAGTCAGAGTTGTCGTGCATCAACCGCGATGCCGCGCACCAGCCGGTGAGGCTGTCGGACGAAATGTTCGGCCTGATCGCGCGCGCCATCGAATTCTCTGCCCTCTCGGGTGGCGCCTTCGACATCAGCTACGCCAGCGCCGGCCAACTCTACGATTACCGCCACGCGGTGCAGCCCAGCAGCGACGCGCTGGCGCGGGCCTGCCAGGCCATCGGCTGGCGCGGCCTGCACCTGGACCCGCAGGCGCGCACGCTGGCCTTTGCCCACCCGGGCATGCGCATCGACCTGGGCGGTTTCGCCAAGGGCCATGCGGTGGATAACGCAACAGCGCTGCTGCGCCGCCATGGCATCGGCCACGCCTGCGTCAGCGCAGGCGGCGACAGCCGGGTCCTCGGTGACCGGCGCGGGCGGCCGTGGACGCTGGGCATTCGCCAT
>JANMSS010000164.1:0-21671 GCA_031389585.1 Burkholderiales bacterium | reverse complement strand
GTCAACAGGCCCATCAGGTGACCATAGATGCGGCCGGTCTTGCCGCGAGCGAGTTCGGCCACATCGGGGTTGCGCTTCTGCGGCATGATCGACGAGCCGGTGCAGTAGCGGTCGGCCAGATCGATGAAGCCGAAGTTCTGGCTCATCCAGAGCACGATCTCTTCCGACAGGCGCGACACATGCATCATCGTGATCGAGGCCCAGGCCGCGAACTCGATCGCGAAGTCGCGGTCGCTGACCGCGTCCAGGCTGTTGGCGCAGACGCCCTCGAAGCCCAGCGTGCGCGCGACGCGATCGCGGTCCAGCGGGTAGCTGGTGCCGGCCAGCGCAGCGGCGCCCAGCGGCAGGCGATTGACGCGCTTCCTCACGTCGGCCAGGCGTTCGGCATCACGCGCAAACATCTCCACATAGGCCAGCAGGTGGTGCGCGAAGCTGACCGGTTGCGCCACCTGCAAGTGCGTGTACCCGGGCAGGATGGTTTCAGTGTGCGGCTCGGCCGCGGTGACCAGCGCGCGCTGCATGTCGGCCAGCAGCGGCGCCAGGCGGTCGATCTCGCCTCGCAGCCACAGCCGCACATCGGTGGCCACCTGGTCATTGCGCGAGCGCCCCGTGTGCAGGCGCTTGCCTGCGTCACCGACCAGTTGGGTCAGCCGGGCCTCGATGTTCAGGTGCACGTCCTCGAGTTCGAGCTTCCACTCGAAGCGGCCCGCGGCGATGTCGGCGGAGATCTGGGCCATGCCACGCTGGATGGCCGCATGGTCGTCGACAGTAATCACGCCCTGCGCGGCGAGCATCTCGGCATGCGCCAGGCTGCCGGCGATGTCGGCAGCGGCCAGGCGCTGGTCGAAGCCGACGCTGGCGGTGTAGCGCTGCACCAGCTCGCTCATCGGCTCGGCGAACAAGGCCGACCAGGCTTGTGACTTCTTGTCGAGTGGGTTGGAAGACATGAGGCCGTCACCGCGCGGGCGGTGTCCGAAGTGAAACAGGCTGGGACACAATGCCGGCAGCCGCCAGCCCCGGTGGAATCGATTCTATCGACGCGCCTCCTCCCGCATGCCGAGCCTGCCCGACACCGCCCCTGCCGCGCTGAGCCCCAGCGGGGGGGCGACGCAGTGGCCGCCATCGACACTCGCTGGCCCCGACATCGCCGCCAGCGGCGCTGCCTTCGATGTCTGTCGCGGCGCATTGGCGCTGCGCACGCTGCTGGCCGTGAACGGCGCGGTGCTGCTGGCGGTGCTGGTCGGTGCCAACACGGCCGAACAGGCCTTGGCCGCGCTCGGCCCGGCCGTGACCTCGGCCCTGTTGGGCACAGTCGCCTGGCTGGCGATCGTGTGTGCATTGCGCGAGCCCCTGGTGCGGCTGGAACCAACGGCTCGCGCCGTCGTCCTGATTGCGCTCGGCGCCGCGCTCGCACCCCTGTCATGCGCGCCGTTGTTCTGGCTCGAGCTTCTTGAGCCGCGGCCGTTGCGCCTGCTCGCGCTGCCGCTGATCGGCGCAGGTTTGGCTCTGGCGATGGCGCTGTGGCTGCAGTGGCGCGAAGGCCAGCGCCGGCCGGCTGACGCGCGCGCGCGGCTGGCCGAGCTGCAGTCGCGCATCCGGCCGCACTTCCTGTTCAACACGCTCAACACCGCGATCTCGTTGGTGCGCATCGATCCGCTCCGCGCCGAAGGAGTGCTTGAGGACCTGGCAGAGCTGTTTCGCGTGGCGCTGGCCGACAGCGGCAGCGGCGGGTCGGTGAGCCTGGGCAGCGAGCTCGAGCTGGCACGGCGTTATCTGGCGATCGAACAATTGCGCTTCGGCGACCGGCTGCAACTGGAGTGGCAGCTCGACCCGGCCGTGGATGGCGCCCGCCTGCCCCCGCTGGTGCTGCAGCCATTGCTGGAGAACGCCGTGCGCCATGGTGTCGAGCCCGCCGACGCCGGCGGCCTGGTGCGCGTGCGCACGCGCAGCCGCCTGGGCCGCGCCGAGATCACGATCGACAACACCGTCGGCACGGCGGCCTCGCGCCCGGGTCACGGTCTGGCCATGGCCAACGTGCGCGAGCGCTTGCGCCTGTTGTACGACCTCGACGCTCAGTTTGAGGTGCGTGCCATCGACGGCCGCTTCCGCGTGCGCATCGTCGTGCCCTTGGAAGGCAAACCATGAACCTGCCGCCGACCAGCCTTCGCGTGTTGCTCGTCGACGATGAAGCCTTGGCGCGGGCGCGCCTGAGCATGCTGGTGGCCGAGTGCCCGCAGCCGCATTGCACCGTGGTCGGCCAGTGCAGCAATGCTGAAGAGGCGCGACAGTGGCTGGCTGCACATGAAGCCGACGTGGTGCTGCTCGACATCCAGATGCCCGGCCAATCCGGCACCGCGCTGGCTGCCGAACTGCAACGCATCGCGCAACCGCCGGCGGTGGTGTTCGTCACCGCGCACAGCGAGCACGCGCTGGCCGCCTTTGACCTCGATGCCGCGGACTACCTGACCAAGCCGGTCAAGCGCGAGCGACTGGCCGCCGCGCTGGAGCGCGCGGCGCGGCGCCTCCCGCCGCGCGACGGCAACGGCGCAGCCACGCAGGAACCGGTGCTGGTGGTCAGCGAACGCGGCCGCGTGGCGCGCATCCCGCTGGCCGAGGTGCTGTACCTGAAGGCCGAGTTGAAGTACGTGACGCTGCGAACCGCCGGCCACACCTGGGTGCTTGACGACTCGCTGGCTGACCTGGAGCAGCGCCTGGGTGAGCGCTTCCTGCGCATTCACCGCAACGCACTGGTGGCACGCGACGCCGTGCGCATGCTCGAGCGCCGGCGCATGGCCGAACACGACGACGAGGGCGCCAGCAACGAGATCGGCTGGGCGGTGCAGGTCGGACCGGTCGACGAGTGGCTGGCGGTGTCGCGGCGCCAACTCGTCGCGGTGCGCGAAGCGCTGGCGGCGAGCGGCCATTGATTACACCGCGCGGGCGCTCAGCCCGTGTTGCGCAAGCCCGCCGCGATGCCGTTGATTGAAATGTGGATGCCGCGCTGCACGCGCTCGTTCGCAGGATCGCCTGCCTTGCGGTTGCGGTAGCGGCGCATCAACTCGACCTGCAGGTGATTCAGCGGGTCGAGATACGGGAACCGGTGTTCGATCGAACGCGCCAGCGCCGGGTTGGAAGCCAGACGGTGCGGCTCGCGGGTGATCAGCGACAGCATGGCGCCGCACTGGGCCCACTCGGCCTGGATGGCGTTGAAGACGCGCTTGGCCAAGCGTTTGTCTTCGACCAGTTCGACATAACGCGCGGCGATGCGCAGGTCGCTCTTGGCCAGCACCATGTCCAGGTTCGACAACAGGGTGCGAAAGAACGGCCACTGCCGGTGCATCTTCTGCAGCAGCGCCAGGCGCGTCTTGCGCTGGTTGGCGCTGCCCAGCCAGTCTTCGATGGCGCTGCCGAAACCCGCCCACCCCGGCAGGGCCACGCGACACTGGCCCCAGCTGAAACTCCAGGGAATCGCGCGCAGGTCTTCGATGTTGCGGCTGGCCTTGCCGTCCTTGGGTCGCACGGCCGGGCGCGAGCCGATGTTGAGTTCGGCGATCTCCCGAATCGGTGTGGCAGCGAAGAAGTAGTCTGTGAAGCCGGGCGTGTCATAGACCAGCTTGCGGTAGGCGGCAAAGCTGAGCGCGCTGATCTCGGTCGCCGCGTCCAGAAACGCCTTCGGCGCGCTCTTGGTCGGGTGCAGCAAGGTGGCCTCGAGCGTGGCCGCGACCAGGGTCTCGAGGTTGCGGCGACCGATCTCCGGGTGCGAATACTTCGAGGCAATGACCTCGCCCTGCTCGGTCAGGCGAATCTGCCCGTTCACGGTGCCCGGGGGCTGCGCCAGGATGGCCTGGTAGCTTGGCCCGCCGCCCCGGCCGACGGTGCCGCCGCGGCCGTGGAACAGACGCAGCGCCAGGCCGTGCTCGCGCTTCAAGGGCTCGAACAACGACACCAGCGCGGTCTCTGCGCGGTACAGCTCCCAACTGCTGGCGAAAAAACCGCCGTCCTTGTTGCTGTCGCTGTAGCCGAGCATGATGTCCTGCTCGGCAAAGGCGCCGACCTTGCTGCGCAATACCATGTCGAGCACGCCAGGCAGGGCGTAATAGGCGCGCATGATCGGCTCGGCGTGGCGCAGGTCGGCGATGGTCTCGAACAGCGGCGAGACGATCAACGCGGCCTGCGCACCGGCGTCGAGCGTGCCCGTCAGCAGGCCGCATTCCTTTTGCAGCAGCAGCACTTCGAGCAGGTCGCTGACCTCTTCGGCATGCGAGATGATGTAGTGCCGCAGCGCATGGCGGCCGTAGCGTGCCAGTGCGTCGCGCGCAGCCTCGAACACCGCCAGTTCACTCTGCGTGCGCTCGCTGTAGGCATGGCCGATGACACGCAGCGACCGCGCCTCGTTCAGCAGGCCCAACAGAAGCGTGCGGCGTGAGGTCTCGTCGAGCGCCGCGTAGTCGGCCTGGATGCGTGCCGCGCGCAGCAGCTCGGCGATCACGCTGGCATGCTGGTCGGAGCTCTGGCGCAGATCGACGGTGGCGAGGTGCCAGCCGAACACCTGCACCGCGCGCATCAATGGGGCCAGGCGCGGAGCAATCAGCGCCTGCGCGTGGTGGTGTCGTAGCGAGGCTTCGATCGTGCGCAGATCGGCCAGCAACTCGTCACTGGCGGCGTAGGGCTCCTGCGGCGCGACCGCATGGCGCAAGGCCTCGGTGCCGGTCAGCGCCTGCAGCGTGGCGGCCAGGCGGGCATAGACGCCGATCAGCGCGCGTCGGTACGGCTCGTCTTCGCGGTGCGGATTGCGGTCGGGCGAGCGACGCGCCAGGGCGCGCATGGCCGGTGTCACGGGGGCCAGGGTCTGCGAGATCGACAGCTCGGCGCCAAGCTCGTGCACCTCGGTGAGATAGAAGCGCAGCGCCACTTCGGCTTGTCTGGCCAGTGCGAGCTTCAGGGTCGGCGCGCCGACGTTCGGGTTGCCGTCGCGGTCTCCGCCGATCCAGTGGCCCATGCGCAGGAAGGGCGCCACCTCGTGGCCGTGCAGCGCGCGCTCGAGGTCGCGGTACAGGCGCGGCAGCTGGCGCAAGAAGGTGGAGTGGTAGTACGACAGCGCGTTCTCGATCTCGTCGGCCACCGACAGCTTGGCGGTGCGCAGCATCCGCGTCTGCCACAGCTGCGTCACGCGCGCGCGCAGCAGCGCGTCATTGTCTTGACGGTCGCGCTCGGTGTGCAAGTCGTCGCGCAGTCCCACCAGCACCGCAACCGCGCGCTCGGCGTCGAGGATGCTCTTGCGCTGGACTTCGGTCGGGTGCGCCGTCAGCACCGGCGAAACGTAGGCCTGGGCCAGGATCTGCGCAATCTCGTCAGCGCGGATGTCGGCCTTGGCCAGGCGCTCGAAGGCCATCGCCAGGGAACCTTCCTGCAGATGGCCCTGGCCCTCGTGGTGCTCGCGCCGGCGCACATGGTGGCGGTCTTCGGCGATGTTGGCCAGGTGGCTGAAGTAGCTGAAGGCGCGGATCACGCTCACCATCTGGTCACCCGACAGGTTCTTCAGCAGGCGGTCGAGCACGCGGCCGGCCGACGCGTCTTTCTTCAGCCGGTAGGCGACTGACAGCTGGCGCACGCGCTCGATCAGCTCGAAGGCGTCGGCGCCTTCCTGCTCGCGGATCACATCGCCAAGGATGCGGCCCAGCAGGCGGATGTCGTCGACCAGCGGGCGGTTCTTCTGCGCGGCGTCATCGCTAGGGTTGATCGCGGCGCTGCGCGCGGCACTCTTGGGTCGGGCCATGACAAGCTCCTGCAGGCAGATCGATGTGTAATCTAGTTACGAAATCCGATGTTATCAATTTCGCGGCGGCACGCGCAGAGGTTTTTGCCGGTGCGCGTCGGACGCTGGCGATAATCGTTCGATGCCTTCGCTCAACCTCCGCACGCTGACCATCGCCACCCGCGAGAGCCGCCTGGCGATGTGGCAGGCCGAGCATGTGCGCGACCTGCTGGCGGCGAGATTCGGCATCGAGGTGGGCTTGCTCGGCATGACCACCCGCGGCGACCAGATCCTCGATCGCACGCTGTCCAAGGTCGGCGGCAAAGGCCTGTTCGTCAAGGAGCTCGAGACCGCGCTCGAGCAAGGCCGCGCCGACTTGGCGGTGCATTCGCTGAAGGACATGCCGATGGACCTGCCGGCAGGCTTCGCGCTGGCCGCCGTGCTCGAGCGCGAAGACCCGCGCGACGCGCTGGTGTCGCCGCGCTACGCCAGCCTGGCAGATCTGCCCGAAGGCGCCTGCGTGGGCACCTCGAGCCTGCGCCGCCTGTCGCAACTCGCAACCCAGCGCCCCGACCTGCGCATCGAACCGCTGCGTGGCAACCTCGACACCCGGCTGCGCAAGCTCGACGCAGGCGAGTACGACGCCATCGTGCTGGCGGCCGCCGGCCTGGTGCGGCTGGGCCTGGCTGGCCGCGTCCGCACGCGCTTCGAGCCGAGCCTGATGCTGCCGGCCGCCGGCCAGGGGGCGCTCGGGATCGAAGTGAGGGCCGATGACGCCGCGTTGCGAGAAACCCTTGCCGGACTGATCGACCGCCCGACCTGGCTGGCCGTGCACGCCGAGCGCGCGGTGTCGCGTGGCCTGGGTGGTAGCTGCTCGATGCCGCTGGCCGCGCACGCAACCTGGCAGGGCGCCACCCTGCACCTGGCCGCCGCGCTCGGCCACGCCAACGAGCCGACACGGCCACTGCTGCGTGCGCAGGCCAGGGGCGCCGTGGCCGACACGGCCGCTGCCGAGGCGCTTGGAGCGCGCGCGGTGGCCGCGCTGCACGCCGCCGGCGCGCGCGGCTACCTGCTCACCTGACGGACTCGCGACATGACCCAGCGCCTGCTTGTCACCCGGCCGCAGCCTCAGGCTGACGCGTGGGTCGAGCGCCTGCGTGCCCATGGCATCGACGCGCTGGCGCTGCCCCTGCTGGAGATCAGCGCCGTGGTCGATCTGAGCGCGCTGCACGCGGCCTGGCACGACCTGCCGCGCTATGCACTGGCGATGTTCGTGAGTCCGAATGCGGTGAGTCACTTCTTTGCCGCGCGGCCTGCCGAGTTGGCCGCGCGGGGCTGGCCGGCCGGCACGCGGGCCGCGGCCACCGGGCCCGGCACGCTGCAAGCGCTGCAGATGGCCGGTGTGCCCGCCGCACTGTGTGTGGCGCCTCCACCGCAGGCGACCCAGTTTGACTCGGCCGCCCTGTGGTCTCAGTTGCAGGGCGAAGCCTGGTCTGGCCGCGAGGTGATGGTGCTGCGCGGCGACGGCGGACGCGACGAGTTTGCCGCCCACCTGCGCGCCTCCGGTGCCGCGGTCCACTTCACGCAGGCCTACCACCGCGGCCCGGCGCAGCCCAACGCCACCGAGCGGACGCGGCTGGAGCGCGCCCTCGCCGAGCCGGGCTCGCACCTCTGGTGGCTGTCGAGCGCGGAAGCTGTGGGCTACTTGCCGCAGCTTGCGGGCCACGCCGACTGGGGCGCTGCACAGGCACTCGCCTCGCACCCGCGCATTGCCGAGCGTGCACGCGAACTCGGCTTTGGCCGCGTGTTCGAGGCACCGCCGACGATCGACGCGGTGCGCGCCAGCCTCGTCGAAATCGAGGCCTGCCTACAATCCTCGCCACCTTGAATACGCCTGCCCCCAGCGACGCCGCGAGCCCTCCGACCCACGACGCCACGCCCGCCTTGCCCCGTCCACCCGCCGCACGCTGGCTGGCGATCGTGGCCATCCTGGCGCTGCTGCTCACCGTGGCCGCCCTGGCCCTGGCATGGACCACCCAGCGCCGCGTCATGGCGCTTGAACAGGAACTGGTCGGGCGCCAGGCCGACAGCCAGGCGCAAGCCGCCGAAGCGCGCACGGTGGCCCGCGCCGCGCAGGAGTTGGCGCGTGATGCCGCAGCCAAGACCGCGCTGCTTGAAGCGCGGGTCGCTGAGAACGCGATGCAGCGCTCGCAGATCGAAGAGTTGCTGCAATCGGTTTCGCGCTCGCGTGACGAAAACGTGGTCGCCGACGTCGAGGCCGCCGTGCGCGTGGCCTTGCAGCAAAGCGCGCTCACCGGCAGCGCCGAGCCGCTGGTGGCCACGCTCAAACAGGCCGACGAACGCCTGGCTCGCTACAACCAACCGCGCCTGGAACGCGTGCGCCGCGCCGTGAATCGCGATCTCGATCGCGTCAAGGCGCTGGGCGCGGTCGATATCGCGAGCCTCAGCGTGCGCCTGGACGAAGCCGTGCGGCTGGTCGACGAGTTGCCGCTGCTCGCCGTTGCCGAGCCGCGCGGCAAAGCCGCGGTGGCACCACGCCCGGCCAGTGCGCCGGCCGCGGCCGCGCCCGTCGACAACGACTGGCGCGGCCGCGCGTTGCAGTGGTGGCGACAAGCCCGTGCCCAAGTCAGCGACGAGATCCGCGCGCTTGTACGGGTGACACAAATCGACCATCCGGAAGCCATGCTGGTCGCGCCCGAGCAGCAATTCTTCGTGCGAGAGAACCTGAAACTGCGCCTGCTCAACGCGCGCCTGGCGCTGCTGTCGCGCCAGTTCGAGATTGCGCAGTCCGACATCCGTGAGGCACAGACCGCGCTCAATCGCTACTTCGACCGCAGCTCCAAACGCGTGATCGCTGTCGGCGACATGCTGCGCCAGGTTTCGACGCAGGCCCGCCAGACTGGCGTGCCACGCCCGGACGAGACGCTGGCCGCACTGGCCACTGCGGCCGCGGGCCGCTGAGGTTCCGTGATGCGTGGCGTGATCTGGCTGGTGCTGCTGTTCGTGGCCGCGGTCGTCGCGGCCACCACGCTCGGCTCCAACGACGGGCTGGTCAGCCTGTACTGGAGCGGCTGGCGGTTGGACGTGTCGCTGAACCTGTTCGTCATCGCCCTGCTGCTGACCTGCCTGGTGTTGCTCTTTGCGATGCGCGCGTTGCAGTCGCTGACGACCCTACCGTCCCGCGCCCGGGACTGGCGGGTGCGGCGGCGCGAGCGCGCGGCGCAAGCGGCATTGCGCGAAGCGCTGGCCGAATATTTCGGCGCCCGCTACAGCCGTGCGCGCAAGGCCGCCGAACGTGCCGTGGCGATTCACGAGGCCACACCCGAACTCATTGGCGACCTGCAGACCCGCACGCTGGCGCACTTGCTGTGCGGCGCCAGCCTGCACCGCCTGCAAGACCGGCCGCAGCGCGACCGGCAGCTGGCGCAATTGCGCCGCCTGCGCCGTCGATCGGGTCCGATGCAACGTGGCAGCGACGACGGCGTGGCCTTGCTGGCGACGGAGTGGGCGCTCGACGACCGTGACCCCACGCACGCACTGGCGCTGCTGGCGGAGTTGCCGGCCGGCGTGGCGCGGCGCACGCAGGCACTGCGGCTCAAGCTGCAGGCTCAGCGACTGGCCGGCCAGTTCGGCGAAGCCCTGCGCACCGCGCGCCTGCTGGCCAAGCACCAGGCGTTTTCGCACAGCGCGGGGCAGAGCCTGCTGCGATCCCTGGCTGGCGAGACCTTGGATGCAGCGCGCGACTCTGAGCAGCTCGAGCGCGCGTGGGGCGACCTTGACAGCACCGACCACGCCGATGTGCGCATCGCGGCCCGCGCCGCCGAATGTGCCGCCCGTCTGGGGGCAACGGGGCGTGGCCGCCAATGGCTGCTGCCAGGGTGGCAACGGCTGTCGGAACTCGACAGCGACGAGCGCGATGCCGTGGCCCTTGCGCTGATCGACAACCTGCCCGGCCTGCCCGCAGATTGGCTGCCGCGCCTGGAAGCTGCAGAGCGCGCGTTGCCGGGTGACGCCGCCGTGCAGGCCGCCGTCGGCAGCGCCTATTCAGAGCGCCAACTGTGGGGCAAGGCGCGTGCGCCGCTCGAGCGCGCTGCCGCATCGCCAACGCTCGCCAGCGCGGCACGCCGAGCCGCCTGGCGCCGCCTGGCCGCTCTGGCTCGCGCCGAGGGCGACGAGTCGCGTGCCGCACGCTGCCACGAAGCCGCCGCCGCCATCGAGTAGCGCCATGACGGCGCCGAGTGGCCCCGGCGCCGGTGTGCGCCGCTGATATACTTCGCGGCTTCGCGGCTGTAGCTCAGTTGGATAGAGTACTTGGCTACGAACCAAGGGGTCGTGGGTTCGAATCCTGCCAGCCGCACCAATCGAATCAACGGGTCACACGAGCAATCGCGTGGCCCGTTGTGCCTTGGGAGTCGACAGTCGTGAACAAGGCCTTCACGAAGGAAAGCGACGACAACGCCGATGACGACGAGGGCATGCCGCCTGCGCCGCCGTTGCCTGTGGGCGCCAAGAACTACCTCACGCCTGCCGGTTACGCCCGGCTGCGCGCCGAGTTGTTGACGCTGCTCGACGACGAACGGCCGAAGGTTGTCGAGGTCGTGTCGTGGGCGGCCAAGAACGGCGACCGCTCGGAGAACGGCGACTACCTGTACGGCAAGAAGCGCCTGCGCGAGATCGACCGCCGCATCCGCTTTCTGACCCAGCGACTGGATATCGCCGAAGTCGCCGACCCGGCACTGCACCACGGTAGCGACCAGGTCTTCTTCGGCGCGACAGTGAGCTTCGTCAACGACCAGGGCGAAGAACGCACCATCACCATCAAGGGCATCGACGAGGTCGACCACCTGGGTGGCGAAGTGAGCTGGATTTCGCCGATCGCGCGCGCGCTGCTGAAGGCGCGCGAGGGCGATGAGGTGACATTGGCCACGCCACGCGGCCCCGAACGCATCGAAATCGTCGCCGTGCGCTACCCCGCGCCGCAGGACGGCTAACGAGCGCTGCGCAGCAGGTTGGCCAACTCGACGGCCGACTTGACGCTCATCTTGTCGAAGACGCGAGCGCGGTGCACTTCGACGGTGCGCACGCTGATGTCCAGCGCGTCGGCGATCAGCTTGTTGGGCTTGCCGTCGATCACCAGTTGCATCACCTCGCGCTCGCGCTCGGTCAGTTCGGCCACCGCGCGCGCCACACCACCATGCGCCCGCTGCGATTCAAGGAAAGCGCGACTGGCCGCCAGCGCCTGCTCGATGCGATCGACCAGCGCATTGTCTGAGAATGGTTTCTCGACGAAGTCGAAGGCGCCGCGTTTGACCGCCGAGACGGCGGTGGGCACATCGCCGTGGCCGGTCAGAAAGATCACCGGCAGCACCGGCAGCAGGCCACGTTCATGCAGCCGATCGAACAATGCCAGCCCGCTCATGCCGGGCATGCGCACGTCGAGCAACACCGCCGACGGCGCCGTCGGCCAGGGCCCGCCATGTTGCGCCAGGCGCGCGTCAATCATGGCCTCGAAGGCCTCGGCGCTGGCGAAAGCCTCCGACAGCAGGCGCCGCGAGCGCAACAGCCAGGCCAAGGCGTCGCGCAGCACCTCCTCGTCATCGACGAGGTAGACCATCGGCAGGCCGAGCGGGGCAGACGGTGCAGGTTGCATGGCCGATATCTATCACGGCGCAGCGCGCAGCGTAAAGCGAAACGTGGTGCCGGCTGGGCTGGTGTCGAAGTCGAGCGCGCCGCCGTGCTGTTCAACCACCGTGCGGCACAGCGACAGGCCCAGCCCCATGCCTTCGCTGCGGGTCGTGAAGAACGGCGTGAACAGGCGCTCGACGACTTCGGGTGCGATACCCGGACCGACGTCGCTGATCCGGAATTCGACCCACTCGCCCGGGCCATGGCCGTCGACCGGCCGCACCGCAATGCGCAACACGCGTGAGTCCAGCGGCGTGGCTTCGCTCTCCATGGCCTGGATCGCGTTGCGCGTCAGGTTGAGCAACACCTGCTCGACCATGGTGCGGTCGGCCCACACGCGCGGCGGCTGCGCCGGCACCTCGACCTCGATGCGCGCGCCGCTCTTTCGGGTCTGCAGTCGCACCAGCGGCAGCACGGCGTCAATCAGCACGGCCGCCGACACCGCCTCGCGAGCCTGCTCGCGGCGGCGCACGAAGTCGTGCACGCTCTTGATCGTGCGCCCGGCGCGCTCGGCCTGCTCGGCAATGCGCTGCAGGGACTGGCGCAGCAGGCCCCCCAGTTCCTCGTCGCGCGAATCGCGCGGCGGACCGCGCCGTTCGCGCTCCTCTGGGTCGGGGTCGTCGAGCAGGTTCAGCGACCCACTGGCATAGCTGGCGATCGCCGTCAACGGCTGGTTCAGCTCATGGCTGAGCAGCGAGGCCATTTCGCCGATGGTGGCCAGCCGCGCCGTGGCTTGCAGGCGCTCCTGCTGCTGGCGCGACAGGTCTTCAACGCGGCGCTGGTCGGTCACATCCAGCACTGCGGTCATCCAGCCGCTGTGGCGGCCGGCGCTGTCGACCAGCGGCGCGTCGTAAATCATGACCGGGAAGCGCTCGCCCTGCTTGCGGATGAAGACACTCTCGTAGCCGACCCGGGCATCGGTGCCCGAAGCGCTGACGGCGCCGGGCGCCATGCGCCGGGCCTGGCGCGCGGTGTACTCGGCGACGCGTTCGGGGGGCCAGTAAGGCGGGACACCGGCGCGTTGCAACTCATCGGCGTCGAAGCCGACCATGCGGCAGAAGGCCGGGTTGACATAGGTGATTCGCCCGCTCAGGTCGCGCGCGCGCAGACCAGTGAGCAGCGAGTCCTCCATCGCCTTGCGAAAGGCCAAGGCCTCGCCCAGGCGTTCTTCGGCCGCTGCGCGGCGGCGCACGTCACGGGCCAGCAGCATCACCAGGGCAAACAGGGCGATCGACAGACCGACCACCAGCGCCAGGCTGAGGTTGGGAATCAGGTGCGGCCGGCCCTCGGCGCTGTCGGCGCGCACGTTGAGTGCAGCCCCGACCACGGCGACGGCGTGCTCGGCGCGGTAGATGCCGGCCCCGCGCACGGTGCCGGCGCGGGCCAGCCTGGCCCCGTCGCCTTCGACGAAACTCAGCTCATGGCTGTTCGACGGGTCGGCCGCCAGGGCGCCCTCGAGCAGCGCCGGCAACGAGAAGGTCGCCACCATGCTACCGGCCGCGCCGCCATGCGACGAGATCGGCACGCACAGGTCGATGACCTCGATCCCATAGCCACCTGGCTGCGGCACGAAGTAGCTGCGTGAATACGCCGGTGCCCCGCTGCGTCGCGCTGCGCTGCACGCAAACTCCGCTTCCAGGCTTTGCGCCTCGCGCGGAATCGGCGCAAACAGCATCGCCTCGTAGGGCGTCTGGACTGCATCCTCGATGCGAAAGGACGCATCACGGCGCTCGACACGCACCAGTTCGCGGCGTGCGCGCATCAGGGCGCTGGCGTCGCTGCGCCACTGCGCTGGCGCCGGTTCGTTCCACAGCAGGGCCTGCAGGCCCCGCAAGTCGCGCGTCAGGCCCTGACGCAGATGAGCCGCGGCCGCCGCGGCCACTGACTCGGTGCGATTCTGGGCCCGAGTCGCTTCGTAGTTCAGCGCCAGCAGCACCAGGAGTGTCTGCGCCACCGCCAACAGGACGACCAGCAGGCCCCACAACAGCGCACGCCGCCCGCGATGCGCGGTGCGAAACATCGGGGCCGTCTGCGCGGCGTCGGGTGTGGCGGGAATCATGCTGCGGGCCAGTATTGCGCACCACCGCGCACTGCCGATACGCACTTTCGCGCATGGGTCGCAAGCCGCGCTGCGGCTATGGTGCTGGCTGCGGTCATGCGGCATCATCGACGATCGACCGCGTCCCTCTGCCTTTACCCAAGCCCCCACTATGTCGACCCAGGAAGCCAAGAGCGCCGAACTGCGACGCGCCGCCCTCGAGTATCACGAGTTCCCGACCCCGGGCAAGATCGCGATCGCGGCCACCAAGCAGCTGATCAACCAGCACGACCTGTCCCTGGCCTATTCGCCGGGCGTGGCAGCGGCCTGCGAGGAGATCGTCGCCGACGAACGCAATGCGCACCGCTACACCGCGCGCGGCAACCTGGTGGCCGTCGTGACCAATGGCACTGCGGTGCTGGGCCTGGGCAACATCGGCCCGTTGGCGGCCAAACCGGTGATGGAAGGCAAGGCGGTGCTGTTCAAGAAGTTCGCCGGCATCGACGTCTTCGACCTCGAGATCAACGAGAACAACCTCGACAAGCTGGTCGACGTGATCGCGGCGCTGGAGCCCACCTTCGGCGGCATCAACCTCGAGGACATCAAGGCGCCGGATTGTTTCTATGTCGAGCGCAAGCTGCGCGAGCGCATGAAGATCCCCGTCTTCCACGACGACCAGCATGGCACCGCGATCGTCGTCGGCGCGGCCCTGCTCAATGGCCTGAAAGTGGCCGGCAAGGACATCACGAAGGTCAAGCTGGTGACCTCGGGCGCGGGTGCCGCGGCGCTGGCCTGCCTGAACCTGCTGCTCAAGCTCGGCGTGCCGCGACAGAACATCGTCGCGACCGACCTGGCCGGTGTCGTCTGGAAGGGCCGCACCGAGTTGATGGACCCCGACAAGGCCGAGTTTGCACAGGAGACGCCGCATCGCACGCTGGCCGAAGTGATCGTCGGCGCCGACGTCTTCCTCGGCCTGTCGGCCGCCGGGGTGCTCAAGCCCGCCATGGTCAAGGCGATGGCCAAGCGGCCGATCATTTTTGCACTGGCCAACCCGACGCCCGAGATTTCGCCCGAGGAAGTCAAGTCCGTGCGCGACGACGCCATCATGGCCACCGGCCGCACCGACTACCCGAACCAGGTCAACAACGTCTTGTGTTTCCCCTACATCTTCCGCGGCGCGCTCGACTGCGGGGCGACGACGATCACCGACGAAATGGAGATTGCTGCGGTCCGCGCCATTGCCGAACTGGCGCAGGCCGAGCAGAGCGAAGTGGTTGCCGCGGCCTACGCCGGTGCGAACCTGTCATTCGGCCCCGAGTACCTGATTCCCAAGCCCTTCGACCCGCGGCTGATGATGAAGATCGCCCCCGCCGTGGCCCAGGCCGCGGCGGAATCGGGCGTGGCGATCCGGCCGATCACCGACATGGCGGCCTACCGCGAGCGGCTGCAGGCCTTTGTCTACGCCTCGGGCACCATGATGCGGCCTATCTTTGCCTTGGCCAAGCAGGCCAAGGCCAAGCGCGTGGCGTACGCAGAGGGTGAAGAAGAGCGCGTGCTGCGCGCGGTGCAAGTGGTGGTGGATGAAGGGCTGGCGCGGCCGACGCTGATCGGCCGGCCGGCGGTGATCGCACAGCGCATCGAACGCTTCGGGCTGCGCCTGCGCGAAGGCGTCGACTACGACATCGTCAATGTCGAACATGACGATCGTTATCGCGACTTCTGGCAGACCTACCATGTCATGACCGAGCGCCTGGGCGTCACAGCCCAGATGGCCAAGATCGAGATGCGCCGCCGCCTGACACTGATCGGGGCGATGTTGCTGCACAAGGGCGAGGTCGACGGCATGCTTTGCGGCACGTGGGGCACGACCCATGCCCACCTGCACTACATCGACCAGGTCATCGGCAAGCGCCAGGGCGGCAGCCCGAGCACCGTGCAGGACGTGCGTGTCTATGCCTGCATGAACGGGCTGATGCTGCCTGGGCGGCAGCTGTTCCTCGTCGACACCCATGTCAACGCCGACCCTTCAGCCGAGGAGCTGTGCGAGATCACCGTGATGGCCGCCGAAGAGATGCTGCGCTTCGGTGTGCAGCCCAAGGCGGCCCTGTTGTCGCACTCCAATTTCGGCAGCAGCGAGTTGCCCAGCGCGCAGAAGATGCGCCGCACGCTGGCCCTGCTGCGCGAGCAGGCCCCATGGCTCGAGGTCGATGGCGAAATGCACGGCGACGTCGCCCTCGATGGCGCGGCGCGGGCTGCGGTCATGCCGCGCAGCACGCTGCAGGGTGACGCCAACCTGCTGGTGCTGCCCAACATCGACGCCGCCAACATTGCCTACAACCTGCTCAAGACGGCCGCCGGCGGTGGCATTGCGATCGGCCCGGTGCTGCTGGGTGCCGACAAGCCGGTCCACGTCCTGACGGCGTCAGCCACCGTGCGGCGCATCGTCAACATGACCGCATTGACCGTCGCCGACGCCAACGCCACACGCTGATTGGTGCAGCGCAGCGGGCGCGAATTGCGCGCACACTCGAAGCGGGGATTCCGTTTCAACAATAGATCTACACTAGCTTTTATACGGAGTGTGCGCTCGCAATCCACTTAGGGAGTCTGCCCCAATTGTGGGCAATGGCTTGAGCTTTTCTTGCCGATCCAGTACCATGCGCGTTTGAATTTTCAGGGTTAACCCGTGGCGTTCGCAGGCGCAATCACAGGCTCGGCAAGCCGCTCGTTGCCCTCAGGGCCACTTCATAAGTTAGGGCTTGCTATTTTTATGGCGGCCGCAGTGTTTACGTCTGCCCATGCGCACTGCGCTGGTCACGACTTGGTCACTGTGGCGCTGGCGAACCTGCCGGCCGAGGCCCGCCAGACTGAGCAACTGATTCGCAGCGGCGGTCCGTTTGCTAATGCCAAGGACGGAACAGTGTTCGGCAATCGCGAGCGGTCGTTGCCTCAAGAGAGTCGCGGCTACTACCGCGAATACACCGTCAAGACGCCGGGCTCGCATTCGCGCGGAGCACGGCGCATCGTTTGCGGAGGCCGCGAAGCGACCGCACCGCAGACTTGCTATTACACCGCCGACCATTACGCGAGCTTCAAGCGCATCGTGCAATGAGCCGGCGCCGAACCAGGATTCGTTTTCTTTCTTTGACCTCAGGAGGTACGCGACCATGCTCTTGCAGACAGTCCGTCCAAATATCGTTCAGTCGATCCGCGCCTACCGCGTCGAGGATCTGATGCAGGCCGCGCGCGACGCCGGCCAGCATTTCCTCTACGCCAACGTGGCAACCGCACAGTCCAAGCAGGAAGTGCTCGAAGGCATTGCCGAGGCCTTCGCCTTCCCGTCGTACTTCGGTAAGAACCTCGACGCGCTCTACGACTGCATCACGGACACGGTGCAGAAGTCGGGCGCGCAGCCGGGCTTCGTGGTCGTGCTTGAACAGTTGCCCGACAACCCGCGCTTCGACCGCGAAACGCGCGAGCAGTTGCTCGACGCGTTTCGCGATGCCGCCGACTTCTGGGCGGAGCGAAAAATACCCTTCAGGTGCTTCTATTCTTTTCAGTAGCCCGCTCCCCGGAAATCGGGTCATGGGAGCGGGCGGTGGATGTGGCCCCCACAAGCAACAGCGTCGGCGTCGAGGCTGGCAGCAAGGCGAAGAACGCGGCAGCAGCCAAGGCTGCGGCGGCGAACGCCCGTTTCGGCATGAACATGCCCTTGATGAGCAGCGCGTTCGACACCGCAATGTGGTTGAACGCGGCCTGATCCCTTCAGGTGGCAAATGAAAAAAAGAGGTGGCTGCGGCCACCTCTTTTTCATCCCAGGTCGGCCTTCAGGTAGTGCGCGCCCGCCATCGGGTTGAAGTAGTACGGCGGGATTTCCTCGAAGCCCAGGCTGGCGTACAGGCCGCGTGCGGCTTCCATGTCGTCCAGCGTGTCGAGCAGCATGGCCGAGTAGCCGGCCTGCCGGCCGCGGTCGAGCAGGGCCTGCGCCAAAGCGCGGCCCAGGCCGAACTGGCGAAACGCCGGTCGCACGAACAACCGCTTCATCTCGCAGGCGTTGGCGTAATCCACATCGACCAGCGGGCGAAGCGCGCCGCAGCCGGCGACCTCGCCGTCAACCATCGCCAGCAGCAGCGCCCCTTGTGGCCCGACGTACTCACCCGGCAAGGCGGCAAGTTCGGCATCGAAGTTCTGGAAACACAGATCGACGCCGATGCTGGTCGCGTAGTCGCGAAAAATCTGGCGGGCGGCATTGAGTTGCGCCGGTGTGACCGGCGTCAACAAGTTGATCACTGGCGTGGCACTCATGCGGTGCCGAGGCTGCCAATCCACCAGGCCAGCGCCACAGCGGCCGCAGCCAATGCCAGCGCCCCGATGCGCCGGCCGGCATGGTCCGCCGACGGTGTTGTGCCCCGGGGCAGCGGCATATCACCATGAATCATCGGCGCGATCAGGTTCTTGCGCTTGCGCCAAAGGTAATAGAGCACCGCGGCCACATGGGAAGTGACCAGCACGATCAGCAAAACCTTGCCCACCCCCTCGTGCCAGGCACTGGCCGCGGTTGCCGTGGTGCTCGCGACAAAACGATTCAGCGGCCCGGTGGTGGCGACCTCGTCGTCGGCCACCAGGCCGGTGGCCACCTGCACCGTCAGCAAACTGAGCAGCGCCCACACCGACAGTGCGCCGACGGGGCTGTGGGCGATTTCGTAGCGCCCGCCGGGGCCGGAGTCGCCGCGCAGATACGCCAGCACGCAGCGCGGGCCATAGAGGAAAGAGGCAAATCGCGACCAGTAACCGCCGGCGAAGCCCCAGACCAGGCGAAACACCAGCAAGGCCAACACCAGCAGACCGAGCCGCGTGTGCCAGATCATCGCGTTGCCGCCGATCTGGCCAGTGACCAGCGAGCCGATCACGGTCAGCGTCAGAATCCAATGGAACAGCCGCGTTGGCAGGTCCCACACGCGAACGGATTGAAGCGCGGGCTCGGGCTGCTCAGGACTCATGTTTTGGACAGTAGGCAAGGCGACGGGACGCAACGATAACGCGCGGCTGAAACACAGGCCAAGTTCGATACCAGGACTTACCCGTAGCGCGCAAGGGCGATACCCTCGCCTGCGTACACTGAATGCACCCACACCGGTCGCAAGACAGACGGGGCACGCGCGCCCATACCCCACAAGGAGCCACTCGCATGCAGTCGATGAAGTACCGCCCCACCCTCGCCGCCGTCGCGCTCGGAATTGCGGGGGCTCTGACAGCATTGCCAGCGGCGGCCCAATACCGCAACGCTGACGCTGCGATCAAGTACCGCCAGAGCGCGATGTCACTGCAAGGCAATCACTTGGCACGCATCTTCGCCATGATCAACGGCCAGGTGCCGTTCGATGCCAAGGTCGCCGCGGACCAGACCGAGATCATTGCCACGCTCAACCGCCTGCAGTTCGCGGCGTTCATCGACGGCAGCGACAAGGGCAACACCCGGGCCAAGCCCGAGATCTGGAGCGAAAAGGACAAGTTCAAAGCCGCCATCGCGAAGAGCCAGGAAGACGTGCTCAAGCTCGCCGCTGCCGGCAAGACCTGCAGCCTCGACCAGATCAAGGCCGCCGCAGGCGCCGTCGGCGAGAGCTGCAAGGCCTGCCACGACGCCTACCAGAAACCGCAGTAGTCGTCGCAGTTCCATTGCACTGACGAAGAGCCCGCTTCGGCGGGCTTTGGCTTTTGTGCGGCCTGCTATGCGAAGCCGAGCACGACCCTGCGGGTCATGGCACTCTTTTTCTCGATCTTGGTCACCACCACGGCGCCGATCTCGGCCGTGTTGCCCACGTGAGTGCCGCCGCAGGGCTGCACGTCGACGCCTTCTATCTCGAGCACGCGCACGCGGCCCAGGCCGCGTGGCGGCTGCACGCTCATGCTGCGCACCAGGCCGGGGTTGGCGTCGAGTTCGGCCTCGGCGATCCAGCGGTGGTGCACTGGGTGGGCCTCGGCCACCAAGCGCGCCAGGCCGGCCGTCAAGACCTCCTTGTCGAGCGGCTCGGTCATGTGGAAATCCAGCCGCGCATAGTCGGCGGTGATCGAGCACCCATCCACCGGATGCGGCACCAGGGCGCACAGCAAGTGTGTGGTGGTGTGAAAGCGCATATGGCGGTGGCGGCGCGCCCAGTCGATCTGTGCAGTCAGCGCCGTGCCCGGCAACAACCATGACAGATCCGTGTCCGGTGCGGGCAGGTGCAACACCGCGCCTGGATGCTCCTTGCTCTTGCGCGTCTGGACGATCGCGACACCTCGACCGTCGACCCGCTGCAACACGCCGCAGTCGCCCGCCTGCCCGCCACCGAGCGGGTAGAACACGGTGCGGTCAAGGATCACGCCGCCCTCGGCGAGCGCGAGCACCGTAGCGCGGCATTCGCGCAGCGTGGCATCTTCGCGGAACAGTTCTTCGGTCATTGCCATTTCACGTGACAGGGGGCGGGTCGGGTCGGTCAATACGATGCGAGGGTGATGGTGCCACGTGGCGTCTCAAGCGTGGCCGTGATCGGCGGGCCCGCGCCCACTGCGATCTCGACGCCGCGCAGTTGCAGCGCCTGCGCGGCCTGGCTTGTCAGCCCGCGCAGCGACACTGCACGCAGCGTAACGCCCGAAACCGGCATCGTAGCGACCGGGTGCCGCGCGCCCCATTCGATCAGCGTGGGCAGCGCCCCACCAGCGAGCAGGCGGCCGTCGTCGCGTACCGAAATGCGCCACTCCAATCGGCCTTCGGGCGTGTCGCGCGATGCCGCAATCGCCGGGCCGGACTCGAGGCCCGCGGCGCGCAAGGCATCGCAGCGAGCGACAATCGCCGCAGTGCGGGCGACGAAGTGCACCAGGCGCGGTCCGTCGTCGAGGCGAAGCGTATCCAGGCCGAACCAGCGGACGCGTGCCGGTGGCGGTGCTGCCGGATCGATGGCAATGATCTCGAAGTACGCGTTCGGGAAGGCTTGCCCGGCGATGCTGAACAAGCGGTTGTGGGTGCCCATCAGCGCATGCCGGCCGCCGGGCCCGGGTGTGATGCCCAGCGTGGCCTCGCACCAGCGAGCGCCGTCGTCGAGCGTGGTGGCGACGACCACCAGATGGTCGACCTCGCAACCGGTCGTCATAGCTGCACCGTGCCCTCGATGCAGGCACTGACATGGCCGCCGATCCAGACGTCCACATCATCGGATTCGACGAACACGCGGCCGGCACGGCCGAGTGCGGCACCCTGTGCCGCCACGTAACGCGGCGGCGCAATGCCGGCGCCGATCAGCCACTGTGCCAGGCCGGCGTTGAGGCTGCCGGTGACGGGATCTTCGGCCACCGCGTCGCTCGGGATGAAGGCCCGCACTTCGAACTGCACTTCGTTGCCGGCGTCGTAGGCGCCGACCACGCCCAGCTTGAGTTCGCCGACCGCCCGCTTGTCGGGCGTCGGCGCCAGCACCTGCGCGGCCGAACGCAACATCACTGCAGACCAGCCGGGGCCGTTGTCGACCCATTGGTGGTGCAGCACGTCGGCGGCGTCGACACCAAGCGCGGCAACGATCTGCGCCAGCGTTGCGTCGTCGAGCGGCCCGCTGCGCCGCAGCGGCGGCGCCGCAAAGGCCAGGCGTTCGCCATCGCGACGCACCCGCACCAGCCCGACGCCGCATTGCTGACGACCACACCGGTGTCGCGCGCCACGCCGCCGGCGTCGAGCCAGGCCCGACAGCTGCTGAGCGTGGGGTGACCGGCAAACGGCAGCTCGTGGCGCGGCGTGAAGATGCGCACGCGGTAGTCGGCTCGCGGGTCGGTCGGGGCAGCAAAAAGGTGGTCTCCGACAGATTGGTCCAGCGCCCAAAGGCAGCCATGCGCGCGTCGCTCAGGCCGTCGGCGCCGTGCACGACCGCCAGCGGGTTGCCGAGCAACGCGCGGTCGGTGAAGACATCGAGTTGCGTGAAGCGGCCCGGCGGCGATCATGTGGCCCCCTGGGCGCTGCGCGCCGCCCCCCCGAGGGGGCGCGATCGCCTTGGGAGCGGCCCGGCGGCGATCATGTGGCCCCCTGGGCGCTGCGCGCCGCCCCCCCCGAGGGGGCGCGATCGCCTTGGGAGCGGCCCGGCGGCGATCACAACGCCGCCTCCGCCTTGCGCAACACGCGGGCCAGCGCCGCCACGCCGGCTTCGATGC
>JANMSS010000162.1:0-9855 GCA_031389585.1 Burkholderiales bacterium | reverse complement strand
GCCATTCAAGAGAGCGTTTATGGGCGATTCGGCATTCGGCTGGAGCCTGAGCCTGTTGTTGTGTAGGTTGTTCTCGTGCCGAGTCGGCGCCGGGGTGCCCCGGCGGGCACCAAAGTGACTGCCTGCCGGGGCACTCCCGGCGCCGACTCGGCACGAGAACAACCTACACAACAACAGGCTCAGGCTCCAGCCGAATGCCGAATCGCCCATAAACGCTCTCTTGAATGGCCTGCGCCAGCGTCAAGACCTCCGCGCCCGACGCGCCGCCACGATTGACCAGCACCAGGGCTTGCTTTTCATAGACGCCAGCACGGCCGATTGACTTGCCCTTCCAGCCGCAGGCATCGATCAACCAGCCTGCGGCCAACTTGACGCTGCCGTCGGGCATAGGGTAGTGCACCACCTCGGGATCGCGCCCGATGATGTCGCGGCACTGCTCGACGGTGACCACAGGGTTCTTGAAGTAGCTACCCACGTTGCCAATCAAGGCCGGGTCAGGCAGCTTACCGCGCCGGATTGCGCAGACCCAATCGAAGATGGTTCGCGCATCGGGCGCCGCAATTCCCGTCTCGTGCCGCTTGCGTTCGAGCTCGAGGTAGCCGAACACCGGTTGCCAAGGCCTGGGCAGCGCAAAGCGCACGCGGGTGATGACGCCCTTGCCTGCCAGCTCGTGCTTGAACACGCTGTCGCGGTAGCCGAACCGGCACATCGCCGCATCGAAGGTCACGCTGCGGCCGGTGACCAGGTCAACCACGTCGAGCGAGTGGAAACGATCCTTCAACTCGACACCGTAGGCGCCGATGTTCTGCACCGGCGCCGCACCCACACAGCCCGGGATCAGCGCCAGGTTCTCCAGCCCGGGCCAGCCCTGCGCCAGCGTCCAGGCCACGGTGTCCTGCCAGTTCTCGCCGGCGCCGGCCTCGACGATCCAGGCCTCGGGACGCTCCTGCACCAGGCGCAAGCCGCGAACTTCGACCTTCAGGACCACGGCCTGCGGATCGCGGGTGAAGATCACATTGCTGCCGCCACCCAGGATGAACTTGGGCGCACGTCCCAACTCCGGATGGTCGACCACGCGCCGCAGCGCAGCGTCGCTGTCGATGCGCACCAGCGTGTGGGCCACCGCGGGCAGCCCGAAGCTGTTGAATGTGCGCAGGTTTACACCATGCTCGAAGGGCGAAGCGGCTACAGTGGCATGGGACATGGGAGAATTTTGACCCATCAGCGCGCCACGACCGCAACAGTCTGCGTTTACCAATGCCCAGCTTCGACACCGTTCTCGAACCCGACTTCGTGGAGTTGCGCAACGCCGTGGAGCAGAGCAACAAGGAAATCGGCACGCGCTTCGATTTCAAGGGTTCGGGCGCCAGGATCGACTTGACGGAGAAGGGCGCCAAGGAGCGCGACCTGATGCTGCACGCCGACAACGACTTCCAAATCGGCCAGGTCAAGGACATCCTGCTGGCCAAGCTGGCCAAACGCGGCGTGGACATGCGCTTTCTCGACGACAGCGCCAAGATCGAGAAGGCCGGCGGCGACAAGGTCCGCCAGCCGGTGGGCGTCAAGTGCGGCATCGACAGCGAGTTGGCTAAAAAGATCCAGACCCTGGTCAAGCAAAGCAAACTCAAGGCACAGGCCGCGATCCAGGGTGACAGTGTGCGCATCACCTCAGCCAAGCGCGACGAGTTGCAGTCAGTGATCGCCCTGTTGAGACGCGAGATCACCGAGGTGCCATTGAAGTTCGAAAACTTCCGCGACTGAGCCGCATGCGCTGCGCAGCACTGATGGCGACCGCGCTGCTGGCCCTGGGCGCGCCGGCGTGCGCGCAAACCGTGACGCTCAACGGCAGCATGGGCAGCCGCCAGGCGCTGCTGGTGATTGACGGCGTGCCTCGGGTGGTCGAGGTCGGTGCCACGGTGCAAGGCGTACGGCTGCTGTCGCTGTCGGCAACCCAGGCCGAAGTCGATGTCCACGGGCAGCGCCGGCTGCTGGTTGCCGGCGCCAGCCAGGTTCGCGTCGGCGATGCCGCGAGTGCTGCCCGTGGCATCGGCGTCAATGAAATCGTGTTGACGGCCACCGGCGGCGGCCACTTTACGACCCACGGTCAGATCAATGGCAAGGCGGTGAGTTTTCTGGTTGACACCGGCGCTACGGCCATCGCGATGGGTCAGTCAGACGCCGATCGGCTGGGCGTCGACTACAAGAACGCACCGCGCGGCTTTGCCGGGACTGCCAATGGCCGCGTCCCGATCAGCATGGTGACGCTGTCGTCCGTGCGCGTGGGCGAGGTCGAGGTCGCCAATGTGCAAGCCGTGGTGATGCCCACGGCGATGGAGCATGTGTTGCTAGGCAACAGTTTCCTCATGCGCTTTCAGATGAAGCGCGACAACGACACGATGCGCCTGACCAAACGGCCGAATTGACGGCCCCCAGCTCGCTGCGCTCGCGCCCCCCGAGGGGGAGCTCAGGCCGCTCGGGAGCGGCCCGGCGCTGGCCTGCAATGACGGCCCCCAGCTCGCTGCGCACACGCCCCCCGAGGGAAGTTCAAGCCGGTTGCAATAGCCCGCGCTTCTTCAGCATCGGCTCGATCTTCGCCGCACGTCCGCGGAAGGCCGCGTAGGTCACCCCGGGTTCGACACTGTCGCCGGCCGAGTAGATGTGGCGCCGCAGGCGTGTCGCCGTGACCGCATCGAATGGATCACCGGCCTCGACGAACGCGTCGTAGGCGTCGGCGTCAAGCACCTCGGCCCATAGGTACACGTAATAGCCGGCGGCGTAGCCCGAGCCCGCGAACAGATGCTGGAAGTGCGTGAAGCGGTGATTCAGGCCGACACCCGGTGGCAGTCCGCGCTCGCGCAATACCTGGGCTTCAAAGGCCACCACATCGTCGGGTACCTGCCCATTGGGCAGGGCGTGCACGGCCATGTCGGTCAGCGCGCTGGCGGTGTAGCGCACGGTCTCGAAGGCCTGACCGAACTGGCGTGCCGCGGCCAGACGCTCAATCAGCGCATCAGGGATGGGCTCGCCGGTCTGCACATGCCGCGCATGGCGGCGCAGGACGGCAGGTTCGCTCATCCAGTGCTCGAACAACTGCGAGGGCAGTTCGACGAAATCGCGCAGTACGTTGGTGCCCGACAGCCGCTCATAGCCGACACTCGACAACAGGCCATGCAGGCCGTGCCCGAATTCGTGGAACAGCGTACGCACATCGTCGAACGACAGCAGCGTGGGCTCACCCGGCGCGGCCTTGGCGAAGTTGTTGTTGTTGACGACGATCGGGATCACCTCGCCGCCGTTCCTCGTTTGCTGGCGCAGCGAGCTCATCCACGCACCGCTGCGCTTGCTCGGGCGCGCAAAGTTGTCGTGCAGGAAGATGCCGGCGACGCGGCCGGCGCGATCGCGCATCTCGTAGGCCTTGACGTCGGGGTGGTAGACCGGCAGGTCGGCGCGCTCGACAAAACGCATGCCGAACAAACGTTCGGCGCAATCGAATGCCGCGGCCACCATGCGGTCGAGCGGGAAGTAGGGTTTGATCTCGGCGTCGTTGAGCGCGTAAGTACGCTGGCGCACTTTCTCGGACCAATAGCGCCAGTCCCAGGGCTCGATAGCCTGCGTGACACCTTCGTCGCGCATCAGCGCCAGCAGTTGACCGCGCTCGCGCTCGAGGGCGGGCAGCGCGCGCTGCCAGACGTTGTCGAGCAGCCGCTGCACCGCACCCTGCTCGCGGGCCATGGTGTTGGTCAGCGCGTAGTCGGCGTAACTGGGGAGACCATGCAGCGCCGCCTGTTCGCTGCGCAATTGCAGGATCTCGCGCACGATGGCCCGGTTGTCGCTGGCGCCAGCGTGTTCACCGCGGCTGGTCCAGGCGCGCCAGGCCTGCTCACGCAGCTCACGGCGCTCGCTGAAACTCAGGAAAGGCACCAGCAGGGAGCGCGACAGGGTGATGACATGGCCCTCGAGCCCGCGTTCGGCCGCCGCCTGCCGGGCCGCCGCGCGCACGAAGGCGGGCAGGCCCGCAAGCTCGGACTCGCCTGTCAGCACCAGACGGTACTGGCTCTCGTCAGCCAGCACGTTCTGGCCGAACTGCGTGGTCAATTCCGCCAGACGCTCCATCAGCGCTGCGTAGCGCCGCTGCGCAGCCGGCGCGAGCCGGGCGCCGGCACGCACGAAGTCGAGGTGCGTCTGCTCGAGCAGGCGCAATTGCTCCGCGCTCAGACCCAGGGCGGCGCGCCGTTCATGCAGCGCATCGAGGCGCGCGAACAGGCCGGCGTGCATGTACACCGCGTTGGAGTGAGCCGCCATCGGCCCCGCCATGTCGCGCTGCACCAACTGCAGCTCGGCAGAGGTTTCCGACGCGCACAGGTTGTGGAACACATTGTCCACGCGTGCGAGCAGCCGGCCAGAGGCGTCGAAGCGCGCCACCGTATTGTCAAAACTCGGCGCCACGGACTGGGCAGCGATGGCGTCCAACTCGGCATGGTGGTGCCGCACCGCCTCGCGCAGTGCGGGCTCGAAGTGCGCCGGACGCAGCGCCGCAAACGGCGGCAGTGCGTAGGGAGTGACCCAGTCCTGCAGCAGCGGGTTGGCGGCCGCGCTGGTTGCCGCGGGTGTGAAGTCATCGGTTCGTTTCATGCTCATGCCTCTTTGTGCAGCTCTATTTGCCCGCCTTGATGGCGACTTCGTCGTCCTCGAGGTACGCACGGTTGGCGCATTCGCTGAGCCACAGCGCCCGCGCCTCTTGTAGATTCACGTTGGCGTCGACGGCGGCAGCGTTGCGTTGATTCCAGTCGACGACCTTGGCGTCGCGGGCGGCGGCCCGCTCGTTGTAGCTGCGCGCGCTCGACTGGTAGCGACCCACCAAGACAACCTCATCTGCTGTCACGTGCTGGCCCGCCTTTTGCAGCCGCTCGCGGTCGAGCTTCAACTCTTCGAGCAACTTGTTCTGCGCATCGCGCGGCGCCTCAGGCGCCGCCGCACTGCGCCGGTTGAAGCTCTCGATCTCGACAGTGTGGGCGCGCATCCGACCCTCCCACTCGCGCACGGCGACCAGCTGGCCGTCGAGTTCGGCGCGGTCGACAAGCAATGACTCGCCCGAGGCCTTCAACTCGGCACGCTCGCGATCGAGCCACGATCGCCTCGCCTCGCCCTCCTTGCTGGCCTGGTTGTTGTCGTCCAGGCCTTTCAGACAGGTGCGCAATTCGTCTCGCGTCATCAGCTTGCCGGCGCCGGCCGTCTTGCCGCCGAGCGTCATGCCCGCAGGCTTGGCGCTCGGCTTGCCGCCTGGCTTGGCCGGCGCGGTCTGGGCCACGGCGACCGTGGCAGCCAAGGCCAGCAACACGCTGCCTGCGCTCAGGGTCCTCTTGATCAAGATCGTCATGCAGTCCTCGTGGGTCATGGGTTGCAGGCGGCCCGGCCACGCGCGAATCGCGCGCGCCTGGGCGCGAGGCCGCGATGATGCCATCTTGCGCCGGCGTCGGGCCTGCGACAGACTTGCAATCATGTCGTGGCATTCCCTGCCCCGCTCCGCCGCCAAGGATGTCTCATGATGAAACTGCTGAAGTGGGCGGTGATCGCCCTGATCGGACTGGTCGCCCTGCTGTTCGCGGGTGGCACCATGCTGTCCGGGCAGTTCAAGGTGGCTCGCAGCGCCACCATCGCCGCGCCGGCCGAGAAGGTCTACCCCTTGATTGCCGACCCGCGCGAATGGAAACGCTGGACGGTGTGGAACCGGCGCGACCCCGCCATGCAGATCAGCTACAGCGGCCCGCCGACCGGGGCGGGTGCCGGCTGGGCCTGGCAAAGCAAGAGCGAAGGCGACGGCAAGATGACGTTCACCGGCGCGCAGGCCAACCGCCGCCTGGCCTACGACCTGTACTTCCCCGACTTCGGAACCACCTCGGCCGGCGCGCTCGATCTGGCCGCCGCTGGCGCGGGCACCCAGGTCACCTGGAGCATGGACGGCAACATGGGCGGCAACCCGCTGTTTCGCTGGCTGGCGCTGTTCGGCGACCGGATGGTGGGGCCGGACTTCGAGGCCGGGCTGGCGAATCTGAAGGCGTTGGCGGAGAAGCCGTAGTCGGCGCGCGGCGACAGCAATCAGGGTCGCCGCCATCGAGCCGAAGGCCACCCGCTCACAACTTCAGCTCGCGCTTCTTTTGTATCTCGTATGCCCCTCTTGCATCACATCGCCGGCGATGTCAGACGCAACACGTGCGAATGGTCCTCGACACGGATGTTGTTGTCGCAGCGCTGCGCAGCCCCGGCGGCGCTTCGGCCGGTCTGTTGGCCGCGGCACTCGATGGCGGCGTGACCCTGCTGGCCAACGTGGCGCTGGTGCTCGAGTACGAGGCTGTCCGCACGCGTGCCGAGCCTGTGGCGGCGTCGGGGCTCAGCGCGAAGCAGGTGGCGATTTTCGTCGACGCGATCGTGGCGCTGGTCGAGCCGGTCGAGTCGCACTTCATCTGGCGGCCGCAATTGCGCGACCCGGCCGACGAAATGGTGCTTGAGGCGACGGTCAACGGCGGCGCGCGAGCGATCGTCACTTTCAACCAGCGAGACTTCGGAACCACGCCCTCACGTTTCGGTATCGAAGTCCTGCTGCCACGAGACACTTTGCGAAGGCTGTCGAAATGAGCGAAACGTCCACCTACCCTCTGCGCCTGCCGAAGTCGGTCAAATCGGCGGTCGAAAAACTGACGCGCGAGGAAGGCATCAGCATGAACCAGTTCGTCGCCACTGCGGTCGCCGAGAAGCTCGCCGTGATGAACGCGGCGGCCTTCTTCGCCGAGCACAAGGATCGCGCGGACCTGAAGGCGTTCGCACGCCTGCTGCGCCGCAAGGGCGGACAAGTGCCACGCGAAGGTGACGAGCGGTAAGCGCATGTGAGCCGGCAAGTCACGCAGATGCTCGACAAGGCCGAGTGACATCGCAGCTTTGCGCCACGCCCTGATTGCGCTGCGCCGGCCGCAACCATTCCAGCGGGTCGGCGAGTTCCGGTTCACTCGCCCAGGTAAGCCGCCCTCACCCGCGGGTCGGCCAACAGGCCCTTGGCCTCGCCGCTCATCGTGATCTCGCCCGACTCCATCACGTAGCCGCGGTCGGCCAACCCCAGCGCACGGCTGGCGTTCTGCTCGACCAGCAGGATCGTCGTGCCCTTCTTGTGGATGTCGGCGACGACCTCGAAGATCTTGTCGACCAGGATCGGCGACAGGCCCATCGAGGGCTCGTCCATCAGCAGCACCTTCGGGCGCGCCATCAGTGCGCGGCCCATCGCCAGCATCTGCTGCTCGCCGCCGCTCATGGTGCCGGCGAGTTGCTCGGCGCGCTCCTTCAGGCGCGGGAAGATGGCGAAGACCTTGTCGATGTCGGCGTCGATTTCCTTGTCGTTGCGCACGAAGGCGCCCATCTGCAGGTTCTCGGTAATGGTCATGCGCGCGAACACGCCGCGGCCCTCGGGCACCATCACCAGGCCCTGCTTTACCAGATCCCAGGCGCCCTGGCCCTTGATCGGCCGGCCCATGAACTCGATCTCGCCGGCCGCCACCGGCTGGATGCCGGTAATGGCTTTGAGCGTGGTGGTCTTGCCCGCGCCGTTGGCGCCGATCAGGCTGACCAGCTCGCCCTGCTGGACTTCGAAGCTGATGCCCTTGACAGCCTGAATGCCGCCGTAGGCGACCTTCAGACCGGTGACCTTGAGCAGGGTGGGTGCCATCTCGATTCCGATTGTCCTGAGCCTGTCGAAGGAAGGAGCCTCAATGCGCCTTGTGCCCGGCGCCGAGGTAGGCCTCGATCACCTTCGGGTCGCGCTGCACGTCGGCGGGCGTGCCTTCGGCGATCTGCTTGCCGTAGTCGAGCACGGTGACGCGGTCACACAGGCCCATCACCAGCTTGACGTCGTGTTCGATCAACAGGATCGTGCGGCCGTCATTGCGGATGCGGTCGATCAGTTCGCGCAGGGTCACCTTTTCGGTCGCGTTCATGCCTGCCGCCGGCTCGTCGAGTGCGATCAGCTTCGGGTCGGTGGCCAGTGCACGTGCGATCTCCAGGCGGCGCTGGTCGCCGTAAGACAGTGTGCGCGCCTTGTAGTCGGCGTACTTCGCGATCCCCACGTACTCGAGCAGTTCACGCGAGCGTGCCGTGATCTCGGCCTCTTCGGCCTTGAAGCCCGGCGTGCGAAAAATCGCACCGAGCAGGCCGGAATGGGTACGCACATGGCGCCCGACCATGACGTTCTCCAGCGCCGTCATCTCGGCAAACAGCCGGATGTTCTGGAACGTGCGCGCAATGCCGGCCTTGGCCACCTCGTGCACCGCCTCGGGCTTGTAGGTTTCGCCGCCCAGCTCGAAGCTGCCTGAGTCCGGTGTATACAGCCCGGTGAGGACGTTGAAGAAGGTCGTTTTGCCGGCGCCGTTGGGGCCGATCAGGCCGTACACCTGGCTCGGCAGGATGGTGATGCCGACATCCGACAAGGCCTGCAATCCGCCGAAGCGCTTGGAGACCCCTTTGACCTGGAGAACCGCATGGCTCATCGGGTTCTCCTCACTTCGCCGGCATGGGGGCCGGCGCCGCCTTGCCGTGTTCGGGTGAGGGCCAGAGGCCGCGCGGGCGAACGATCATGATGACAATCATCGCCAATGCGATCAGCAACTGGCGCAGGATGGCGGAGTCGATGCGCCCGCCGGTCATGTTCTGGATATCACCGGCCACATAGCGCAGCACCTCGGGCAGCGCGGCCAGCAGCACCGCGCCGAGGATCACGCCGGGGATGTGGCCGATGCCCCCGAGCACGACCATGGCCACGATCATCACGCTTTCCATCAGGCTGAAGGACTCGGGTGAAACGAAGCCCTGGAAGGACGCGAACATCGAGCCCGACACGCCGCCGAAGGTGGCCCCCATGGCAAAGGCCAGCAGCTTCATGTTGCGGGTGTTGATGCCCATCGCCTTGGCCGCGATCTCGTCTTCGCGAATCGCCATCCAGGCGCGCCCGATGCGCGAGTTTTCCAGGCGGTGGCAGATCACCACGCTGACCACCACCAGCGACAGGAACAGGTAAAAGTAAAGCGTCACCGACGGGATCTTGAAGTCGCCGACCGAGATGCCCTTGCCGAAATCGAGCACGCCGAACAGGGTCATCGAATCGATGCGGTCCAGCCCGCGCGGCCCGTTGGTGATGTTGACCGGGTGCTCGAGGTTGTTGAGGAACACGCGGACGATCTCACCGAAGCCCAAGGTCACGATCGCCAGGTAGTCGCCGCGCAGCTTCAGCGTCGGCGCGCCGAGCAATGCGCCCGCCAGACCCGCGAAGGCCGCGGCCAGCGGAATCACCAACCAGATGGGCGTGTGCAAACCGTTCGGGAAGGCTGCCTTGAAGGCTTCGAAGGTCTCCGCCAGGTGCGGCGACGCCAGCAGGGCGTACATGTAGGCGCCCAGGGCATAGAAGGCGACGAAGCCCAGGTCGAGCAGCCCCGCGTAGCCGACCACGATGTTCAGGCCCAGCGCCAGCAGCACATAGAGCAGCGCCAGCGCCATGATGCGCACCCAGCCATGGCCGAACTGCTGCGCGAACAGCGGCAGCGCGATCAGGAGCGCCGCAGCGATCAGGAAGACGGCGAGCTTGTTCTTCATCATGGTGCGGCCTCAGCGCTCGCCGGGCCGCCCCAGGAGGGCTGATCCCCTCGGGGGCGACACCGCAGGTGTCCAGGGGTTGTCATTTCACGCCCGGTCAGCGACGCGTTCGCCGAGCAGGCCTTGCGGGCGCAGCGTCAGCACGAGAATGAGCACGATGAAGGCGAAGATGTCCTGGTAGTGGCTGCCCAGCACGCCGCCGGTCAGCGCGCCGATGTAGCCGGCACC
>JANMSS010000059.1:0-7408 GCA_031389585.1 Burkholderiales bacterium | reverse complement strand
ATCGGCGCCAACACCGACGAGCGCGAGCAGCGCGCCCGCTCGATCCTGGAGAAAGTCGGCCTGGACGGCAGCGCTTTCGGCAAGTACCCGCACGAATTTTCCGGCGGCCAGCGCCAGCGCGTGGCGATTGCCCGCGCCCTGACCCTGGACCCCGAGGTGCTGGTGCTCGACGAGGCGGTCAGTGCGCTGGATGTGTCGGTGCAGGCGCAGGTGCTCAATCTGCTGCGCGACTTGCAGGACGAGCTCGGCCTGTCCTACGTGTTCATCAGCCACGACCTGGCAGTCGTGCGCTTCATCAGCGACGAGGTGCTGGTGATGAAGGACGGCATCGTTGTCGAGCAGGCCAGCACCGAGCAGATCCTGGCCGCGCCGCGCGAGGAGTACACGCAGCGCCTGCTGGCGGCCATTCCGCGCGGCTACCGCGCGGCAGAAACCACGGCCCCTTGACGCCCGCGGCCTCGTCCCCCTGGGAGGCGGGTCACGCTGGCGCGGCCCGGCACTGGCCAGGGGGCCAAAGACGGCGCATGATTCAGGGGCGCTGCGGCGTATACCTGTTTTCCACCACCCCTCTCGGAGACTGACCATGAAGACATTGATCGCGGCTCTGCTGGCCTGTAGCACCACCTTCGCGTTTGCCGGCTCCTGCCCGAAGGAGATGGCAGCCATCGACGCCAAGCTCGCCACCGGCGCCAAGCTGGCCGACGCCGACATGGCCAAGGTCAAGCAATTGCGCGCCGATGGTGAAACTGCGCACAAGGCCGGCAAGCACGCCGAGTCGATCACGCACCTGAGCGCGGCCAAGAAGTTGCTCGGCATTTGAACCCGCGCAGCGCGCTTCGGGCGCCGGCCGCGGGGTCGCAGCCGTCAGGCTTGGGCGGCCTTGTAACCTCGGGTTCCAGAGCCGCCGCGACTCGCCGGTGGCGCATTGCGGCGGCGTGACATTGCACACGCGCCGCCCGTCGTAAGGGGCGGGCACGAAAGCTGCGAACAGCCCGTTGTAAGCGCGCCTTATCGGCGCGCCGACCACGGAGATGCTGTCGATGACCCCCCGCCTGTACGCCCAACGCCCTGCGGCCCCGCGCTGCCGCGGTGGCGCCTCGTCGCTGCTGCGCCTGTCGTCTGCGGCGGCCGGCCGCTGGCCCTCGCCCACAGCGCTGAACGAGTGGGTTGGCCGCGTCTCCCAACATGGGCTGTTGGCGCCCGAGCCCGAGCCGATGCAGGCCGACTCGCCAACGCAGTTGTTCAAGCGCTTGTGGCCGAGCGCCGTCTGAGGCCGTTCCAGGGAGAACCGATATGTCGATCCAGCTAGCCCCCAAAGCCGCCGGCCCACGCCGCCCCGGCACTTTGCCCGCCGCGCGGGCCACCAGGCCCAGCGCGCCGCGCGTGCTGGAGTCGACGCGCGCGCCGGCCCAATTGAGTTTTTGCTTCACGCGTTGAGATGACAGCCCCTGCCTGGCCGCGCTTGCGCCTCGGTACCGGACCGAGCGCGCTGGCGCGATGTCAGGGGTTTCGATTTAGGACTGGTTGACGTCCAAGGGGAGCGGGCGCTGCGGCGGCGATGAGAGCGAGCCACTGCAACACACCGTCCCGCTCCCCGTCTTTTTTGCCCTGTCAACCCGGCCGCGCCAGCCCCAGCTTCTCGACCAGCGCCTTCTCGCGCCTGAAGGTCTCCTCGGCAAAGCGCCCGTACTGCTGCGGGTTCATCGGCATCAACTGCTGGTCGTAGCGGGCCAGCGCCTCGACATGGTTGGGCATCTCCATCGCCGCCTTGAAAGCGTCGTGAATGCGCGCGGCCAGCGCGGCGTCCATGCCCTTGGGCGCGCCCAGGCCATAGGGCGAGGCCTGCACGATCGGCAGCCCCAGCTCCTTCAAGGTCGGCACGTCGGGGAACTTGGCCAGCCGCTGCTCGCCCCAGGTGCACAGCACGCGCAGCTTGCCGGCGGCCACATGCGGGGCGAAGCCGGTGGAGTCGGCCGCGGCCATCAGTTGGCCGCCGAGCAGCGACTGCATCAGGTCGGCGCTGCCCTTGTACGGGATGTGGTTGAACTCCAGCCCCAGGCGCTGCGCGATGTCTTCCATCGTCAGGTGCGGGCTGGTCAGCACGCCGGTTGAGCCGTAGGCCAGCTTGCCCGGGTTGGCCTTGGCCCAGGCCACCAAGTCGGCCCAGGCCTTGAACGGCGAATCACTCGGCACGACGACGCCGAAGGCATAGCCGGTGATGCCCAGGATGTAGCTGATGTCCTTGACCGGATCCCAGGCGATCTTGGTCGTGTAGGGCAGGCGGAACACCCCCAGCGGAATTTGCGCCAGCGTGTGGCCATCCGGCTTGGCCTGTTGCAGCGCCTGCGCAGGCAGCGTGCCGCCGGCGCCGGCACGGTTTTCCACCACCACCGGCTGGCCGATCAGCTTGGCGGCGTTCTCGGCCAGCACGCGCATCGTGATGTCGGTCGGCCCGCCGGCCGGAAAGGCAATCATCAGCTTGACCGCCTGGCTCGGCCAGGGGCTGGCCTGGGCCCACGACGCGCGGGCGGCGGTGGCGGCCGCGGCCGCAGCGAGAAAGTGTCGACGTTGCATGGAGCGGCTCCAGTGATCGAGGGTGGCCGAGTGTTGGGCCGCGCGGCCGTCTTTGCCACCGGGCTTGCACCGACATCCGTTGCGGCCGCCCGGCCCCACACTGTGCGCCATTGATCCTCACGCTGCCGGAGTCCCGCATGACCGTTCGACGTTCCTTCCTGCTGCTGGCCGCCGGTCTTGCGGCGTCCGCCGTGTCGGCCCAGGCGTGGCCGACCAAGCCGGTGCGCATCGTCGTGCCGTTTGCCGCTGGTGGCACGACCGACATCCTGGCCCGCGCGCTGGCGCCCGAGCTGCAACGGGTGTTCGGCCAGCCCTTCGTCATCGACAACAAGCCCGGCGCCGGCGGCAACACCGGCGCGACCGACGTGGCCAAGTCCGCGCCCGACGGCTACACGCTGTTGATGGGCACCGTGGGCACGCACGCGATCAATGTCTCGCTGTACCCGAAGATGCCCTACGACCCCGTCAAGGACTTCAGCCCCGTGACGCTGGTGGCGGGGGTGCCCAACGTGCTGGTGATGAACCCGGCCAACGCGCAGAAGTACGGCATCGACAGCGTGCCTGCGCTGATCAAGTTCGCCCGCGCCAACCCCGGCAAGCTGAACATGGCCAGCTCGGGCAACGGCACCTCGATTCATCTGGCCGGCGAGTTGTTCAAGTCGATGACCGGCAGCTTCATGGTCCACCTGCCGTACCGCGGCTCGGGCCCCGCGCTGCTGGATCTGATCGGCGGCAACACCGACCTGATGTTCGACAACCTGCCCAGCGCGCTGCCGCAAATCAAGGCCGGCAAGCTCAAGGCCCTGGCCGTGACCAGCGCCAGCCGCTCCGCGGCGGTGTCGGAGCTGCCGACCATCGAAGAGGCCGGCGGCGCCGCGCTGAAGGGTTTCGACGCCACCTCCTGGTTCGGCCTGCTGGCTCCGGCCGGCACGCCGATGGACATCGTCAACCGCGTGCAGCAGGAAACCGCCAAGGCCCTGGCCTTGCCGGCGATCAAGGAGCGCTTGCTGGCGCAAGGAGCGATTCCGGGTGGTGGCACCAGCGCCGAGTTCGCGCGCCACATCGCCGCCGAGACCACCAAGTGGGCCAAGGTCGTGGCGGCGTCGGGCGCCAAGATCGACTGAGACGGCCTCAGGCGCGCGGCCCCAGCGCCCCGGGGTCCGGCGCTGGCCTGAAACCCCCGCTGACCGATTGGGCGCGCCGCCCGAGTCCGGCGTGTGAGGCCTCGCCTATGCTGCGCGGGTGATGATCAAGCTCACCCTGAACGGCCAGCCGCGCGAAACCGATGCCGCCACCGAGCCGCAAATGCCGCTGCTGTGGTGGCTGCGCGATGAGCTGAACCTGACCGGTACCAAGTTCGGCTGCGGCGTGGCCGCCTGCGGCGCCTGCACGGTGTTGGTCGAGGGCCGTGCTGTGCGCTCCTGCGTGACGCCGCTGTCCGCTGTCGAGGGCAAGGTGGTGCAGACGATCGAGGCCCTGGGCAGCGCCGCCGCGCCGCACCCGCTGCAGCGCGCCTGGGCCGAGCACCAGGTGCCGCAATGCGGCTACTGCCAGAGTGGCATGCTGATGGCCGCCGCCGCGTTGCTGGCCGCGAATCGCAACCCAAGCGACGCTGATATCGACGCGGCGATGACCAATCTGTGCCGCTGCGGCACCTACCCGCGGGTGCGCGCGGCGATCAAGACCGCTGCGGCCGAGATGCGCGCGACCAAGACCCCCGTCAGGTTGGCCCGCACGCCATGAAGCGGCGAATGCTGCTGCTGTCGGGGCTGGGGGCGGCCGGTGCGTTGCTGGTCGGCTGGCTGCCGCCGCGCAGCCGCCTCGGCCGCGGTGAGTTGCTGGCGGACGCCGCGGGCGATGACGTCGCCCTCAACGGCTGGATCCGCATCACGCCCGACGGCCGCGTGCAGTTGGCCTGCCCCAAGAGCGAGATGGGCCAGGGCGTGCACACCGCGCTGGCGATGCTGGTGGCCGAAGAGCTCGACGTCGCGCTCGTGTCGGTGCAGCTGATCGAGGCCGGCCACGACACGATCTACGGCAATGTGGCGATGTTCGTCGGCGCGCTGCCCACGCGCCCCGAAGACAACCAGCCGGGCCTGGAGACGACGCGGGTGCGCTTCGGGCGCTGGATGCTCGCCAAGCTCGGACGCGAGTTCGGCATCAACGCCACCGGCGGCTCGTCGAGCATCGCCGACCTGTGGGAGCCGCTGCGCCTGGCCGCGGCCACCGCGCGCGGCCAGCTGCTCGGCGCGGCCTCGCTGCACTGGAAGCTGCCGGTGGCCGACCTGACGATCACGAACGGCGTGATCCGCCATGCCTCGGGGTTGAGCGAGCATTTTGGCGAGCTGGCCACCTTTGCCGCGCGCACGCCGCCGGCCACCGCCACGCCCAAGCCGCGCCACGACTGGCGGCTGATCGGCAAGGCCGCACCACGCACCGACGTGGCCGCCAAGTCCGATGGCAGCGCGCGCTTTGGCCTGGACGTGCGCTTGGCCGGCATGGTCTACGCCGCGGTGCGCCACGCGCCCGCACTCGGCGGCAGCCCCGGTGCCGTCGACGACCGGGCCGCGCTGCAATTGCCCGGCGTCGAGCGCGTGCTGCGCCTGGCCTCGTTTGCCGGCTCGACGCCGGCGCTGGCCGTGATCGGCCGCAGCACCTGGCATGCCCAGCGCGGCGCCGATGCATTGCAGGTCGACTGGCGAGCGCGCCCGGCCGGGCCGCTCGACAGCCACGCCATCCTGCGCGACCTCGAAGCCGCGGCGCGCAGCGGCGGCGGTTTCGTCTTCCACGAGCAGGGCGACGCCTCCGCTGCGCTGCAGGGCGCGGCCAAGGTCCATGAAGCGGTGTACCGCGCGCCGTACCTGGCGCACGCGACGATGGAGCCGATCAACTGCACCGCGCAGGTCCGCGACGGCCGGGTCGAACTGTGGCTGCCGACGCAGGTGCCGCGCATGGCCCGCGCGCTGGCCGCGCAGGTGGCCGGTGTGAATGAAGACGCGGTGACGGTGCACGTGACCCTGCTCGGCGGCGGCTTCGGCCGGCGCCTGGACGTCGACTTCGTCGGCCAGGCCGTGCGCGTGGCGATGGCCACCGGCGGGCGCCCGGTGCAGCTGGTCTGGTCGCGCGAGGAAGACATCGGGCACGACTTCTACCGCCCGGCCGGGGTGGCCGTGCTGCGCGCGGCGCTGGCCAGCGACGGCACGCCGCTGGCCCTGAGCATCCGCAGTGCCGGCGATGCGCCCGCGCCGCGCTGGCTGGAGCGCACGCTGGCGCCGCAGAACGCGGCGCTGGCGACCGCGCTGGTTGCGGGCGGCGACCTCGACCTGCCCGCGCCGCTGCAATCCGTGCTGCGGGCCACCGCCGGCGCGCTGCTGACGCCCGACAAAAGCGCCAGCGAAGGCCTTTTCGACCAGCCCTACGCCGTGCCGCACCAGCATGTCGAGCATGTGGCCACGCACAGCGGCGTACCGGTGGGCTTCTGGCGCAGCGTTGGCCATTCGCACAATGCCTTCTTCAAGGAAAGCTTCATCGACGAGCTGGCCCATGCGGCGGGCGCGGACCCTTTGGCCTATCGGCTTGGTCTGCTGGCCCATCTGCCGCGCCACGCGGCGGTGCTGCGGCTCGCGGCAGAGAAGGCGGGCTGGGGCCAGCCGCTGGCCGCCGGGCGAGCCCGCGGGGTGGCGCTGCACGAGAGCTTTGACGGCATCGTCGCCGAGGTCGTCGAGGTCTCGCTGCAGGGCAAGACAGTGCGCGTGCACCGCGTTGTCTGCGCCGTCGACTGCGGCACCGTGGTCAACCCCGGCATCGTCGCCCAGCAGATGGAGTCGGGCGTAATCTTCGGCCTGACAGCGGCGCTGTACGGCCGCATCGACATCGAGAATGGCATCGTCAAGCAACGCAATTTCCCCGACTACGCGCTGCTGACGCTGGCGCAGTCGCCGGCGATCGAAACCCACATCGTCGCCAGCGAGCGCCATCCTGGCGGCGTCGGCGAAGTGGCGGTGCCGCCGATTGCGCCGGCGGTGGCGAATGCGCTGTTTGCGTTGACCGGGCAGCGCTTGCGCGATCTACCCCTGATGCCCTGACCCCCCGTTCACCCTGAGCTTGTCGAAGGGTCGCGCTGAGCCCACCTCCCGTTCGTGCTGAGCCTGTCGAAGCACATTGGCACGCGCACATTTCACTGAGCAGCCGCCGCGCGAGCCGAGGCGCAGGCGACTGGGCGGCTTCGCTTCACTGCGGCGGCCTTCGCTTCGCTCAGGCTCCCCTGTGCTGCTCGCCTTCGCGGGTGAGCTCGCAAACTCGCGGCCGAGTACGCCCGCTCAAACAGTGCGAACTCAGGTGCTGCGCACCCGCCCGCTCCGGCTGCGCTGCTCGGCGCCGCAGAGGCGCGAATCCACCCAGCCGCCTGCGCCTCGGCTGGATGCCGCGTTGCGCCCCGCGGTCATCAACCCGTCAACACTTGCAGGTAGCCACCGAACTGCGCAATGGCTACATTGCGCTTGCGCCATAGACGCCTCAGATACCCGATTGGGGGGCAATCCGCGACCTGCCGCATTTGCCGGAATTGATACGGAGGAGTTATGCAGCGCGCGTTGACCCAAGTGCATGTCCCGTCTGGTTTTTCTTGGGGCGAAATCAGCACCCGTTCGCCGCCAACCCGCGCTGGCTCGGCGGCATCGGCGCCTTCACGCTGGTGCTGCATACCTGGACGCAGGACCTGCGACGCCACCTGCATGTGCATGCGCTGATGGCTTGCGGCGGGCTGCAGCTCGGCGCCCACGGCGCCGGCGCATGGGTCCGACCCAAGCGCTCGCCCAACTTCTTGTTCCCGGTG
>JANMSS010000048.1:0-23833 GCA_031389585.1 Burkholderiales bacterium | reverse complement strand
GCGCGCTCGCCGAACACGCGTCGGTGCAGATGTTCCAGCGAGACACGCGGTCCGGTGTTGGCGCTGATGCCGATGCCGGCGGTGGCCTGTTGCAGCGGCAACTCGCGCAGCCGAACATTGACGGTGGCCGCCGCGGCGCCGGCTGGGTCGGGATCGAGCGTGACCGAGACGCGGTCGAACAGATTGGCCTGCTGCAGGCGTTCCTGGAAGTCGAGCAGCAGCGTTTCAGTGGCGAGTGCGCCGGGTTCGAAGTCGGCCAGGTTGCGCACGCTGCGCGCGTCCTGCCGCTCCAGGCCGTCGATAGTCAGCGCGCCGGTGCGAAATAGCGGCCCCGAGTCGGCGACCGCGACCGTACGCACCGTCGCGCGGTCGGCGTCGACTTGTGCGCTGGTGCCGCTCCAACTGGCGCTGAGATAGCCCGCGGCATGCAACCTCGCCAGTGCGGCGCTCTTGGCATCGCGCCAGGTGCTGTCGGTGAAGGCGCTGCCCACGGTCAGCCGCCAGTCCTTGCGCCAGGCGGTCAGCGTGTCGTGCGCGCTGGCGTCGCCGCGCGCCACGGCTTCGGCCAGCTCGCCTTGCACATTGAGGTCGACGCGCGCGACGCGGCTTTGTGCGCCCGGGCTCACCTGCACGCGCACGCTCGGCACGGCACCCGCGGCGCTGGCCTCGCGAACGACACGCACCTCGGGGTCCATGTAGCCCTCGGTGGCGAGCAGCGATCGTGCCTGTGCCGGCGTCGCCGCTTCGAGGCGGCGCAATTCAGACTCGGAGAGCACCTCGCCTGGCGCGACGATGGCCAGCCGCGACAGGTCGAGGTGGGTCTCGAGCAGGCTCTTCAGTTTGGGAGGGGCGGCGATCGTCAGCTGCACTTGCGGTGCCGGCGTCGCCGCGGCGTCTGCCGGCGCTTCGGGCTGCAGCGTGGCGCAGCCGCCGAGGCCCAGTGCCAGGGCGGCGGTCTGCAGGCCAACCCACACCGCACCGCGGCGACCGAGCGTCATCGGCTGAGCAAACGCATCGCGCCTTCGAGACCGGCCAGGGTCAACGGGAACATGCGCTGGTTCATCAACTGGCCGACGATCGAGATGCTTTGCCGGTACTGCCACACCCCCTGCGGTTCGGGGTTGATCCAGGCGAACTTGGGGAAGGCGTGGGTCAACCGCTGCAGCCATTCGGCACCCGGTTCCTCGTTGTTGTACTCGACGCTGCCGCCGGGCTGCAGGATCTCGTAGGGGCTCATCGTCGCGTCGCCGACGAAGACCAGCTTGTAGTCGCGGTTGTACTTGCGGATCAGGTCCCAGGTGGCGAACTTTTCGCTGAAGCGCCGGCGGTTGTTCTTCCACATGAAGTCATAGACGCAGTTGTGGAAGTAATAGAACTCCAGGTGCTTGAATTCGGTCTTCGCCGCACTGAAAAGTTCCTCGACGCGGTGGACATGCTCGTCCATCGTGCCGCCCACATCCATCAGTAGCAGCACCTTGGCCTTGTTGTGGCGCTCGGGCACCATCTTGATGTCGAGCATGCCGGCGTTGGCTGCGGTGCAGTGGATCGTGTCGTCGAGGTCGAGCTCGAGATCGCTGCCGTCTCGGGCGAAGCGGCGCAGCCGCCGCAGCGCGACCTTGATGTTGCGCGTGCCGAGCTCCTTGCTGTCGTCGTAGTCCTTGTAGGCACGCTGGTCCCAGACCTTGACCGCGCTCTTGTTGCGCCCGCCGGCCTGGCCGATGCGGACGCCCTGCGGGTTGTAGCCATAGGCGCCGAAGGGCGAGGTGCCGCCGGTGCCGATCATCTTGCTGCCGCCCTCGTGGCGCTCCTTCTGCTCCTCGAAGCGCTTCTTCAGCGTGGCCATCAATTCGTCCCAGCCCAACTTCTCGATCGCCGCCTTGTCCTCGGGCGAGAGTTCGAGCTCGAAGGTCTTGCGCAACCAGTCCAACGGCACCTCTTGAGTGAAGTCGGCGCGCAGCGCAATGCCCTTGAAGTAGGCCGAGAACGCGCGGTCGAATTTGTCGAACAGCGCCTCGTCCTTGACCAGCGTGGTGCGAGCGAGAAAGTAGAAGTCGTCGACCGACTCGCCGATCACGCCGGCCTTCAAAGCCTCGAGCAGTGTCAGGTACTCGCGCACCGACACCGGCAGCTTGGCGGCGCGCAGGGTGGTGAAGAAGTCGATCAGCATGGGCGTGCGGTGGTGATGGGCGTCGTCCGCGACCCGGAGTGGGTGCGCTCGCGTGACCCCATGGTAGCCAATGCGGCTTCAGGTGCCGGGCTTGCTGCGCGGATCGCCTGGCGACAACACCGGGCCGTCATCGCCGCGCGCCGCTGCGCGTCGCCGCGTCCCCGCCTCGGTCACGGGCGGCGGGTCGGGGCGCCTTGGGTCAACGGCCTTGTTGCGTGGGTCGCCGGGCGAGACCACGCCTCTCTCATCAGCACGGGGCATGGCGCGCGGCGGTGGAGCCGGGCGGGGCGCCGTCGCTGCTTTGGCCGGAGCTGGCTTGCTCGGCCGGGCCGGCGCGGGGGCCGTCGTACGCTGTTCGAGGGCAGCGCCAGCGGCCACCATCGCAATGCCCGACAACTCGAGGATCCAGTTCCAGCGCAGGCCGAACGCTGTTTCCTTGAGCAGGATGTCGACATGGTGGAACGACGACGCGCGCGTCATCACGAAGACCAGTAGGAAGCCCATGCCGCCCAGCGCCAAGGCCCTGCCGCGCGTCAATGGCCAGGACAGCCAACCCAGCAGGCCGACCGCCAGCACGCCGACGATCGCCAGTGCCGCGATAAAGGCGGCTTGCAGCGCACGGCGCTGCTCCCACCAACCGTCGTACACGGCGATGTCGCGGCCGAACTGTGTCAGCGCGGACTGCAGGTCGAGCTGCTTGTTGACGCCCAGCAGTGCCATCGAAATCGTCAGCACCAACCAGAACCGCGTCGGTGCCTGCGCGGCCAGCGGCCGAGCATGCGGCCCGCGCGCGGCACAGGCGCGCCAGCAGGCCCAGGTCGCAAGGCCATAGGCGACCACAGTCAGCCAGCCCGCGACGGTCGGATCGCCGATGCCGGGCTCCCAGCGACCGTCGATCGTTGCCATGATGTCTCGTGCCTCGCGTCAGTGAGGACGCTGCAGCTGCCACTGCAAATTCGTTCTGACCGCTGGCCACTCGGCCGCTGTGATGCTGTAGACCGCGGTGTCGCGCAGGCTGCCATCGGCCGCGCGCTGGTGGGCGCGCAGGATGCCGTCGAGCTGCGCACCGAGGCGTTCGATCGCACGCCGGCTCTGCGTGTTCAGGCGATGAGTTCGGAACTCGACGGCAATACAGGCCAGGGATTCGAAGGCATGCTTCAACAGCAGCAGTTTGCAGGCGGTGTTGAGCGGCGTTCGTTGAACGCGCTTGGCGTACCAGGTGCTGCCGATCTCGACGCGCCGGTGGGTGGCATCGATATTCATGTAGGTCGTCATGCCGGCAATCTGGCCGCCGGCATCGAACACGGTGAACGGCAGCATCGAGCCTTGCGCTTGCAGGTCGAGCCGGCGGTCGATTTCGGTGGCCATGCCCTCGGGCGACGGAATGCTCGTGTACCAGAGCTTCCACAGTTCGCCGTCGCGTACCGCGTCAACCAGGCCGTCGTGATGCTCGCGGGCCAATGGCTGCAGGCCGGCATGCTCGCCTGCCAAGGCGACTGGTGCGGGCCACATGATGTCTAGCGGTTGTGGCGCTGCATGAAGACCAGCTTCTCGAACAGGGTCACGTCCTGTTCGTTTTTCAACAGGGCGCCGACCAGTGGCGGCACCGCGACCTTGTCGTCCTGGCTGTGCAGGGCCGCGGCCGGAATGTCTTCGGCCACCAGCAGCTTCAACCAGTCGAGCAGCTCGGACGTGGACGGCTTCTTTTTCAGCCCCGGCAGGTTGCGAACGTCGTAGAAGTTCTTCAGCGCGGCGGCCAGCAGTTCTTGCTTCAGGCCTGGGAAATGAACGTCGACGATGTTTTTCATCGTGTCGGCGTCGGGAAACTTGATGTAGTGGAAGAAGCAGCGCCGCAGAAAGGCGTCGGGCAGTTCTTTTTCGTTGTTGCTGGTGATGAAGACGACCGGCCGATGCCGCGCCTTGACCAGTTCACGGGTCTCGTAGACGTAGAACTCCATGCGGTCGATTTCGCGCAGCAGGTCGTTTGGAAACTCGATGTCGGCCTTGTCGATCTCGTCGATCAGCAAGGCCACCGGCTGCTCGGCAGTGAAGGCCTGCCACAACACGCCGCGAACGATGTAATTGCGGATGTCGCGCACCTTGCTGGCGTTGTCGGCGTCCGCGATCTGGCTGTCGCGCAGCCGGCTCACCGCGTCGTACTCGTACAGACCCTGTTGGGCCTTGGTGGTGCTCTTGATGTGCCACTGCAGCAGCGGCATCTTCAGCGCGGCGGCGACTTCCTCGGCCAGCATGGTCTTGCCGGTGCCCGGCTCGCCCTTGACCAGCAGCGGGCGTTGCAGCGTGATCGCGGCATTGACGGCCAGCATCAGATCCGGGGTGGCGACGTACTGGGCGGAGCCTTCGAATTTCATGGCGTCGGTCTGCTTTTCAGGGTCGCGGCTGGGGGGCGGATCAGTATAAGTGGGCCTCTATAATCCCCCGCTGATCCGAACGCCATCCCTCCAGTCCATGACAAAAACGCTGCTCCTTCCGCTGCTGCTGGCCCTAACCAGCCTGTTTTCCAGCACCTACGTGCAAGCCGCCCAGCCCGCCAATGCGGTCGCCGGCGAGGCCAAGGTGGCGATGTGCATCGGCTGCCACGGCATCAAGGGCTACCAGGCCAGCTTTCCGGAAATCCACAAGGTGCCGATGATTGCCGGCCAGGGCGCTTCGTTCATCGTCGCTGCGCTGGATGCCTACAAAAAGGGCGAGCGCAAGCACGCGACGATGCGCGCCATCGCCGGCTCGCTGACCGAGCAGGACATGGCCGACGTCGCCGCCTACTACGAGCAGCAGGGAAAGCCTGCGGTCGCCATCGTGTTGCCAGAGCAGCCGCCTGCAGCGTCCGCCGACGTGGCCGCACTGCTGACCAAGGGTGCGTGCTCCTCTTGCCATGGCGCCAATTTCAGCAAGCCGATTGACGGCAGCTACCCCAAGCTCGCCGGCCAGCACGCCGACTACCTGTACGTGGCGCTGAAGGCTTACAAGACCGAAGGCAACGCCCAGGTCGGGCGCGGCAATGCAATCATGGGCGGTCAGGTCAAGCAGTTCAGCAACGTCGAATTGCGCGCGATGGCCAACTACATCGGCTCGTTGCCGGGCGACCTGCGCACGGTGCCGCAGAACAAGTTTCGCTGACCTCGTTCGCAAGAAACCGGGCCGCCTGAGGGCGGCCTTTTTCATGGCGGCGCCATCGCATCGCCGGCCAAGTCGTCAAGGATCGGGCAGTCGGGCCGATGGTCACCATGGCAGCGCCGGGCAAGGTGCGTCAGTGAGCGTTGCATCGACTGCAGTGCGGCGATGCGTTGCCCGAGATCGACCACATGCTGCTGCGCGATGCGCTTGACCTCGGCGCTCGGGCGCTTCTTGTTGCGCCACAACTGCAGCAGAGTGCCGATCTCGCGGGTATCGAAACCGAGGTCGCGTGCGCGGCGGATAAAGCGCAGCGTGTGCACCGTCGCGTCGTCGTATTGGCGGTACCCCGCTGTGCTGCGCGTCACCCCGGGCACCAACCCGAGCGACTCGTAGTGGCGGACCATCTTGGCCGACACGCCGCTCAGTCGGGCAGCCTGACCGATGTTCATTGCGCAACAGTCGCCGCGGCGGCCGGCATGTCGTCCGTGCCTGCCCGCGGCGCGGTAGCCGCGAGGGGCGGCCGCCAGCGCCGCAGCAGCAATGCATTGCCGACCACGCTGACGCTGGACAAGGCCATGGCTGCGCCGGCCAACACCGGGCTGAGTGCACCGAGGGCGGCCAGCGGAATGCCGACCACGTTGTAGCCAAAGGCCCAGAATAGGTTCTGCCAGATCTTTCGCGTGACCGCGCGCGACAGCGCCACCGCCTCGACCACCAGCGTCAGGTCGCCGCGCATCAGCGTCAGGCCCGCGGTCTCCATGGCCACATCGGTGCCGGTGGCCATTGCCATGCCGACATCGGCGGCGGCCAAGGCCGGTGCGTCGTTGATGCCGTCACCGACCATCGCCACCTTGGCGCCCGCCGGCAAGCCCTTGCGCAAAGCGGCCACCACCTGGGCCTTGTCGCCGGGCAGCACCTCGGCGCGTACATCGGCGATGCCCAGGCGCCGGGCAACGGCTTCGGCAGCACCGCGGTTGTCACCGCTGACCAGCACGGTGCGCACGCCCAGGGCATGCAGCGCGGCGATCGCGGCGGCGGCGTTGGGCTTGGGTGTGTCGCCGAAGGCCAGCAGGCCGAGCAACCGGGGTGCCGTTCCGCTGCCACCGTCGGTGGCCAGCCAGGACACGCTGTTGCCCTGGGCCTGCAGTGCGGCCGCACGTGCGCCAAATGCGAGCGGGATCGCGACACCAAGCTCGGCCATCCAGCGCCCGCTGCCGAGTTGCAGCAAGCGTTCTGCCACGTGGCCCTCGACGCCTCGCCCAGCCACCGCGCGCACATCAAGGGCGGTCTCAGGCACCAAGCCTGCCGCCGCGGCGGCCTGCGTCACGGCGTGCGCGAGCGGGTGTTCGCTGCCGGCCTGCACGGCCGCTGCGTCGCGCAACAACGCTTGCCGGTCGCGCGCATCGATTGCCTCGAAGGCCACCAGCCGCGGCTTGCCTTCGGTCAGCGTGCCCGTCTTGTCGAAGGCCACCACGCGCACCTGACGCATCGACTCCAGCGCCTGTGCGTCGCGCACCAGGATGCCGCGCTGTGCTGCCAGCCCCGTGCCGACCATCAACGTGGCCGGCGTGGCCAGTCCGAGTGCGCAGGGGCAGGCGATAACCAGCACCGACACGGCATGCACCACGGCCATCGACCAGTCGCCGTTGGTCCAACCCCAGCCCACCAGCGTGAGCAGGGCCACCGCGACCACCACCGGCACGAACACCGCACTGACGCGGTCGACGGTCTGCTGGATTGGTGCCTTCTTCGCCTGCGCCGACTCGACCATTCGCACGATGCGCGCCAATGTCGTCTCGGTACCGATGGCCGTCGTGCGCAAGACCACGTGGCCTTCGCCGTTGACCGCGCCGCCGGTGACCCGCTCGCCGCGTTCGCGTGCTACCGGCAGGCTCTCGCCGGTGAGCATCGATTCGTCGAAGTGGCTGAGGCCCTCGATCAACTCGCCATCGACCGGTACGCGCTCACCCGGGCGCACGACGACCTCATCACCCACCTGCACTTCGGCCAGCGGCACACTCGCCTCGACGCCACCGCGGCGCACGGTGGCACTGTCGGGGCGCAAGGCGCGCAGCGCTTCGAGTGCATCCAGCGTGCGTCGCTTGGCACGCGCTTCGAGCCACTTGCCGAACAGCACCAGCGTGATCACCACCGCGGCGCTCTCGAAATACAGGTGTGGCATGCCCTGCGAGTCTTGCCACCACAGGTACAGGCTCAGGCCGTAAGCCGCACTGGTGCCCAGCGCAATCAGCAGGTCCATGTTGCCGCTGCCGGCGCGCAGCGCCTTCCAGCCCGCGCGGTAGAAGCGCGCGCCGAGCCAGAACTGCACCGGCGTGGCGAGCAGGAACTGCAGCCAGGCCGGCAGCATCCAGTGCGCGCCGAACACGTCGCCGGCCATGGGCAGTGCCAGCGGTGCGCTGAGCAAAGCTGCCAAAACGACGCGCCAGCCGGCGTCGTGGCGTTGGCGCGGTGCATCGGATGCAGTGCCATCGCCCGCCAGCGCGCGGGCTTCGTAGCCGGCCTGCTGGACGGCGGCGAGCAGTTGCGGTAGCAGATCGGCGCTGGCCTGCGCCGCATGCATGACATGCGCATGCGAGGTCGCCAGATTGACACTGGCGGACACAACGCCGGGGACGGTCAGCAGCGCCTTCTCGACGCGGCCGACGCAGGAGGCGCAGGTCATGCCGTCGATGGTCAGATCGACGCGGCCCTGCGGCACGGCATAGCCGGCCTGCTCGACGGCGGCGATCAGCGCCTGGACATCTGCGCCCGGCTGCAAGGTGACTGTCGCAAGTTCGGTGGCCAGATTGACGCTGGCCGAGGCCACGCCCGGCGCGGCGGCCAGCGCTTTCTCGACACGGCCGACGCAGGAGGCGCAGGTCATGCCGTCGATCGGCAGGTTGATGTGTCGCAAGGAGTTCATGACCGCACTCTAGACCTTGCCATCATGTCAAGGTCTAGAGTGAGGGCGTTGTCCCATCTCAAGCCGGAGGCCCTGCCATGACCACGCTCGATCTGACGCTGCCCGCAATGACCTGCGGCCACTGCGTGAAGACAGTCACGTCCACCGTGCAACGCCTGGACCCCCAGGCCCACGTCAGCGCCGATCTGGCGACGCACCAGGTGCGTGTGGACACGACGGCCCCGCGCGACGGTGTGATCAAGGCCCTGGCCGAAGCGGGCTATCCGCCTACGCAGTGAGGCGGCAGTCCAGGCGTTAACCCGCAGCCGAACGCGCCTGCGTCCTGCCTAAACTGCCCTCCTTTCTGTCTTGTGATGGAGTGATCTGCATGACGACGATCAAACGTGTCTTCCTCGCGGGCCTGGTGACCGCGGCTTTCGGCTTGGGCGCTGCGGCGCAGGCCCAGACCCTGCGCTGGGCCAGCCAGGGCGACCCCCAAACCATGGATCCGCATTCGCAAAACGAGTCCATGACCAACATGATGAACGGGCAGGTCTACGAGCGGCTGACCGCGCGCAGCAAGACGCTCGAGGTCGTGCCGGGGCTGGCGGCGAGCTGGGAGCAGGTCTCGCCACTGTTGTGGCGCTTCAAGCTGCGCCCCAACATCAAGTTCCACGACGGCTCGCCCTTCACCGCCGACGACGTGGTGTTCTCGATCATCCGCGGCCAGCAGCCGACGTCGCAGATCAACAACTACGCCAGCGCGGTCGGCACGCCCAGGAAGGTCGACGACCTGACGGTGGACTTCCAGCTCGAGCAGGTCAACCCGATCTTTCTGCAGCACCTGGACGCGCTGTGGATGCTCAACAAGGCCTGGGCGGAAAAGAACAAGGTCACCAAGCCGCTGGACTTCAAGAACAAGGAAGAAAGCTTCGCTTCGCAGAACTCCAACGGCACCGGCCCCTACATGCTGGTCAGCCGTGCGCCCGGCATCAAGTCGGTCTACAAGCGCAACCCGAATTACTGGGGCAAGGTCGAAGGCAACGTGCAGGAGATTGTGTTCACGCCGATCGGCAATGACGCAACGCGGCTGGCTGCGCTGGTTTCCGGCGAGATCGACTTCGTGCTCGACCCGGCGCCGCGCGACATCCAGCGCCTGCGCACCACGGCCGGCGTGAAGATCATCGACGGCCCGGAGAATCGCATCGTCTTCATCGGCATGGACCAGGGCCGCGACGAACTGCTGTACAGCAGCGTCAAGGGCAAGAATCCGTTCAAGGACCTGCGCGTTCGCAAAGCCCTGTACCACGCGGTCGACATCGAAACGATGAAGACCAAGCTGATGAACGGCCAGAGCTTCCCCACCGGCGGTCTGACACCGTCGCCGCTCGGCGCCTACAACGACCCCGAGATCGAGAAGCGCCTGTCCTATGACGTCGCTCTCGCGAGGAAGCTGATGGCGGATGCGGGCTATGCGGACGGCTTCGAGGTCCAGCTCGACTGCCCGAACAACCGCTATATCAACGACGAGGAAGTCTGCATTGCGCTGGCCGGCATGTGGGCCCAGCTCAAGGTCAAGATCAAGGTCAGCACCTTGCCGCGTGTGACCTACTTCCCGAAGGTCGAGAAGTACGACATGAGTATGTACATGCTCGGCTGGGGCGGCGCGGTCACCGACGCCGAGACCACGCTGACGCCAGTGCTGCGCAACCAAGGCGAGAAGGGCATCGGCTTCTACAACTACGGCCGTGCCAAGAACGACAAGGCCGACGCGCTGGCCGCGCAATCCAGCGTCGAAGCCGACCCGAAGAAACGCGAGGCGCTGGTCAAGGCGGCGCTCAAGGAGTTCAAGGAGAACGTCATCGTGATTCCGCTGCACCGCCAGGTGATCCCCTGGGCGGCGCGCAGCAACGTCAGCGTGGTGCACCGGGCCGACAATTGGTTCGAGGTGCAGTGGGTGACTGTCGGCAAGTAGCCGGCTCTTGTTCCTGTGCGGACGGCGGCTTTCGAGTCGCCGTTTTTTCTACTCTTGCCGAGTCGGCGCCGGGAGTGCCCCGGCGCGGACTCGGCAGTAGAAGAACCTGCACAGCGCCAGAGCTGCAAGAACAACGTCGGGTAGCATCCGCGCGCAATGAACACCCCCTACGAGTGGCAGATCGGCTGGCGTTATACCCGCGCCGGGCGCACGGGTCGGCGCAACGGCTTCATCTCCTTCATCTCGGGCGTGTCGATGCTCGGCATCGCGCTGGGGGTGGCGGCGCTGATCATCGTGCTGTCGGTGATGAACGGTTTTCAGAAGGAGGTGCGCGATCGCATGCTCAGCGTGATCGCGCATGTCGAACTCTTCGATGCCCAAGGCATGGCGCTGGCCGACTGGCGCGCGCTCGCCGACCAGGCCCGTGCTGCGGCGCCCGGGCAGGTTATTGGTGCGGCGCCGTTTGTGTCCGCACAGGCCCTGCTCGCGCGCGGCGAGGACATGCGCGGCGTGCTGTTGCGCGGTATTTCGCCAGCCGAAGAGGCCAACGTCACCCCGCTGGCCGCGCAACTGCGCGATACGACCTTCGCCAAGCTGGTGCCGGGTGAGTGGAACATCGTGCTCGGCATCGAGCTGGCGCGCTCGCTCGGCGTGCGCGTGGGCGACAAGGTCACCGTGGTCACGCCGGGCGGGCAGATCACTCCGGCCGGCGTCGTGCCGCGCCTGAAGCAGTTCACGCTGGCCGGCACCTTCGAGGCCGGCCACTTCGAGTACGACAGCGCGTTGGCGCTGGTGCATCTTGACGATGCGGCAAGGCTGTTGCGCGTCGAAGGTCCGACCGGCGTGCAATTGAAGCTCACCGACCTGCACGCCGCGCGCGACGTGGCGTCGCGCATCGCCGGCGCACTGCCCAGTGGCGTCAACGTGCGCGATTGGACGCGCACCAACCGCAACTGGTTCGACGCCGTGCAGCTCGAGAAGCGGCTGATGTTCATCATCCTGACCCTGATCGTCGCGGTGGCGGCTTTCAACCTGGTCAGCACGCTGGTGATGACCGTCACCGACAAGCGCGCCGACATCGCCATCTTGCGCACGCTGGGTGCGAGCCCGCGCTCGATCATGGGCATCTTCATGATCCAGGGCGCTACCTCGGGCATTGCCGGCACAGTCGCGGGTGTGGCGCTCGGTTTGCTGGTCGCGTTCAACGTCGGCACGCTCGTGCCCGCGCTCGAGCGCCTGTTCTCGACCGCCTTCCTGCCGGCCAGCATCTACGTCATCAGCCGCATGCCCAGCGACCCGCAGTCGGCAGACATCGTGCCGATCGTCGCGATTTCGCTGGCGCTGGCCTTCGTGGCAACGATCTACCCGAGCTGGCGCGCCAGCCGCGTCAACCCGGCCGAGGCGCTGCGCTATGAGTGAATCCGCGACTGCCGCCGTGTTGAGTTGCAGCGGCCTGCGCAAGCGTTTCCACGAGGGTGACCTCGACGTCGACGTGCTGCGCGGTGTGGATCTGAGCGTCGCACGTGGTGAGACGGTCGCCATCGTTGGGGCTTCGGGCTCGGGCAAGAGCACGCTGCTGCACCTGCTCGGCGGTCTGGACGCGCCGACCGCCGGCCGCGTGACGCTGGCCGGCCGCGAGCTGACGTCGATGGGCGCTGCGGAGCAGGGCCGCTGGCGCAACCAGCACCTGGGTTTCGTCTACCAGTTTCACCACCTTCTGCCCGAGTTCAGCGCCCTGGACAACGTGGCCATGCCGCTGCGCATCCGCCGCCAGAGCCTGGCCGAGGCCCGCGCCGCCGCCGCCGCTGCGCTGGCGCAGGTGGGCCTGGCAGAACGCGTCAGGCACCGCCCGTCTGAACTCTCGGGCGGTGAGCGCCAGCGCGTGGCCATCGCCCGCGCGCTGGTCTCGCGCCCAGCTTGCGTATTCGCCGATGAGCCGACCGGCAACCTCGACCGCGAAACCGCCGACGCGGTGTTCGAAGCCATGCTCGCGCTGGCCCGCGACCGCGGCACGGCCTTCGTCGTCGTCACGCACGACGAGGCGCTGGCAGCGCGCTGCGCGAGGGTGCTGCGGTTGAAGCAGGGCGTGCTGGTCTGAGCGGCAGGGGCCACCGGCGCGGATAGCGGCCTCGACCGACTTGCCTTTGCGCTCAATGCGCGTAGGATTTCCGACCTCATCGCCCAGCGAATGCCTTTGAAGCCCGCCGCGACGCACCGCCATGCCGTGCGTGTCCGCCGCGCCCCCGGACCCCAGACCCGTCCACTGGCGATGACCTCGGGCAGCGTCGTGGGGGTCGCGTCGCGTTGAGGCTATTGGTCATCGGCCCCCTACCTAGCAACCAAGGAGGGTGATGATGATCACCTACATCGGGCTACTGAACTTCACCGACAAGGGCATCCTGGGCATCAAGGACAGCACCAAGCGCGCCGCCGCGGCCAAGGAGGTCGGCAAGAAGATGGGCGTCAACATGCGCGACGTCTTCTGGACCATGGGCGAGTACGACCTCGTGTGCGTGCTCGAAGCCGATGACGAGCAATCACTGACGGCGTTCAACCTGGCCATCGCGACGCAGGGCAACGTGCGTACGAAGTCGTTGCGCGCATTCTCGGCCAACGAGTTTGACAAGGCCCTGGCCAAGCTGCCTTGAGGCAAGCTCGGCACGCGCTGTAGCGCGTGAGACCCGCGGCGCGCAACTGCGCGCGAGCGGGTCGCATCGATCGGGCAGCCAGCGTATGGCCCGATCGATGCGCCAGCCCTCAGCCCTGCGCGGCACAGTCAGCGCGGGAAGTCGCGCTCACGTGCTTGATGCGGGCGTCGGCGTTCGTCGGCTTGTGTGCAGCTTCCTGATGCCGCTCAGCATGATCATCAGTTCGGTGCTCGTCAGGTTGCCAAAGCGTTCACGAAGGACCTGCATCGCCAAGTGGTTGAGCGGCGCTTTGCTCCACTGCTTGGTCGGGTCGAAAAATGGCGCGACCAACGCGCAGGCCTCTGCGAAGCACTCGCGTACTTCCTGCGTGCTGCGACGCTCGACAGGACTGGCCAATCCATCGCCAGGTGCCATTGCCGCAAGGTGACTTCGGGTGTGCATTTCGACTCCCCTGATCCGCGATTGCGTGACCTCCGCATGCATGGCGACGATCATTGCGCGAACGCATGCGCGCGATCCTGTCCGGGCCATACCGCCCATCGGGTTTCGTCCGGAATCAGCAAGACTTGAGGGCGAACTGATCGGCGGTGGTCAATCGGCGGGTGGTGGCCGACATGCGCGAGGAATTCGGCATGTTTGTGGCCGAGGCGCCAGGCGACCTGCCCGCGTCAGCCTGTGCAGCCCAAGCCGAGCGCCACCAAGCGCTCGATCTCGGTCGGCGGAAAACCCCAGTCGGCCAGCGCCGCGCGCCCCATTGCGCCGCGCGCAGGGGGGCCGTGGTGCACGCCGCCCGGCGTGCGACCAAAGCGCGGTGCCGGCGCCGGCTGGTCGATGCCTTCGATGTTGATGTTCGCCCCGCGCGCCACGTTGTGCGGGTGGGCGCGGGCTTCGGAAAAATCGAGCACGGGCGCAAAGCAGGCATCCGCGCCGTCGAACACGGCGCACCACTCCTCGCGCGTCTTGCCGCGGAAGGCCGTAGCGAAGTGCTCGCGCAATTCGGGCCAGCGCGAGTGGTCATGTTGCGCGGGCAGATCCTGCCCATCGATCCCGAGGCGCTCGATCAGCACCGCATAAAACCGCGGCTCGAGCGCGCCGATCGACGCATAGCGGCCGTCCCGCGTGGCGTAGCTGTCGTACCACGGCGCGCCTGAGTCGAGCAGGTTGACGCCGCGCTCGTTGCGCCACTGCCCGGCCGCCTGCATGCCGGCGAACATCGTGGTCATCAGCGAGGCGCTGTCGATCATCGCCGCATCAATCACCTGGCCACGCCCTGACCGGCGCGCCTCGATCACGCCGCAGGCGATGCCGAATGCCAGCAGCATGCCGCCGCCGAAGTCGCCGACCAGGTTCAGCGGTGGCACCGGCGCCTGCCCCTCGCGGCCGATGGCGCCCAGCACACCGGCCAGCGCGATGTAGTTGATGTCGTGGCCAGCCCGGGCGGCCAGCGGGCCGGTCTGGCCCCAACCGGTCATACGGCCATAGACCAACCTGGGATTGCGCGCCAGCAGCACCTCGGGACCCAGGCCCAGGCGTTCCATCACGCCGGGGCGAAAACCCTCGCCGAGTGCATCGGCCTTGTCGGCCAGTTGCAGCGCGACCTGCACGCCGCCGGGTGTCTTCAGGTCCAGCGTGATCGAGCGGCGGCCGCGCAACATGACATCGTTAACGCGTTCGCTCTGGACACCCAACTCGGGCGCGCTGACGCGGTCGACGAGCAGCACGTCGGCACCCATGTCGGCCAGCAGCATGCCGGCAAACGGCGCCGCACCGACGGCCTCGAACTCGAGTACGCGCAGTCCAGCCAGGGGTCCCATGATCGTCGGCCTAATTCGGTGCGGCGCCGGGCCGCAGGTAGATCACCCAGTACACCAGCGCCACCAGCACGCTGCCACCGACAATGTTGCCGGCGATCACCGGCACCAGGTTGCCCAGCATGTCGACCACGCCCATCGGTGCGCCGAGCAGCAACGCCAGTGCAAAGAAGAAGAGGTTGGCGATCGAATGCTCGAAGCCCGCCGCCACAAACGCCGTGATCGGGAACACGACGGCCAGCACCTTGTCGGTCACGCTGCGCCCGGCCATCGCCATCCACACCGCCATGCACACCAGCACGTTGCACAGCACGCCGCTGAAGAAGGCCTCGGCCAGCGGCAGTTGCGCCTTGGTGCCGGCGATGCGGATCACGGTGTCGCCGACCGCGCCCTGGTTCAGCGCGCCGCGACCCGCGAGCCATACCAGCAGCGCCAGCCCTGCCGCGCCGACCAGGTTGCCTGCGAAGGCCACGCCCCAGTTGCGCAGCAGTTCGCGCGTGCTGACGCGCCCGCCGGCCCAGGCCATCGCGATCAGGTTGTTGCCGGTGAACAATTCGGCGCCGGCCACGATCACCAGCATCAGGCCGAGCGAGAACACCAGACCACCGAGCAACCGCGATGCCGCAAAGCCCAGGCTTGCGTCGCTGGCCACCAGCGTGAACATCAGCGCGCCCAGGCCGATGAAGGCCCCCGCCAGCACGCCCAGCAGCGCCAGCGTCAACAGCGGCAGGCGCGCCTTGGCCACACCGACATCGCTGACACGTGCGGCGATCTCCTTGGGCGAGTAGGCGTCGTGGCCGAACAGCTCAGCCATTGCGAGCATTCCTTGTGTGCGCTGTCTGCATGGCGCGAGTATCGATCAGTCGGTCGCGCGTCGGACGGGCCTGGCGGGACATCCGACTTCCGGCTGCAAAGACGCCCAAGGGGCGCTGATCATGCCGGCAGGGCCCTCGCCGTCAAGCCTTCGGATTCAGTCTCGTTTGCGCTCTTTGCGGTCTTCGCGTTCGCCTTGCCGTCTGGGTTCCTCGCTTGCGTTGCGGTGGCACTCGACGCAATTCGCGAAATCCCGAATCCCTTCCTCGAGGTGTTGCTTGCGCACCTTGTCCGGGCTGTGTTCGTGGCAGCCGTAGCAGGTGTAGCGGCTGAAGTCGTTTTGGGTGTGACACGTCACACACGTGGCGTTGTGGTCGCGATCGAGGACGAACAGCTTGTCGTGGTCGAAGGTGGCCGGCTTCCAGCGCTCCTGGCTATGGCACTGCGTGCAGTTGCCCTTGATCTGGCGGTGCAGGCTGTCGGTCGGCGCCTTGTGGCAGCTGTCGCAAAGCTCGCGCACCGGCTCGCGCAACAGCCCGTGCGAGAACGGCTTGCGACTGCGCTGGGTCTGCAGCGGCCCCTGATGATCGCTGTGGCAGGCCATGCAGTCCTGTTCGATCAGCTCCTGGTGGAATGCGGTCTTCCCGCTTCGCTGAGGCAGCGGCGCACCCTTGGTTGTGCGCAGCCCGATGTCAGGCAAGGCATGGCAGTTCACGCAACGCTCGGAGCTGGCGCCGCGCAGCGGTGCATGGCAGGCAAAGCAGTCAGTGGCGAGTTCGGCGTGCCCGCGTACGAGCGGCCCTGGGCTGACCATCAGGTGCGGGTAGGCGAACGTAAGCGCCACCACCACCGCCAGGTTGGCCGCGATCAGCGCCAGCAGCCAGCGCTTCACTGCCAACCCCAGAACAGGAACACGGACACGATGTGCGCGGTGGCGAGCACCGCGAACACCAGTGTGATCGGCAGGTGCACCGCGCGCCACTGCTTCATCACGTCAAAAGTCAGGCTGTCGCGGTACAGGCGCTCTTCGAGTTCTTCGGCAGTGAGGCCTTGCTCGAGCATGCGTTGTCGGGCTTGCTCCAGCCGCCGTCGTGAGCGCTGCAGCAGAAACTTGCCGGTCATCCCGCTGCCCACGTCGATCAGCATCGCCCAGACCGCCAGCCAGCCGAGGATTGCATTGAAGTGGATGCCGGCGTGCACCAGCACCAACAAGGACCCGAGCCAGGCCATGCGCTGGTGCAGCAGCAGCAGCCGCGCCGGCTGGCCGACGCGGATCAGCCCGCGCTTGCGCAGCGAATAGCCGAACGAGGCGATGATGAGCAGCGTGCCGGGAATCCCCAGCCAGCGACCGACCCACACCACATCGAACAGATGCAGCAGGCCGTCGAGCAGCAGCGCGGCGAGTGCCAGGACGGCGAAGGACAGCACGAAGGGAAAGACTTCACGGCTGACCAGCTTGGCTTGCATGATCGTCAGGCCTCCAGGATCAGCGCCGAAGACGGGGTGCCTACGCACAGCAGGCAGTGGCCCGCCGCGATGTCATGGTCGGGTGGGTTGGCGTAGCCGACGCTCCCCGAGACCAGTTTCGTCTCGCAGGTTCCGCAACTGCCTGAGCGGCATCCCGAGTCGACTGCCACGCCATGCCGCTCGGCGAAGTCGAGCAGGGATTCATCGCGCCCATTCCACACCAGCGTGCGGCCGGAGCGACTGAACCGCACTTCGACAGGGGCAGCCAGGCCGGATTCGGTCTCTGGCGGCCCGGCATGCGCCAAGCGCACGGAGGCCGGGCCGAAGGCTTCGAAGTGGATGTCCTGCCTTGGCACCCCCCAATCGACCAGCGCCGGGACCAGGCTTTCCATCATCGGCGCCGGGCCGCAGATGTAGAACTGATGGCGACCGTGCGGCAAGGTCCGGCGCAACAGTTCAACGTCCACGTGCCCGGCGTCAAGGTAGTCGCGGCCCTGCAGATCGTTCGGGCCGGGGCGGCTGTAGACCGCATTGAGGTGAAAGTTCGGCTGCGATGCGGCCAGTTGTTCAAGCACCGCCTTGAACGCGTGCTCGTCGCCATTGCGAACGCCGTAGTACAGGCGCACCGTGCGCCCGGGCTGCTCGGCAAGACACCAGCGCAGCATGCTCATCATCGGCGTGATGCCGATGCCGCCGGCCACGAGCGCGGCCGGGACGTTTGGGTCCGGATCGATGAAGAAATGGCCCGACGGTGCCTTCACCTCCAGGACATCGCCCTCGCGAACCCGGTCGTGGAAGTGGCTCGACGAGGCCCCTGGGGGCACATTGGGCTGATCGGCGGGAGCCGGCACACGCTTGATGGTGACGCGGTAGCTCGGCGGCTGCGGCCGGTCGGACAGCGAGTAACAGCGCGTGATCGCGCGTTGCCCGCCCGTTGCCGCTGCGCTCGTGTCGGCGACTTGAAGTGCAAAGGTGAGGAACTGCCCCGGCTTGAACGGTGGCAGCGGCGCGCCGTCGACGGGCTCGAGATGGAATGAGCACTGCGAGCGGGCGGCGTCCTCGAATTCGCGCCTTGCGACGCGGAACTTGCGCCAGCCGGGCCAAGCGCCCGAAGAAACGCGCGCCGCTTTGACTTGGGCGGCGGCAGGCGTGTTCACGGCAGCACGGCGCCGGCGCCACATCCAGACAGCAACCCCGACGCCAAGCTGAAGCAGAAGCGCGGCATTGATGTAGGCGAGGAGCAAGAGCGCGGTCATGAGTTCGCTGGCCGTGACCTGAGCACCCCTGCGCTTGACTATCCCGGTGCCGATTGACCAAGTCGATTTTCATCGCGGCATGTCGTGGCGTACTTGACTGGCATCAACACGACACTGGCGCGGTGTCCCGCTTGCTCGCGTCGATCGGCGCCGGGACGACGTCGATCAGCGAAGAATGATCGACGGTCGACTCATGCGTGTCTGAGCTCTGTACGCATATCCAGTATCGTTGCGGCCTGGATTCCGCCATGCCGACACTCACTGCCTCTCGCCCCGATCCGTTCGAAGCCCTGAACGCCGAGCAGCGCATGGCGGTCGAGCATGGCGTCGGCGAGGCCTGCACATCGGACGGGCCGCTGCTCGTGATCGCCGGCGCAGGCACCGGCAAGACAATGACGCTGGCCTCGCGCGTGGCGCGCCTGGTGCTCGCCGGGGCTGACCCGCAACGCATCCTGCTGCTGACGTTTTCGCGCCGCGCGGCGCGGGAGATGGAGCGCCGCTGCGGCCGCGTGCTGCACACGGCGCTGGGTTTGCGCGCGACGCAGCGCGCGCCGAGCCTGCCCTGGGCAGGCACCTTTCACAGTGTCGGCGCACGGCTGCTTCGCGATTACGCCGGCGCCATCGGCCTGGCATCACAGTTCACGATCCACGACCGCGGCGATGCCGAAGACCTGATGGGCCTGGTGCGCCAGGAACGCGGCCTGGCAGCAAGCGCCAAGCGCTTCCCGACCAAGGCCACCTGCCTGGCGATCTACTCGCGAGTCGTCAACAGCCAGTTGCCGGTCGATGTCGTGGTGCAGACGCTGTATCCCTGGTGCCTGGGCTGGGAAGAAGAGCTCAAGCAGTTGTTCCGCGCCTATGTGCAGGCCAAGCAGCAGCAACAGGCGCTCGACTACGACGACCTGCTGCTCTACTGGCAGCAGATGATGGCCGAGCCCGCGCTGGCCGCGGCGATCGGCGCGCGCTTCGACCAGGTGCTGGTCGACGAGTACCAGGACACCAACCGGCTGCAGGCTGCGATCCTCAAAGCGTTGAAGCCCGACGGGCAAGGGCTGACCGTGGTCGGCGACGACGCGCAGTCAATCTACGGTTTTCGCGCCGCCGAGGTGCGCAACATCCTCGACTTTCCCGCTCAATTCGAGCCTCCCGCGCGCGTGGTCACGCTGGCGCGCAACTACCGCTCGACGCAGGCCATCCTCGATGCGTCGAACGCGGTGATCGCGTTAGCGGCCGAGCGCTTCACCAAAGACCTGTGGAGCGAACAGGTCGGTGAGCGGCCGTGGCTGGTTACGGTCGAAGACGAGATGGCGCAGGCGCGCTGGGTCGCCGATCAGGTGCTGCTGCACCGCGAAAGTGGCCTGCAACTGAAGCGCCAGGCGGTGCTGTTTCGAACCGGGCACCACAGCGCGGGGCTCGAACTCGAGCTCCTGCGGCGCAACATCCCGTTCGTCAAGTTCGGCGGCCTGAAGTTCTTAGAAGCCGCACATGTGAAAGACCTGCTGTCGGTGCTGCGCTGGGTGCAGAACCCGCGCAGCCGCCTGGCCGGCTCCCGCGTGGCGCAACTGATTCCGGGTATGGGGCCGGCCGCGGCGCGACGCTTGCTCGATGCCATGGCCGCAGCACCCGACCCGCTGCAGGCGATGCGCGAATTCAAACCGCCGAGTGCAGCGGCGGTCGAGTGGAAAAACTGGCTGGCTGCGCACGACGCACTGACGCCAGGCGCCTGGCCTGACGACATCGCCACCGCGACACGCTGGTACCAGCCGCAGCTCGAACGCCTGTTCGAGGACGCAGCGATCCGCGCGGCCGATCTGGCGCAGATGGCGCGCATCGCAGCCGGCTACCCGAGCCGCGAGCGCTTCCTGGCCGAGCTCACGCTCGATCCGCCCGAGGCCACCAGCGACGAATCCGGCCCACCGCACCGCGACGAGGACTACCTGGTCCTGTCGACGATGCATTCGGCCAAGGGGCAGGAATGGACTGCCGTGTTCGTGCTCAACGCGGTCGACGGCTGCATGCCTTCGGACATGGCCACCGGCAGCGCCGCCGAGATCGAAGAGGAGCGCCGCCTGCTTTACGTGGCGATGACGCGCGCCAAGCGCCACCTGTCACTGCTGGTGCCGCAGCGATTTCACGTCACGCAGCAGGCCAGGTACGGCGACCGCCACCTGTATGCGTCGCTGACGCGTTTTATTCCGCCCGACGTGGCGGCTCTGTTCGCGACGACGGGCCCGGCGCTTGTCGATGACGGCGCGTCACCACTGCACCCCATGCCGCTGACAATCGACGTTGGGGCCCAGGTGCGGGGCTTGTTCTGAAATGGATCAATCGATGGCCTGGAGCGGCATCCTTGTCCTGTCTGCGGCGCTGGGCGTGTCCAGCGCCGGCGCCGACACGATCACTGCGGCGCAATACGCCTCGCCGGTCGAGCGCTACGGGCATTTCGCCCTCGGCCGTCCGCATGAGTACGCGCGGGTGGTGGGCGCCTGGTGCTGATCGGCCTGAACTCAGGTGGCCTGGCGATCGTTGCGCAGTCCGCCGCGATCGGCACGCCCAACCGCTGGCTCAATCCGGTGGCGGTCGTCGATCTCGACGGCGACGGGCGCGCCGAGGTTGCCGCGGTCATCACACCGCACTTGGGCGGCCCGCTCAAGGTCTACCGCCGTGAAGGCGACGCGCTGGTCGAGCTTGCGGCGCTGCCGGGTTTTTCGAACCATGTGTTCGGCTCGACCGAGTTGGCGCTCTCGATGCCGATGGTGATCGACGGTAAGCCGCGATTGCTGGCGCCCGACGCGCGGCGCGAGCAGCTGCGCATCATCGCGTTCGAGCACGGGTGCTTCGTCGAAGTCGGCCGCTGCGCACTGGCCTCGCCGATCGTCGGTGCGATCCAGCCCGTCTCCCAGCGAGAGGTCACGGTCGGCCTCAGGGGCGGGCCCAAGCTGATGGCGCCGGGTGACTGTCTGAAGTAAGTCGTTTCACGTCCGCCTTGTCAGCCGAGCGGCTTGTCGGCACGATGCGGCAATCCTTGTCACTGGGCCATGCTCATGCGCCGACTGATGCCGCCAACCCTTGTGTCCCCGCCCAGGCGTCGCGCCGTCACGCAACTGCTGTCCCTGGGCGCGTTGGCGGCCACAGGTTGCGGCGGTGGTGGCGGCGGCGGCGCGGTCGGCGGGCCGAACGTTCCGCCGCCGAACATCCCACCCGCGCCCGGCGTGGATGGCCCGGCCTGGTGGGGCTTCGGCCGCGACGCGCAGCACGCTGCGTTGGGTGCGGTCGCGACGCAGGATCTGAATCGCATCACGTGGGCCACGCCGGTCGATTTGGCGCCGCAGTACCGGTCCGGTGGCGCGCTGTTGATTCACTACGGCTCGCCGGTCGTCACGTCGCGCAACACCGTCGTCGTGCCGGTGAAAACCGGCGCGACGGGCGGCTTTCGCTTTGAGGCGCGCTCGGGCGGCAATGGCGGATTGATCTGGGCGGCCGACAGCGACTACATCCTGCCCGCACACAACTGGGTGCCGAGCTACAACCTCGCGCTCAGCGCCGCCAACCGCCTTTACGCGCCGGGCGCGGGCGGCAAGCTGTTCGTGCGCGACAACGCCGACTCGGCAACCGGCACGGTCCAGACGGCCGTGTTCTTCGGCGCGGAAATCTATGCGGCTGCACCGGCACAGTTCGACGCCACGATCTTCATCAACACGCCGATCGTCGTCGACGCTCAGGGCAATGTGTTCTTCGGCTTCATCGCCACCGGCGCCAACCCGGCGGGCTTGGTGAGCGGGTTGGCGCGCATCGGCTCCGACGGTGCGGGCAGCTCGATCTCGGCAACGTCAGCGGCGGGCAACAGCGCCATCGTCAAGGTGGCGATGAACAGCGCGCCGGCGCTGTCGCCTGACCTCGGCACGTTGTACGTGGCGGTGAATGCGGCATCGGTGAACGGCGTGGTGCAGGCCGGCTACCTGGTGGCGCTGGATGCGCGCACCCTGGCCGTGCGCAACCGCGTTGCGCTCATCGATCCGGGCAGCGGCACGGCCGCCCGCATCAGCGACAACGCGACTTCTTCACCGACTGTCGGTCCCGACGGCAAGGTGTATTTCGGCGTGCTCGAGGCCGTGTACGGCTCCAATAACGCCCGCGGCTGGCTGCTGCAGTTCAATGCGGCGCTGGTGCCCAGCGGCGCGCCCGGCGGCTTCGGCTGGGACAACACCGCCTCGATCGTGCCCGCGTCGGTGGTCACCTCGTACACCGGCAGATCGACCTACCTGCTGATGGCCAAGTACAACAACTACCTCGGCGCTGGTACCGGCAACGGCGTCAACCGCATTGCCGTGCTCGACCCGAATGCGAGCCAGGTCGATTCGATTTCGGGGCGCACGATCATGCGCGAGGTGCTCACGATTGACGGCCCGACCTTCGAAGCCGGCAGCACGGTCGCGGTGAGGGAGTGGTGCATCAACACCGCCGCGGTCGACCCGCTGACCCACTCGGTGCTGGCCAACAGCGAAGACGGCACCCTCTACCGCTGGGACTTGCGCAGCAACACCTTCACCCAGCGCATCCGCCTCACGACCGGCATCGGCCAGGCGTACACCGCAACCGCGATCGGCGCCGACGGCGCGGTGTACGCAATCAACGATGCGGTGCTGTTTGCGGTCGGCAGATGAGTTCGATCGCGTAGGGTGAGCTCTGGCCGATGCTCAATGGGGTTGGTGGGTCACGAGCCCGCTTTCTCGCACAGCGTGGTTTCAGAATCACGACGGGATCGGCGCAGGCCAATCGAACGCGCCGCAACGGGCAGCGCCGCGGATCCGGATTTCGTCAGGAATCGACATGACGGGGCATCAGTTTCCCCTGTCGATGTTCCAAGTCCAACTGGCTGGCAGCAAAGGTGGCTGGCAGCAAAGGGAGACAATGACAAAGCCACGGCACGGCTGCGATCAGAAGACTGCACCGGCTGCGCGTTGCGTCTGAGGAGCCTGTGTGGGCAACGGTACTCTCAACACGGATGACACGCATGCAAGTGCACGCGCCGCAATGTCGATCAGGTCATTGATGTTCTTGCTCGTGCTGGTCGTGCTGCTGCCGGCCACGGGCGTGGCGGCATGGTTTCTCGCTGCTCAGAAGGAACAGGCACGGGCGGGAGCGGAGGCCGAGGTCAAGCAGTTGGCCCATAGCACGTCGGTCGCGCTGCAATTGACGCTGAGCGACCAGCAGGCTGTCATGCAACGGCTCGCCGAGCGCCCGCGGGTCAAAGCGCTCAACGCCGACGACTTCGATCCCGGTGTCGCCGAATACTTGCGCGTGCATCCCGAATACAACAATCTGGGCGTGCGCGACCGCAACGCCAGGTTGGTGTTCTCCGGCCGCCCCGGCGGCGCCAATCCGCCAGAGCAGTTTCGCGAGTTTCCGTGGTTCAAGGAGGGCATCGCCAGCGGCCGCTTCATTGCCAGCGATGCGTTCAAAGGCACGCTGAGCGGGCGCTGGGTGACGGTGTTGACCCAACCCGTGCGCGACGAGCGCGGAGAAGTGGTCGGCCTGATAAACCTGTCGCAGGACCTGCTGGCGCTGAACCAGCGTGTGCTGGGGTCGGTGCCGGCCAATGCCGTCGTCGCGGTCACTGATCGGCAGGACCGCTACCTGCTTCGATCGGCCGAACCGG
>JANMSS010000036.1:0-6594 GCA_031389585.1 Burkholderiales bacterium | reverse complement strand
GAAGGCCATGGTGGACTCCTTGCCCCGAACGGGGGCTGATGTAGGGGTCCAAGACTATGTCGGGCTCGTTCCGCGGATGTCTGCGAAGCACAAGGCCGTCGGCCATTCTCAAGACATAGTCAGGAAGGGAAGATAGTGGCGACTATGTCTCCGAAGACATAGCAGACACAGCACTGCCATGCACCTGCTGCAGTCAGGGGTGGACATCAGCGTGATCGCCTTGTGGCTGGGCCACGAGAGCCCGACGACAACGCATCAATACGTCGAAGCGGACCTGGCGATGAAGGAGAAGGCCTTGGGTCGACTCCAGGACCCCGAGACGCCGGTACGCCGCTTCAGGGCAACAGACTCGCTGCTGGAGTTCCTCAAGACGCTGTGACTATGTGCAGATTCCCGACGCCGAGGCCGACCTCCTCACGAGGGCGACTCGACGTCCGAGCAACCAGAACTGCTCATAACTGGGACCTGTGCATAACGGCCAGGAGTGGTCGTTCGCCTCGTAATGGGCGACCGTCAGCTCAGGCTGCGAGCAGACCTGTGCTCTGGCGCACCCGCGCGTACTGAGCTATCAACAGCCGCCCGCCACGACGCGCACATCGAGCGGCCGGCTATCGAGATTGAAGTTATGTGCGTCCTCGGGCTCCATGAAAGAACCCCGATGATGTGCTCCTCTGACCCAGCCCCATTCTCTTGTCCGCCATGTTCTTTGATGAACACGCTTTCCCCACTCCAGTTGGGTACGGTGGGAGGGGGTAGGTACTGATCAGCACTTTGCCAGGGTGCGCTTGTCCTCACGCAGGTACTGCTGGTACCTCATGGACGCTTTCAGCATGTAGATTCGTCCGCCGACCACAAAACCGTCAAGTTGATGCTGCAACGTGTAAGCCGAAAGGTCGGACATTGTGTTGATGAAGCCCTTGCTCTTGAAATTCAGAGATGTATTGCACAAGACCCCATAGCCCGTTAGCGCCTTGAACGCAGTCAGCAACTCGAACAACGGCCGGTTGGTCAGCGCGGACACCGTTTGAATGCGCGCAGTCTGGTTCACATGGGTCACCGCTGCCAGCGCATCCGTGGAGGCCCGATGGGTGTAAAGCATGAACGGGCTTGGGCGATTGCATCCAAACCATCTTCCGGCATCATCCTCCAAGCAGACGGGAGCAATCGGACGGAACTGCTCTCGCTGTTTGATGACGTTCAGCCGCTCTCTGGTGCTGGCTTTAAAAGGCGCGGCCAAGATAGAGCGATTACCAAGAGCGCGCGGTCCGATCTCGTAACGGCCGTTCGCCCACCCCAAGATCAAGTCACTGGCCAACATGTCGGCAACGGTCGCAACGTTCGGTTCCCACTCGTCGAAGTGGGCGGCATCGACAGCATCGTCGGCCAAAAAATGCAGCCCGGAATAGACATCCCACGCGAGCTTGGGATTGCCGGTGAAATGGAACTGCGCGTCGATAGCTGTGCCAATCGCTGAACCCGAATCGTTCGCGACCGGAGGGACGAACACGTCGCAAAAGAACCCTGACTCTCTCCACTTCGTGTTCCAGTCGCAATTCAGCCCGCATCCCCCTGCTATCAACAGCGGCATGCCCCGTTTAAGCTTTGCCGTAGCGAACCGATAAAAGCGGTCGAACAGGCGGTCGCTGAAGATGCCTGCGAAGTCGCGGAATTCCGGATCGTCCAGTCCCACGTTGTAGTGCCGACACTCTTTCAAGGCTTCACACTGGTGGGGCTTGAGGTGCTGGCAATCCTGCAACAGGAAGGAAGTGATCATCTCCTCCTCCTCCGATGGCTGGCTTCTTTTCGAGAACGAAGCGAGTGCCATCAATTTTCCGGCATCAGAAAGCCGGGAAAACTCCGCGGTGCTTTTGTCAAAAGTCGGATCTGCCAATGCGTAGAGCATGGCGTAGCGATGGCCAGGCTCTGGCAGGACATCGCCGACCTTCGTCACATTAAACTCTGCATCGATCTCGTAAAACGCTCCGATGACGCCCTCCCAAAGCAGCACGTAGCAGGGAGTTCCCTTCGGCAGGTTAGACATCCCGAACGCGCATAGAAGGTGCGAGCGTTCGTGGGACGATGAAAAGAAGTCGACGGTCTTGCCCAACAAGCGTTTCTTGCTGACAACCATCTGGTCGTGATGGCTGCCACGGTAGTCAGCCACGGCCTCCTGCCCGCGCGGAGAGTCGCCGGGCCACCAACCCCCTCTGCACAGCACGTCGGGAACGGTCTGAAGTTCGGCGAGTACGTCGAATGCATCGGGGACAGATAGCTTTGAATGACGGTACTTCGAACCCTTCTCGGCCTCGATGGAAAACACCAAACGGCCGTCCTCCACATACGCAAATGCGCCGTCGTGGCCAGGGTTGTAGGAGAGTATCTTCATGTTGCAACTCCGCTGGCAACTGGCCCGTCCGAGGTTGGATGAATCCCCTCTTGACGCTCGAGCAATGATGGACCGTGCGCTCGCGCACGAATCGATTGCACGTGGGTCATGGCCGGAAGCCGGCAGGTGTTAAGTCGCCCCGCAAGCTGAGTGGATCGAGAGGGCCAAGTGTTGACATGAAGTTTCATCGGCAAGTGTGGAATCGGGGTTGGATCCCAAAGCGCACGTCGATGGACAAGCCGATCATCTACCCACCATCGGATCTCGCATGGGGTCCATTCGATGACATACCGATGCATACCCTTCGAAGCGTCGAAGCCCAACTCGATGTGGCTTGGGGCACCTCGGTAGCCGTAGTCGAACTGAGCGCCTTCATCGCCCGGGTTGTAGAAGACGTTGACGAGGAGGCGCTTTGGCATGTTGCCGGCAATTTCGATGTCAATTTCCTGGTGCGGTGAGTTACGGTGAAGAAAGAACCCAGTGATCACCCCTGGCACGTTTGACGCCTGGAAGGTTGATTCGAACCTCCCGAAAAGGTACTTGGCATGGCTGCTCAGGGCACCGGCGCTGTACTGTCGAACGCCCAGCTCTTCTCGTCGTACGTGAAGCGTCGCGCCCTCGACACCGTCGAATTCGACGTTCAGCGGACGGAACAACGCCAAATTGCCGGTGAAGGTGTCGGACCTTGCAGACCAGCGCAGCGGGTCCAGGCGCTCCAAGCCATCGCCGACATCGACCCACTTTCCCTCGCTCTCATGGGCCGTGGGTACGACCCGAATACCTAACCAGCCGCGGTGATCAGACTCAACGACCCACGGGGACCGATCCCGCTCAAGTGTTGTGCGCTTGCGAGCAAGGTCAGGCTGCAGGCCTGCCTCGAGGTTGCGCCGTTGCCCCAGGTCGTCCAACTTTGGGAACGAGCACGAAGGTGGCGCACACCTGAGGTGCTCGCAGAGGATCCGCCAAGCATTGGCATCGCTTGAATCAAGCAAGACGACGTTCGCACCTTCGAGGCCGATTGGAACGCTCCAAGCGGCTTGGGTAGCGGCTTCGCCTGGACCGGCTGTCACGATGAACTTAGCTTGGGGATAGCCACGTCGAAGGTCTCCGATCATCGATTCCAGACATCCCACGTTGACGTACGCATTGAAGACCCGGTCAACGCCGCCCTCACGAAGCCGAGTCAACTCCAGGAATGGCAGCTCGTTCAGATCGCTGCAGCATCGGTACCCGAGCATCGACAACGCCATCGCAAGGGAAGTCTGGCCCGAGTTGGCTGGGCCAAATGCAAAAACAGGTAGCTGAGTCGGACGAACGTTGAACAGGGCAGCGCCCTCGCTGTTGATCGCGCCGATCGTGGAGAGGGTGGGAAGAATCGAGTACGAATTGGTGGTGGGGGCGTCTCTTCTTTGACGGACATGGGAGCGCCTGGTTGCTCGCACGTTCAGCACGCTGAACTGGTGGTTGATCCAAAGATCGACCGGGCCGCGACAAGGTAGCAAACGAAGAAGCTTCTCTGCGCCTTGTCGGGAGAGGATGTACCCGGACAAGTACCACAGTCCGCGCACCGGCCGGAACACATGGCTCGACACGAACGTTTTTGGAGCACCATGCGTCACCTCCATGTACGACACGTAAAGGACGTCGAAGCCTTCGTGCTTTCCGCTTTCGATCGCGACATCCTTCCAGGCTTGGTCCAGATGACGGGCAAAACTGGGATGAAACCACACGTCGTCCTCAAGGATGAGAGCATGTCCTTGCGCACCCTGCGCAACTCGCCTCCAAACCTCAATGTGTGACTTGGCAACCGCCACCTCAGCCCTGCTCATTCGGATCGGTGCTTCAAGCTCGTACCGCGTCGGAAGGGACCGCGGTTGAGGTTCGACAAAGAGCTGATCTGCCAACGTGTAATAGGGATCGACGTCTGCGTCTTTGGAGGGATCCTGCGAGAAACCCCTCGCGTCCACAGCGGCATGCCGTTCCGTCAGGCTGAGAAGATCATTGCCGAATCCATCCCGTATGCGTCCAAGCTCCTGCTTGACGCGGGACCAACGGGCTGGCTCGCGATCGAGGTTGATTACGTAGATCTTTTCAATCGTCTGACCGTTCGACGGTCGTGGAGCACCGAATGCTTGCGACGTCTGCACCGGAAGCATCTTGCGAAGGCTGTGCCCCAGGCGAAACGCCAGACGTAGAGCGGCCAGGGATGTACGTGCCGGATTCACCGCGCGTCCGAAAGCGGAGATGCACGGTACGCTTGCTGATTAGACAGCCTCCAGTTCCTCGAGTCGTTGCGGTAGCTAAGTGGCCACTGGCTGGTGGATGTCAATTCCCAATCGTGCGCAACCATCATCGCGTCAGGCGAGCATCCTTCGTTAAGCACTTCGAACACCGACCGGGTGAGGTTGCCGGGGCCGGTCGTAGCCTGGACCTCGGGCAACCCGCTCGCTAGATCCGCTTCAAGGGAAAACGTAGCGTTCAACAACGCTCTTTCAACGATGGGATGATGGCGCGACGCAATCAGAGGTGTCGTGTTGAAGTAGAAGATCCACCCAGGCTGGTTGGCTCCAGGCTCAGCAAAGATCGACGGTGCCACCATTTGAGACGTTGCTACGTCGTAGCAGAACGGCTGAAGCTTCAGCCGTCCATCCGCGAACAGTTGGTCGATCGGCGTGCCGTGGTAGACATCGTCGGCATCGATGTAGAAGCCTCCTTCCACGAGCACGTACGAGTAACGAAAGTAGTCCGACATCATCGAAGGGTGGTAGCACCTGTTGAAGGCTCTCACATGACGAGCCCCTAAGCGGTTTCGGATGAACGTTCTCGCAGAGCTCTCGTCGAACACCTCTAACTCAAACCCAATCCGTTCGAGTCGTTTCCACGAGTCCATGCAGGCTTTGACGTCTTCAGGCAATCGCTGCAGATCGTTCCAGAACTGGACGATGCGCTTTGGAGTCGGGCTAGACCACGTCGTCGAGGCGAGCGTTGAGCCGTCACGGCGCTGCACCATGTCGCGCACGAGGTTAGAGCGCGCACGTTCGGCAGGCCCCAGTGGATCGGCTTCGGCAGCTTGGTTCATATCTCTTGCTTCGCTCACTTTTACGTTTGCCCCTTGACGTGGTGTTGGTCATTATCAGGAACCCGGATGCGCCATTGCAGACTGGTCGCGTCCTGCGGGGCGGCCAACATGCCCTGATCGAGCTGCTCGCAGCGCAGCGCGAGGCGGGAGTGAATCACGTGGCCCTGAACCTCAAGCCGACACGTCGCGACGCCCTCGACCTGTTTCAAAGCCGGACGGAAGTCTTCATTCACCGAAGAGCGGTCACCGGCGCTGGCTGCATCACCGGCCGCAACGGGTCGCACCTTGCCGGTCAAGTTCCACGGTTCACAGACCGCGAGCCGTCATGGAAGTTGATGGCAATCACAGCGGCCACTCGTCGTTCCCGGCCGGATCTGGCTGCACGCCAGTGAATGCGGTCTCAGCATGACGATCCGTCCTGCTCGGGCTGCATAGCCTGGCCGAGGGCGACAACCTCCCGCGCGAGTACTGCGCGCACGTCGTGTGCGCGAAGTCGTTCTCGGTGCCGGACTCTCCCCTCGAAGAGGCGCGCCGGGAATGGATCGAGTCGCAGGGGCGGTCGCCCTTCACCGAGATCACTGTCCCTGAAACACCTGAAACCGCGGACCGGCTGAAGCAGCAACTGGAACGGTTGATCCGAACCGACGAGGACCACGGCACGTCGACGATCCTGGATCGCCGCCTCGCCACCAAACGCTGGGGCGGTTTGCTGATGTGGGGTTTGCCTGACTTCGAGGTGATCGTCGAGCCGACAAGACGGCGCGCGGCGACGGGCCCAAAGGGTTGATGGCCGCGATTAAGGCGAGACGATGGTTGCTCGATATCCCTCAACCCGATCAAGGAGCCGAACATGGACAGTTCAATGCAAACCCCGTCAATCAACGGCCACGCGCGGCCGATTGCGGTGGTGCAGGGCGGTGCGCTCACGGTCCCGACGCTGCTGGGTCGCACGGCGCCGCGCATCCCGGTGGCCGGGCGAATCCGCGCCGGCATCAAGGTGCTGACGCGGCGCGCTGCCGAGAACGAACTTGTGCGTGCGATCTACGAGCGCGGTGTCACGCAGGGCAAGAGCTTCGACGCGATCGAGCGTGAGATCGCGGATGCCGCGCCGAACCTGAAGAACCCGCTG
>JANMSS010000007.1:0-1555 GCA_031389585.1 Burkholderiales bacterium | reverse complement strand
GAGGTCGAAATGGCCGACCCACAACACGTCGATGCCGTCGACGGCGGCAATCTCTTCGACTTGCTCGAGGCCGCGTTCGGTCTCGATCTGGGCGATCACCATCGTGCGCTCGTTGTAGCGGCGGATCTTCTCGCCGACATCGCCGCCAAGGTAGTCGCACTGCGCGAAGCCGAAGGCCGCGCCGCGGCGGCCGATCGGCGGATAGCGGCACGCCTGAACGATCGACTTTGCCTGCGCTTGCGATTCCACCATCGGAATCATCACGCCGCGCGCGCCCAGATCGAGCGCCCGGGCGAGCCAGGTGTATTCGCCGCGCGGCACGCGCACCATCGGCTCTACGGCCAAGCCTCGGCAACTCGAGAACAGCCACTTCAGGGTCTCGAACCCGAGGCCCGTATGCTCCATGTCATAGAGCACGAAGCGGCAGCCGGCATTGGCAAGGATGGCCGACATTCCCGGCGAAAAGAACTCGAAGATCATGGCGCCGGCCACCGTCTTGCCGGCCAGGACGTCCTTCTTGATCGCGTTCGGTTTCATCGAGGTCTCCCAGACTACTTGTAGCGCCGCCGCAGGTTCGCGGCATCGGGCAAGAATCTCACCGAAACACGCCAAACCGGTGAAGAGTCTGACGCCCGTAATCGTCCGCGTCGAACCAACCGCGCGACGCCTTCACCTTGAGATCCGCATCGAGATCCCATTCCTCGCATCCGACAACTCGCAGGGGGTTCTTTGTCCCGGAATGGGTGCCCGTGAAGGTCCAAAGATAGACGACATGATCGCCCGCGCAGCGCACCCCGTCGCAAACCAGGGTGAGGTCCGGAACATCGGCGAAGAAGCCGGCGGCCATTTCGGCGATGCCGGTGCGACCCTCCCAAGGCTTGCCACGATTGATGACGATGCGCCCATCGTGCGCGTAGAACTCGGCGACAGCGTCCGGCGACCCGGAGTTCCAAGCAGCCGTGTAGGCCGCCGCGATTTCCATGACCTTGTCGTGATCTACCGCCATCGAACTGCTCCCCCGGGTACGTCGCAGCGCAACTGTACGCAGGGTGGCAAGTACCGCTGAGCCGAGGTCAGCATACGCAGCGCAGACCAGAGCAGTCGAGACATGAGCCGCTGGGCCGCTCCCAAGCCTGTCCTGAGCCTGGTCGAAGGGGCGAATACCGCAGTGCGCAGCACGGAGGTTGCCTGATGAGTTGCGGTGTCCGACATGCGTCAGCAGCGCCTGTTGGTGTGGTGCGAGGTTCCGTTTGGGGTCGAAAGCACCGCCCGCCGCAGCCGCGCAAATCGCGCCACCCCAGCCTATCGATCCCCCGCCGCCACCTTGCAGCGCTGGTGTTCCAGCCGGTAGCAGGCCTGGTCGAACGCGGCCGCGCCGATCGGTGCCAGTGCGTTGCGCAGCGCCTGCGCCGCTTGCGCCAGCGGCGTGTCGGCGCCGCCTTCGAGCAGCACGATCCAGCGCGGGATCTGCGTGCCGTCGCTGCGCGCGCGCTTCTCGGCCGTGTCGATGCGGCTGGTCGCGTCGTCGGCGCGGCACAGGTGCACGCCGGCGATG
>JANMSS010000038.1:0-23030 GCA_031389585.1 Burkholderiales bacterium | reverse complement strand
GCTGACGATGCCGAAGGCCGGCAGGATCATGATGTAGACCTCGGGGTGGCCGAAGAACCAGAAGATGTGCTGGTACATCACCGGGTCGCCGCCGCCGGCGGGGTTGAAGAACGCGGTGCCGAAGTGGCGATCGGTCAGGGTCATCGTGATTGCACCGGCCAGCACCGGCATCACGGCGATCAGCAGGTAGGCGGTGATCAGCCAGGTCCAGGCGAACAGCGGCATCTTCATCAGCGTCATGCCGGGCGCGCGCATGTTCAGGATCGTGACCACGATGTTGATCGAGCCCATGATCGAGCTGGCGCCCAGGATGTGCAACGCGAAGATGCCGGCGTCCATGCTCGGGCCCATCTGCAGCGTCAGCGGTGCGTAGAGCGTCCACCCCGCGGCCGGCGCGCCGCCGGGCATGAAGAACGAGCCGACCAACATCAGCGCGGCCGGTATCAGCAGCCAGAAGCTGAGGTTGTTCATGCGCGCAAAGGCCATGTCAGGCGCACCGACTTGCAGTGGCACCATCCAGTTCGCGAAGCCGACGAAGGCCGGCATGATCGCGCCGAAGACCATGATCAGCCCGTGCATCGTGGTCAGCTGGTTGAACAGCTCGGGATTCACGTACTGCAGGCCCGGCCGAAACAGCTCGGCGCGGATGCCCAGCGCCAGCAGGCCACCGATCATGAACATCGTGAACGAGAACAACAGGTACATCGTGCCGATGTCCTTGTGGTTGGTCGCGAACACCCAGCGGCGCCAGCCATAAGGGGCATGGTCGGCGTGGTCGTCATGGCCGTGGCCGTGCTGGTCGAGAACTGCGCTCATGGGGCGGTACCTTCTACTTGCGATTCAGATTTACTTGCGCGCGGCGACAACGTCGGCAGGCTGCACGATCTGCCCGGTCTTGTTCGTCCACGAATTCTTGGTGTAGGTGATGACGGCGGCCAGCTCGGTGTCCGAGAGCTGCTTCCAGGCCGGCATCGCGCCATTGGCGGCGCCGTTGAGCAGCACCGCGATCTGCTTGCCCTTGTCGGCATCGAGCACGACCGCCGAGCCATCGACCGCCTTGATCGGTCCGGCGCCCTTGCCGCTGGCCTGGTGGCAGGCGGCGCAGTTGGCGTTGTAGACCTTCTCGCCGCGGGCCACCAATTCGTCGAGCTTCCACTCCTTCTTCGGGTCATCGGCCAACGCGGCCATGGCCTTCTTCTTGCCGTCGACCCAGGCTGCATAGTCAGGCTGGCTCAGCACCTTGACGTGGATCGGCATGTACGCATGCTCCTTGCCGCACAACTCGGCGCATTGGCCGTAGAAGTCGCCGGTCTTTTCGGCGCGGAACCAGGTGTCGCGCACGAAACCAGGGATCGCGTCCTGCTTGATGCCGAAGGACGGCACCATGAAGGCATGGATCACGTCGTTGGCGGTCAGAACGATGCGGATCTTCTTGTCCACCGGCACCACCAGCGGGTTGTCGACCTTGAGCAGGTAGTCGTCGGTGGCCGCGGGCTTGCCGCTGTCGCTCATCTCGCGGTGCGTCACGTCGAGCGTGGACAAGAAGCCGATGCCCTCTCCCTCGCCTTTCAGGTAGTCATAGCCCCACTTCCACTGGTAGCCGGTGGCCTTGATGGTCAGGTCGGCGTTGCTGGTGTCCTTCATCGCCACCACCACCTTGGTGGCCGGCAGCGCCATGCCGATGACGATGAAGAACGGCACCACCGTCCAGGCGATCTCGACGCCCACGCTTTCGTGGAAGTTGGCGGCCTTGGCGCCCCTGGACTTGCGATGCTTGAAGATCGAATAGAACATCACGCCGAACACAGCAAGAAAGATCACCACGCAGATGACCATGATGTAGTAGTGCAACCACTGCTGCTCAGCAGCAATCCGGGTCACCGGCGGGTGCAAGTCAAGCTGATTGACCGCCGGGCCGCCTGGCAGATTGTTGACGGCCAGGGCCGCCCCCGAGGCCAGGGCCGCAACCAGGGTCAACGAGGCCTGGGTCAGGCGGCGGCTGAGCGAGAAGAGGTGGGTCATCGTCGTCACTTCGGTTCTGAATTTGCTGAGGTCTTCGATTCGGTGTCCGGCGCCTGCAAACAGCTGGCGCGCAACGCGGCGCGCAACTCTTGCGCCAATGGCGTGCGCATTTCGGGCCGCACGTAGCGACCGACAAAGGACTGGTGGCCGTCGCCCGACAACTCGACCAGCGAGCCTTCGCCGTGTCGCGGCTCGACGCGCACCCAGGCCGCGCGGAATTGTGTCGTTTCGATTTGTGGGCCACGCTGGTGCTCGACGCTGAGCGCGCCGCCGGCCAGCGTGATCCGTTCCTGGTCGGCCGCATGCCGGGCGTAGACCAGCAAGGCCGCGCCGACCAGCAGCAGTTCGATGCTGGCAAAGGCCAACACCGGCGAGGCACCATGCCAGGTGAAACCCAACGCGATGCTCAGCGACACGGCGCACAGCGCCAGATAGGCACCGAACAATTGTCCCGGGGTGATCGAGCAGTTGCGCTTGAGCACCCACTGCAGCCCGGCCGCGCCGTTGTCCAGCGCTTTGGCAAAGCGCCACGCCGCGGCAGCGCCAGGCGCGGGCGCAGGCCAGGAACGGGGGGAAGTGGCGGTGGTCATGAATGAAGGGAGTCGGCGCTCAACACGCCGCGTCGACGGCGCCGGCAAACGCACGGACACATCACAGCAGATTGCTGAACAACGGCGGATTTTAGCCCACGACCCAGCGCGCGATTGGCCACCCCGAGCCGAGCGAGCTTTGACGCCAGCGTCTAGCGCCGCCGGCTGCGCGCCATCGCACGCAGGTCCTCGACCGCGACCCGGGTCTCGCTGGCCAGCTTGGCCCGCGGCGCCGGGTTGAAAGCATGGCCGTAGACCAGCTCGAACTCGAGCGCGATGCGGCCATCGGCACCCGCCCGCTCTCGCAGCGCCGCCAGCAGGCGTGCACGCCAGCGCGGCGTACGCAGGCCCGCAAAGCGGGCCGGGTCGGCATTGCCGCCCAGCGTGTGCAGTTCAGCCACCAGTGCCTCCGGCGTGGCCCAGGTCAGCGTCAGGCGCTCCTGATCCATCACCGGGTCGGCAAAGCCGGCCCCCACGAGCATGTCACCCCAGTCATGCATGTCGGTGAATGGCGCGTGCGCGGCGCCCCAGCCGGCGTCGCGGTACAGCGCGCGCAGCTCCGCCAGCGTGTCGGGGCCGAGGGTCGAGAACATCAGGAAGCCTTCGACCGTCAGCGCGCGCCGCCAGTGCTGCATCAGCTGCTCTGGGTCTGCCACGGCATGCAGCATCATGTTGGCCCACAGCAACTGCCCCAAGGCAGGCGCCACCTCATCCTCCGTCAGCGGCGCTGCCGCCCGGCGCCAACGCTTTGCCGACCACCAGGGCGCCACACTGCGCGCCTGACCCGGCCGAGTGCGGATCGACTCGACGCAACACAGCCGCGCCCGCGGGTAGGCCTGTGCCAAAACCACCTGGCTGCCACCGGCATGCGCCCACCAGTCGATGACGACCTCGGGTTGCTGCCTGATGACCGGCAGGCGCTCAGCCATGCGCCGAGCGACTTCACCATGCAGCCATGGCGCCTGTGCCGCTTGGGCCTGCCGGCGCTGCACCCGCGCCAGGGCTCCGGCGTCAATGGCCTTGGTCGCCATGTCTCAGGCCGCGCTGGGTCCAGCAATCACACGACGCGGCGCGTGCGGGCGCGCCCAAGGCAGGGGTCGAAGCGGTCGGGCGTCATGGCGGTGCCGCGCAGTATATTGAGCCGATGTCGCTGCGCTCCCTGCTGCCCACGCAATGTGCGGTGTGCTTCGGCTGGAGCCGTTCGCGGATCTGCAACGACTGCCTGCAGCGCCACGCCACGCCGAAGCGGCGCTGCGGCTTCTGCGCGATCGGCGTGCCCGATGGGAGCTTGGTCTGTGGCGCCTGCGTGCACGACCCGCCGCCGTTTGCCCGCAGCATCGCCGCGGTCGATTACGCCTTTCCGTGGAGCGGCCTGGTCGCCGCCTTCAAGTTTCGCGCTGCGCTCGATCTGGCGCCGGCCTTGGCCGCCTTGTTGGCCGATGCCGTGCAAGCCGACGATTCGCCGCGCCCGGCGCTGCTGCTGCCGGTACCGCTGTCGGCCGAGCGCCTGCGCGAGCGGGGCATGAATCAGGCCTGGGAGTTGGCGCGACGCCTGGGCACGCAGATGGGCCTGCCGGCGCGCGCCGATGTGCTGCGCCGCCTGATCGACACGCCGCACCTGGCCGACCTGCCGCGTACCCAACGCGCCGCGCGCATCCGCGGCGCCTTCGGCGTCGCCCCCGGCCAGGCGCATCGCCTTCGCGGCCTGTGCGTGGCCTTGGTCGATGACGTCATGACCAGTGGCGCCACCGCCAGCGAAGCGGCGCGCGTGCTGTTGGCCGGTGGCGCGGCGCAGGTGCAGATCTGGGTGGTGGCACGCACGCCCATGCCATGACGGCCAGGGCTGAGGACAATCACGCCATGCTGCATATCGTCCTGGTGCAACCCGAGATTCCGCCCAACACCGGCAATGTGATCCGGCTGGCTGCCAACACCGGTTGCGCGCTGCACCTGATCGAGCCGCTGGGGTTCTCGATGGACGACAAGCAACTGCAGCGCGCCGGGCTCGACTACCACGAGTACGCCAACGTACGCCGCCATGCCTCGTGGCAGGCCTTCGTCGATCTCGAGAGTCCCGACCCGGCACGCTGCTTTGCCTTTACCACCCGCGGCCAGCGCTTGCTCGCTGACGTGACATGGCAGCGCGGCGACTGGCTGGTCTTCGGCAGCGAGACCGCGGGTCTGCCGGTGGCGTTGCGCGAGTCATTCGCTGACGCGCAGCGGGTGCGGCTGCCGATGCGCGCCGGTCAGCGCAGCCTGAACCTCAGCAACGCAGTGGCGGTAGCGGTGTTCGAAGCCTGGCGCCAGTGCGGCTACGAAGGGGGAGCCTGACGCGCCTTAGGCCAGCGCTGGGCCGCTCCCAAGCCTGTCCTGAGCCTGTCGAAGTGGCCTGTCCTGAGCCCTGCAACTCCGATCGCCCTGAGCTTGTGTTTCCGGTCATCCTGAGCTTGTCGAAGGAAGGGAGGGCGGCCTGAGCTCGGGGGGCGCGAGCGCAGCGAGCTTGGGGCCGTCCGTTCAGGCTTCCGCGCGTGCCTCGCGTCCCATCAGTTGGCCTACCGCGTCGGCGGCGCTCAGGCGGCCGTCGAGCACCCCGACCACGGCTTGCGTGATCGGCATCTCGATGCCCAGGGCCTGCGCACGCGCCAGCACCACGGACGCGCTGTACACGCCCTCGGCCACATGGCCCAGCGCAACCAGCACCTGCGCCAGCGGCACACCCTGCGCCAGTTGCAGTCCAACCCGGCGGTTGCGCGACAGGTCGCCGGTGGCGGTAAGGACCAGGTCGCCCAACCCTGACAGGCCCATGAAGGTCTCGGGCCGCGCGCCGAGCGCAACGCCCAGCCGGGTCATCTCTGCCAGGCCGCGCGTGATCAGCGCGGCGCGGGCATTCAGTCCCGGCGTGCCCGCGCCGCCAGCGCTGCGCGAGGCCAGACCGTCGCACAGGCCGGTGGCGATCGCCATCACGTTCTTCACTGCGCCGCCGACCTCGACGCCGACCGCATCCGTGCTGGTGTAAACGCGCAGCAGCTCGGTGTGAAAGGCCTCGGCAGCAGTTCGTCGCAGCGGCTCATCGCTGCTGGCGGCGACCAACGCCGTCGGCTGGCCGCGAGCAACTTCTTCGGCAAAACTCGGGCCCGACAGCACCCCGGCGGGCGCATGCGGGCGCAGCTCGCTGGCGATCTCGTGGCCGAGCCGGCCGCTGCCGGCCTCGAACCCTTTGCAAAGCCAGAGTACACGGGCGTCGTCGGGCACCGCGGTGAGCATGGCGCGCAAGCCTGACATTGGCGTGGCGACCACGATCAGGCCATCGGCCGCATGGGCCAGCGCCTGACCGAGATCGTGAACGGCCGCCAAATTCGCGGGCAGCGCCACACCTGGCAGGTAGCGCGCGTTCTCGCCTGTCGCAGCCAGCGCGCGCGCGTGCGTGGCGTCACGCGCCCAGAGTTGCACCGCATGCCGCGGCGCCGCCTGCACCGCCAGCGCGGTGCCCCAGGCGCCGGCACCGAGGATGGTGACGTTCATGCGAACGTCGGGTCAGCGACTCAGTTGAGGACGATGGGCGGCGTGTTGTCGCCGCCATTGCCCTGCTGCGCCGCGAGTTGCTGCTGCTGGGCTTCGAACATGGCCTGGAAGTTCACTTCCGACAGCACCACCGGCGGGAAACCGGCTCGCGTGCACACGTCTGACACGATGGCGCGCAGATACGGGTAGACCATGCCCGGACAGGCGATGCCCAGGATGGCTTGCATCTGGTCGCTCGGCAGGTTGCGGATCTCGAAGATGCCTGCCTGCTTGGCCTCGATCAGGAACAGCGTGCGCTCCTCGACCTTGGTGGTCACCGTGGCGGTGACGCAGACCTCGAAGATGCCCTCGGCAACGGTCTCGGCCGAAATGCCCAGATTGATATCGACCTGCGGCTGCTGCTGCTCAAGCAGGATCGCGGGCGAGTTGGGCTGCTCCAGCGACATGTCCTTCAGGTACATGCGCTGGATATTGAAGATGGGATTGGACTCTTGCAACTCGGCCATGGTGAGGGTTTCCAATGAAACAAACCCGCAGCACTTGCGGGTTGGAGCGCGAATTATCGCGCAGCGTGCACAGGCGCCGTCATGGCGGGCCTGCGCAGCCAGGCTGGAGCGGTCAGCGGCAGAGCAATGCGACCAAGCCGCCGCGCTGGTCAAGCGCCATCAGGTCGTCGCAGCCACCGACATGGGTATCGCCAATGAAGATCTGCGGCACCGAGGTGCGCCCGGTCAACTCGATCATCCGTGCCCGCTGGGCGGGATCGAGGTCAACGCGCACCTCGTCAATTGCCGCCACCCCACGTCGGGTCAGCAGCGCCTTGGCGCGCACGCAATAGCCGCAGGACCGCGACGTGTACATGCGAACAGGGCTCATGACCTCTTGTGAATCAGGCTGGGTTGAGGTCATTTTCAGGGCGCCGCAATGACCTTGCAGTCAGCAGCCCAGAGCAGGCCGCCTCAGGCTGCCGACTTTTCCACAGGAAGACTGGCCTCGCGCCACGCCCCCAGCCCGCCTGACAGCGTGCGCACGTTCTCATAGCCGGCTTTCTTCAGCACGGCCACAGCGCGCGAGGACCGCGCACCGGTGGCACACACCAGCACCACCGGCAGGGTCTTGTTGCTCGGCAGCGCCTTGTGGTTGGCGCCGTTGAGCTGACCGAGCGGCACATTACGCGCACCGCCGGGGTGTCCGGCAGCGTACTCGGCCGGCTCGCTGACGTCGATCAGCACGGCTTTCTCGCGGTTCAACAACCGCACTGCCTCCGAGGGGCCTACGGCAGCCGCGCCGCCGGCACTGTTTTTGATCATCGGCCACAAGAGAAGGCCGCCGGAAACCAAGGCGGCCAGGATCAGGTGCCAGTTGTTGAGCAGAAAGGTCACGTCATGCGATCAGGGTCATGGAAGTCGTGAATTATAGAATTCGGCCCCACCCCTCACGCTGACCGACAATGCCCACCCTTGTGCTGATCCGCCACGGCGAATCGACCTGGAACCTCGACAACCGCTTCACCGGCTGGACCGATGTGCCACTCACCGCCACCGGCGTGGCCCAGGCGCGCGAGTCGGGCCGATTGTTGAAAGAGGCCGGCTACGAATTCGACATCGCCTACACCTCGGTGCTCAAGCGCGCCATCTGGACCCTGTGGCACGCGCTGGATGAGATGGACCGCACCTGGCTGCCGATCGTCAACGACTGGCGCCTGAACGAACGCCACTATGGTGCCCTGCAGGGGCTGAACAAGGCGCAGACGGCCAAGCAGTATGGCGATGAGCAGGTGCTCCTGTGGCGCCGCAGCTACGACACACCGCCGCCGCCGCTCGAGCCGGGTGACGCACGCAGCGAGCGCAGCGACCCGCGCTATGCACCGCTCGCGCCAGAGCAGGTGCCGCTGACCGAGTGCCTGAAAGACACTGTGGCCCGGGTCATGCCCTGCTGGAACGACACGTTGGCCCCCGCCCTGCGAGCCGGCAGGCGCATCGTCGTCGCGGCGCACGGGAACTCGATCCGCGCGTTGGTGAAATACCTCGACGGCATCAGCGACAACGAGATCGTCGGCCTGAACATTCCCAACGGCATTCCGCTGGTGTACGAACTCGATGCGGCACTCGAGCCGCGGCGGCACTTCTACCTCGGCGACCCTGCGGCCGCCGCGAAGGCCGCGGCGGCGGTGGCCCGCCAGGGCCGCGCCTGAAGCCCGCCGCGTTCTACTCCGGCAAACCGTAGAAGCGCTCCGGCAGCACGCGCAGCACCAGGCGCTTGTCGGGTGCCGGTCCGACGATGGCGAACTCGGGGCGGGCCGGGTCGCGGCGCGGCGAGCCGACGATCGGCGCGCCGTGGCGATCGGTGATCGCGGCCACCTCGGGCAGCATCGCCGTGGCGCCGCGGCGCACCACCACCGCCAGCTCGCCCGACTTGAGCAGCACGAAATCGCCCGGCGGGTAGATGCCGAACTCCTTGATCAGCGCCGCGGCGAACGGCCCGCCGCCGCCGTCGGCGAACAGGTCGCGGTGGGCCTGCTGGATCGGCAGCGGCGCACGCTCGGCGCGCGGGCTGATCTTGGCCAGCAGCACATCGGCCTGGCGCAGGGCCACGCTCAATTCGCTCGGCGTCGTCAGCCCGCTCGGGTAGCCCTGGCCGTCGTGCCGCTCATGATGCTGGCGCACCGCGTCCAGCCACAGGGTGTCGCTGATGCCGCCGGCCGCCAGCGCCTCAAAAGCCGCCTGCGGATGCGCCCGCAGGCGCTCCAACTGAGCCTCGGTCGGCCGGTTGCACTGCGTCGCCAGCCGCCCTTGCAGCTCGATGATCGACAGGTTCATGGTCAGCGCCGCCGAGACGAGGCGACTCGTGTCGGTGTCGCTCCAGCCCAGGCGCGAGGCCGCCAGGCCACAGGCCATGGCGACGTACAGCGAATGGGTCAGGCCATAGATCGACAGGCGCTTGCTGTCCTGGCGCATCGCCACGTAGATGCCGATATCAGGGTCGCGCCGCTGCAAGGCCCGCAAGGCCGCGGTCAACTCGGCAATGCGCTCGGGCAGGCCCGGTTCGGCGACGCTGCGCAAGACGCGGTCCAGGTGCCAGATCAGCTGCTCCCATTGATCGAACAGCGTCAGCTTGCGCGCCGGCTTGACCGCGGCGGCCTGCTGCTGCAGCCGCTGCAAGTCTTCGGCATCGACATAGACGCCGCGGTCCATCAACTCCGCCAGATGGGCGTCGTCGGCCACGACCTGCCCCTTGGCCAGCAGCAGCGTGCCCTGGGCATCGCGCACGCCGAAGGGCAAGGGCTTGCCGACCAGCACTTGGCGCTGGACCAGCTGCAACAAGCGAATGCCCGGGGGACTCATGACTGCGACCTGCGGGACGGTCGGCCCGCCATTGGCACCAAAGGCCGAATCTATGCTCAGGCGCCGGCGTCGGCAATGGGTTCACCCCGCGGCGGCGGCGCCCAAGGCGCCTCCAGCACCTGGGTCATCGAGGCGTACAAGGCCGCCGCCAAGCTGCGCCGGTCGGCGTGGGCGCTGGCCAGGGCCGGTAGCCACTGCAGCTGCACGCACAGCCCGCGCGCGCAGGCGATGCGCCACAGGCTTTGGGCCAAGGTCGTCTGACCGACGAACTCGGTGGCCGCGCTGAAGGCCTGGCCGGGTTGTTGAAAGCGCAACACCAGCGGCTGCACCGGCGTGGCCGTGGCGATCGCCGCCTGCAGCAAGTTGGCATGAAAGGGCAGCAGCACCGGCCCGGCGCCGGTGGTGCCCTCCGGGAACACCGCCACCATGTCGCCGGCGCGCAGCGCAGCCGCCATCTGGTGCACCACGCGCAGCGCGTCGCGCTTGCTCTCGCGCTCGATGAACAGGGTGCCGGCGCCGGCCACCAGCCGGCCCACCAGCGGCCAGTGCCTGACATCGGCCTTGGAGACGAAGCGCGCCTGCGGCGCGGCAGCGTGGATCGCCGCGATGTCCAGCCACGAGACATGATTGGCCACCAGCAGCGCCGCGCCACGGGGCGCAGGCCCGCTGGCCGCGAAGCCGATGCCCAGCCGGCGCAGCAGCTCGGCCGACCACCACTGAATCCACTGCTGCCTGCCCGCCGCATCGAGTGACCGAAATCGCAGGTCCATCACCGCCATGCCGTGCAGCAGGTGCAGCAGCGTGCGCGACAGGCGCCACGCCCCGACCAGCGCGCGCATCAGACGCTGCTGCGCTCGTAGGCCACGCCACCGGCCACCAGGGTGGTCCGCACGCGGCCCACCAGCTCAAAGCCACTGATCTCGAAGGCAAACGGCGTGTGCTTGCCCTGGCTGACCAGGGCGTCGGCACGCACCGCCCAGCGCGCGGCGGGGTCGTAAATGCAGACATCGGCCACACCGCCTTCGACCAATCGACCGGCGCTGCTAGCCAGCGAGCCGATGGCTGGCCCGAGCACTCGCACCGGGTCGCTCGTGATGCGGGCCAAGGTCTGTGCCAGCGTCAGCTGATGTCGCTCGCCCCAGCCCAAGGCCAGCCCGAGCAGCAGCTCCAGGCCGGTGGCGCCGGGCGTGGCCTCGCCAAAGGGCAGCGTCTTCTCGTCGCTGCTGACCGGGTTGTGGTCCGACACCAGCGCGTCGATGGTGCCGTCGGCCAGCGCAGCCTGCAGTGCATCGCGGTCGCGCTGCTGGCGCAGGGGTGGCGTCAGGCGCATGGCGGCATTGAAGAACCCGAGGTCGATGTCGGTCAGGTACAGCGAGTTGATGCTGACATCGGCCGTGACCGGCAGGCCCTCGGCCTTGGCGGCGCGCAGCAACTCGACACCCGCAGCGCTCGACAGGCGACACAGGTGGACTCGCGCACCGGTGGCGCGCACCAGTTCGAAGATCGTGTGCAGCGCGATGGTCTCGGCGGCAACCGGCACACCCACCAGGCCCAGCCGGGTTGCCACCGCGCCGCTGGCGGCCGTGCCGCAGCCGAGCCAGGCGTCCTGCGGCCGCAGCCAGACCGCATAGCCGTAGGTGGCGGCGTACAGCAGGGCGCGCTGCAAGGTCAGCGTGTTGACGATCGCCACATCGGCCTGCGAGAAACCGACACAGCCGGCCTCGGTGAGTTCGGCCATCTCGGTCAGCGTCTCGCCGGCCAGCCCGCGCGTCAACGCGCCGAGCGGGAACAGCCTGCAGCGGCTGAGCTTGCGGGCACGGAACTTCAGCATCTCGACCAGCCCGGGCTCGTCCAGCGGTGGGTCGGTGTCGGGCGGGCACACCAGGCTGGTGACGCCGCCGGCCGCCGCGGCCGCCAACTCGCTCTCGAGCATGCCCTCATGCTCGTGGCCGGGCTCGCGCAGGCGTGCGGCGAGGTCCACCAGCCCCGGCGCGACCACCAGGCCGGTGGCGTCGATCGTGCGCTCGGGCGTGAAGTCGCGGCTGACCTCGCCCAGCGCAATCACGCGTGCGCCGGCGATCGCCAGGTCACCGATGCGGTCCAGGCCGCTCGCGGGGTCGATCAGGCGGCCGTTCTTGATCAACAGCTTCATGCTTCATTCCCGGCAATGGTCGACATCACCGCCATCCGAACCGCAATCCCGTAGGTGACCTGCGGCAGAATCACGCTGTGCCTGCCGTCGGCCACTGACGAGTCAATCTCGACGCCGCGATTGATCGGGCCCGGGTGCATCACGATCGCATCGGGCTTGGCCAGCGCCAGCTTGTCCGCGGTCAGGCCAAAGTGCTTGAAGAACTCGCCGGCGCTGGGCAGCATGGCGCCGCTCATGCGTTCGTTCTGCAGCCGCAGCATGATGATCACGTCGGCGTCGCGGATGCCCTCCACCATGTTGTGGCAGACGCGCACCCCCATCTGCGCCAGGTCGGCAGGCACCAGGGTCTTGGGCCCGACGGCGCGGATCTCGGCCACGCCCAGGGTGGTCAGGGCGTGGATGTCGGAGCGCGCCACGCGCGAATGCACGATGTCGCCGACGATGGCCACCGTCAGCGGGCTGAAGTCGCCCTTGAAGTGGCGGATCGTGTACATGTCCAGGAGCGCCTGCGTCGGGTGCGCGTGGCGGCCGTCGCCGGCATTGATCACGTGCACATGCGGCGCGCAGTGCTGGGCGATCAGGTACGGCGCGCCGCTCTCGCTGTGACGCACGACGAACATGTCGGCGTGCATCGCCGACAGGTTGGCGATGGTGTCCAGCAGGCTCTCGCCCTTGTCGGTGCTGCTGCGCGCGATGTCCAGGTTGATGACGTCGGCCGACAGGCGCTTGGCCGCGATCTCGAAGGTCGTGCGCGTGCGCGTGCTGTTCTCGAAGAACAGGTTGAAGACGCTTTTTCCCCTCAGCAACGGCACTTTCTTCACGTCGCGGTCATTGACCGACAGGAAGGTTCCCGCGGTATCCAGAATCTGCGTCAGCACCGCCTTGGGCAGGCCCTCGATCGACAGCAGGTGGATCAACTCGCCGTGGCGGTTGAGTTGCGGATTGCGGTTGGACAGCATCAGGCCTCCACCGATTCGACCGCGAAGGTGAAGCGCCCCTCGTCGTCGCGTGCCAGCGACAAGCGCTGCGTGGGCACCAAGGCCACGCGGGCGGCGGCGAAGACCGGCTCGATGGGCAGCTCACGTCCACCCCGATCGACCAGCACCGCCAGCGCCACGCTGGCCGGGCGACCGAAGTCGTACAGCTCGTTGATCGCGGCGCGGATCGTGCGCCCGGTATAGAGCACATCATCGATCAGCAGGATGTGCTGGCCTTCGACCGCGAATCCGAGCTTGGTCGTGTCGCTGCCGGCGGCCATGCCGCGTTCGCTGAAATCATCGCGGTGCAGCGCGCTCGAGATCACACCGGGCTGGCCGGGCAGTGCCAGGTCGGCATGCAGCCGGGCCGCCAGCCAGGCGCCACCCGACCAGATGCCGACCAGCGCGGCGTTGGGCCTCGTGCCAAGCAGGTCGCGCACGCTTTGGCGCAGCTCGAGGTAGAGCGCCTCGGCATCAAGGTGGGAAATGGCGGGCGAGTTCATCGTGGCAGCTCATTGAAATACTGTTCGAGGATCAGCGCCGCGGAGGCGGCATCGACATCGCTGGCTCCTTCGGCCCGCACCTGCGTCGTCGTGTAGCGCTCATCGACCTCGACCACCGGCAGCCCAAAGCGGCCGTGGAGCTGGCGCGCAAAGCGCTGGGCACGGCGCGTATTGTCGTGCGCGGCGCCGTCCGGGTGGCGCGGCACGCCGACCACCAGCGTGGTGGGCTGCCACTCAGTGACCAGCGCGGCGATCGCGGCAAAGCGGGCGTCGTTGCCGACTTGGGCCAGGGTGGTGAGCGGCGTGGCGGTGGCCGTAAGGCTGTTGCCGCTGGCCACGCCGACGCGTTTGGTGCCGAAGTCGAAAGCCAGCAACAACGACGGCGCGGCAGCCAGTGCGCGCGCGCCACCGTTCATGCGTGCCCCGCCTCCTGGCTGAGCATGCGCGGGTCGAACCCGAGCAGCGCCAGCGCGCGGTCGTAGCGCTGCTCGATCGGGGTGCTGAAGATGACGTCGGGCTCGGCATCCACCGTCAGCCAGCCGTTGCGGCCGAGTTCGTCTTCGAGCTGGCCGGCGCCCCAGCCGCTGTAGCCCAGCGTGACCAGGATCTTTTTCGGCCCGGCACCGCTGCACAGATCCTCGAGAACATCCTTGCTGGTCGTCATGTCGAGTTCGCCGCCGGGAATCGCCAGGGTCGAGTTGTAGGGGCTGGCTTTGTCGGACTGGCGCTCGTGCAGCACAAAGCCGCGTTCGGTCTGCACCGGCCCGCCGAAGTACACCGGCTCATCAGCCAGGTCCTCTCGCGTCAGGCTCAACTCGACCTTCTCGAACAGGTTCTTCAGCTTGATGTCGATCGGCTTGTTGATCACCAGCCCGAGTGCGCCCTTTTCGGTGTGCTCGCAAAGGTAGACCACCGCCCCGGCAAACATCTGGTCGGCCATGCCGGGCATGGCGATCAGGAACTGGTTTGTCAGGTTGAAGCGGCTGGCATCGGCCATGGTCACTCGATTCTATCGACTACGCAGACAATCGCGGCATGCCTGACTCCTCAGCAACAGTCGATCGCTTCTTTGCCACCCTGGCCAAGCACCTGGAGCAGGGCAGCTTGGCCAAGCTGGTGCTGGCCAAGCACCGGAGCGCCGAGGCCGACCTGGTGCGCCTGACGGTGCGCCCGCTGCTGCTGCGCGAGCAGCCGCACCTGAGCTTCCTCTACACCCACACCACGCGCGACATCACGCACAACCATCCCGTTGCCGAAGGGGTGGCCCGACTGCGCGAACTGGTCGGCACCGCCTTCGCCCACGCCCACCTGTTGGCCGCCGGCGAAGACGTCGAGCTGCGCTTCACCAAGAAGGGCAAGGCCAGCCTGCAGCAGCAGGCCACCGCGCGCGATCCCCCCGCGGCGCAGGCGCACGATCGCGAAAAGCACCGCCACCTGAGGCTGGACACACCCTTTCTGGCTGCGCTGGGCGTGGCCACCGTCGATGGCCAGTTGGTGCCGTCGATGGCGCGCAAGTTCAAGCAGATCAACAGATTCGTCGAGGTGCTCGATCACGCGCTGCAGGCCTCGCCGCTGGCAGGGCAGGCGCAGTTGCGCGTGGCCGATTTCGGCAGCGGCAAGGGTTACCTGACTTTTGCGGTCCACCATCACCTGCGCCACACGCTCAGCCGCGACGCCGAGGTCAGCGGCGTCGAATTGCGGCCTGATCTGGTCGATTTGTGCAACCGCGCCGCCACGCGGCTTGAGTTGACCGGCTTGCGCTTCGAACAGGGCGATGTGCGCGAGCGGCCGGTGCAGCCGCTGGACATCATGATCGCGCTGCACGCCTGCGACACCGCCACCGACCACGCCATCCACCTGGGCATCCGCTCGGGCGCCTCGCTGATCATCTGCTCGCCCTGCTGCCACAAGCAGATCCGACCGCAAATGAAAAGCCCCGCGATGCTGGAGCCGATGCTCGAGCATGGCATCCACTTGGGCCAGCAGGCCGAGATGCTCACCGACAGCCTGCGCGCGCTGCTGCTGCAGGCCCATGGCTATGACTCCCAGGTGTTCGAGTTCGTCAGCCTGGAGCACACCAGCAAGAACAAGATGATCCTGGCCGCCAAGCGCGCGCGGCCGCTGCCGACCGAGCCGGTGCTGGAGCAGATCCGCGCCCTCAAGGACTTCTACGCCGTGCGCGAACATTGCCTGGAAACGCTGCTGGCGCAACCCGCGTGAGCCCCAAACCGCTCGACAACGCCCTGGTCTGGCTGCGCCGTGACCTGCGCGCCGACGACCACGCCGCGCTGTACCACGCGCTGCGTGCGGCCCGGCGCGTCTGGTGCGCCTTCGTCTTCGACCGCGCGATCCTCGATGCCCTGCCGCGCGCCGACCGCCGGGTCGAATTCATCCGCGACAGCCTGGTCGGGTTGGAAGCGCAACTGCACGCACTCGCGGCCTCGCACGGGATCGAAGGCGTAGGCCTGCTGGTGCGCCACGGCCACGCGGTGCAGGCCCTGCCGCAACTGGCCGCCGAACTGCATGTACAGGCCGTCTATACCAACCACGACGACGAGCCCGATGCGCTGGCCCGCGACGCGCAGGTGCGCGGCGCCTTGGCGGCCGCCGGCATCGCCCTGCACACCAGCAAGGACCATGTCGTATTCGAGCGCAGCGAGGTGCTGACGCAGGCCGGCGGGCCCTTCAGTGTGTTCACGCCCTACAGAGTCGCATGGCTGAAGAAACTCGAGCCCTATTTCGTACGCGCCTATCCAGTGGCGCACCACGCGGCGGCACTGGCCGCCGTGCCCAGCGGTGTCGCGACAGGCGTGCCAACGCTGGCCGAGATCGGCTTCGAGCCGACCGATCTGCACACACTCAAGCTGCCCAGCGGCGCGGCCGGCGCGCAGGAGCTGCTGGCCGACTTCCTCGCGCGCATCGACCGCTACGACGAGACGCGCAACTTCCCCGCCGTCAAGGGGCCGAGCTATCTGTCGGCGCACCTGCGCTTTGGCACGGTATCGATTCGACAGCTGGCACGCGAGGCCTGGCGGCGCGCGCAGGCGGGATCCCGCGGCGCGGAAGTCTGGTTGTCGGAGCTGATCTGGCGCGACTTCTATCACCAGGTGCTGCACCACCACCCGCATGTCGTCGGCAATGCGTTCAAGCGCGAGTACAACGCCATCCGCTGGGAGCATGGCAAGCACGCCGAGGCCCTGTTTGCCGCCTGGTGCGAAGGCCGTACCGGCTACCCGCTGGTGGACGCCGCGATGCACCAGATCAACCAGACAGGCTACATGCACAACCGCCTGCGCATGGTGGTCGCCAGCTTCCTGGTGAAAGACCTCGGCATCGACTGGCGCTGGGGCGAGCGCTACTTTGCCGAGAAGCTGAACGACTTCGACCTCGCCGCCAACAACGGCGGCTGGCAGTGGGCGGCCTCGACCGGATGCGACGCGCAACCCTATTTCCGCATCTTCAACCCCGTGACCCAGAGCGAGAAATTCGATCCCGAGGGCAAGTTCATTCGCCGCTACCTGCCGGCCATTGCCTCGCTGCCAGACACCCTGATCCATGCTCCGTGGCAGGCCCGGCCGATCGATCTGGTGGCCGCGGGCATCGAACTCGGCCGCGACTACCCGCCACCGATCGTTCAACATGATGCCGCTCGGGCGAAAACGCTGGAGCGCTACGCGGTGGTCAAGGCCGCAAAGTAGGGCTCGGGGCCGTCATTCAGGCCTTGTCGGTCTCGGCGTCGGGGGCTTTGGTGCGCGAGATGAACAGCTTGGCTGACAAGATGCCGACCTCGTAGAGCACGCACATCGGGATCGCCAGCGCGAGCTGCGAAATCACGTCGGGTGGCGTGACCACGGCGGAAACGACGAACGCGCCGACGACGAAGTAACCGCGCGACTGCTGCAGTTGCGCGATGCTGACGATGCCCACGCGCACCAGCACGATGACCGCGATCGGCACCTCGAAGGCGATTCCGAAGACGAAGAAAAGGGTCAGCACAAAGCCGAAGTACTGCTCGATGTCAGGCGCGGCGGTGATGCTGGTTGGGGCGAAGGCCTGGATGAACTGCGACATGCCCGGGATGACAAGGAAGTAGCAGAACGCCACGCCGATCACGAACAGCAACGTGCTCGACACGACCAGCGGCACCACCATCTTCTTTTCGTGGCTGTACAGGCCCGGCGCCACAAAGGCCCACACCTGGTACAGCACGTAAGGCAGTGCGACCATGAAGGCCGCCATCAAGGTGATCTTCAGCGGCACCAGGATAGGCGAGATGACATTGGTGGCGATCAGCGTTGCGCCTTTTGGCAGGTGGGCAACCAGCGGCGCGGCGAGCAAGTCATAGAGGCCGGACGGCCCCGGCCAAAACGCCAGCGCGGCAAAGGCGACGCCGACCGCAACCGCCACCCGGATCAACCGGTCTCGCAACTCCACGAGGTGCGAGACGAAGGGTTGTTCGGTGCCGGCGAGTTCGTCTTCCGGGTCGGGCTTGCCGCTCATGTCCGCCGCCGGGCCGCCCCAAGGCGGACGCGCCCCTTGGGCCGCGGGTGGCCCGCTACCGGGCCAAGGGGGCCGATGCGAAGCATCCTGGGGGCCGTCACTTGGCGAGCGGCCTGGGCCTGAAGCGCGCCACCCGCGCCGCGCCCGAGAGCGCCTGGGTGCGAATCCTCTGACGTTGCTTGTACCAGGCCGGCATGGCACCGCGTTTGAGGCGCCAGTGCTTCTTCGGGTGCTTGTACTCGGGCGGTGGCGGCGTATACGCCGCGCTGAGATCGCCCGAGGGCGAACCCAGGCCGGGCGTGGCTTCCTTCCAGCTGTTCTCGAGCTCGCTGGTGGTCGAGCTCATTTCCCGGTTCACGCTCTGCTCAACGTCGCGTGCTGCGCCCTCGAACTCGCTCTTCATCTTCTGCAATTCTTCGAGTTCGATCGACCGGTTGACCTCGGCCTTCACATCTGCGACATAGCGCTGCGCCTTGCCCAGCATATGCCCCACCGTCCGCGCCACGCGCGGCAGCTTCTCCGGCCCGATGACGATCAGCGCCACCGCGCCGATCAGCGCAATCTTGTCAAAGCCGAAGTCGATCATGCGCGGGCCCCTCGTGAGCAGGGGCTTGGACTCAAGTTTTGGTCTTGGCTTCGACGTCGACGGTGTTCGGATCGGCCGCCTTGTTCGTGGCGGTGACTTGCTGGGTCGGCGTTGCGCCGGCTTCGGGCGGGGTTTCGCCCCCGCTCTTGATGCCGTCCTTGAAGCCCTTGACCGCGCCGCCGAGATCGGCGCCGATGTTCTTCAGCTTCTTGGTGCCGAAGATCAGCACCACCACCAGCAACACGATCAACCAATGCCAAATGCTGAACGATCCCATGACTCTCTCCGGGAGAAATCGAATTGGATGATTCTAGGTCAGCCCTTGTTCCACGGCCTTGGCCCGCCCATCACATGCATGTGCAGGTGCAGCACTTCTTGCGAGCCGTCGCGGCCGGTGTTGATGACATGCCGGTAGCCGTGGGTCACGCCCAACTCCGCCATCAACCGGCTGCTCAGTACCAGCATATGGCCGAGCAGGCCCTGGTGCTCGGAACCGACGTCGACCATCGACACCAGGTGCAATTTGGGAACAATCAGGATATGCACCGGCGCCCACGGGTGGATGTCGTGAAAGGCCAGCACCTGGTCGTCCTCGTAGACCTTCTTGGCCGGAATCTGGCCGGCCACGATCTTGCAGAACAGGCAGCTCGCATCGGCGCTCATCCGCGTTCAGCCCATTGGCGAAGGCATCACGGGCTTGCCTTCGGTCAATTTGAGCCAGCCCTTGACGACGCGATAGACAGCCCAGACGAAGGCCGCGAACAGCACGACCAAGCCGAGACCAAGCGCGAAGATCAGGATGAAACCGAGCACGCACCACAGCAGGCCCCACCAGAACGTGCGGATCTGCCAGTCGAAGTGGCTCTGGTACAGCGTCCCGGCGGCGTCTTCGCGCTTGACGTAATTGATGATCAACCCGACCAGCGCCGTCAGGCCAAACAGAAAACTCAGCGCCTGCAGCGCGTAGACGATTTGCGTCACGGACTTCAGGCTGGCCAATTCTTCGCTCGTTTTGCCCGAGCCAGCGTCGATCACGGTGTTTTCCACTTCAGCTTCCCTCCTGATCACGGGTTTGCGCCTTGCGTGAGGCAAATTCGTCCAGGCCCGACAGGCCCTCGCGGCGCTCGAGTTCGGCCAGCACATCGGACGGTTTGAGGCCGAACTGCGCCAGCGCGATCATCGAATGGAACCACAGGTCAGCGACTTCACCGACCAGGCGCTCACGCGCGCCGTCCTTGGCCGCCATCACGACTTCGGTCGCCTCTTCGCCGATCTTCTTCAGGATCGCGTCGGTGCCCTTGTCGAACAGTCGCGCGACATAGCTCTTGTCGGGATCGCCGCCGCGGCGAGCGTCGATCACGGCGGCCAGGCGGGCCAGGGTGTCGTTGCTGGATGTCATATCAGTCTGGCGCCGGGCCGCCCCAAGCCAGACTGCGCCCCCATGGGAGGCAGCGAAGGCGCGAAGCGACAAGCGTGGGGGTCGTCATCTGTAGATCGCCTCCGGATCCTTGAGCACCGCATCGACACTCTGCCAGGAGTTGCCTTCGAGTTTCTGGAAGAAGCAGGAGTGGCGCCCGGTGTGGCAGGCGATGCCGGGATCGTGCCCGAGCTGTGTCACCTTCAACAACACGACATCGCTGTCGCAATCGAGGCGGATCTCGTGAACGGTCTGCACATGGCCGGAGGCTTCGCCCTTGTGCCAGAGTCTTTGCCGCGAGCGGCTCCAGTACACGGCACGGCCCTGCTCGGCGGTCTGGGCCAGGGCCTCGCGGTTCATGAAGGCGAACATCAGCACGTCGTTGCTACCGACTTCCTGCGCGATCACCGGCACCAGGCCGTCGCGATCCCACTTCACTGCGTCGAGCCAGTTCATGGCGCAAGTCTAGTGCGTTGCACCGGCAAACCCGCGCTCCTCGGCCAGCCAGGCCAGCACGGGCAATGTGCCGGGCAATAGCGGCTTGACGTCGACCGGCAGCCTCTGCCAAGCCATCTGCTGCGCCTCGCGCATCTCGAACGCACCGCGCCAGTCGAAGACCTTGCAAAAATGCAGGCGCACCAGGGCGTGCGGGTAGTCGTGCAGCGTGGTCTGCCACGGCTGGGCGGCGCCGATGGTGATGCCGAGTTCCTCGTGCAGCTCGCGCTGCAGCGCGGCCTCGACCGTCTCACCGGCCTCGACCTTGCCGCCGGGGAACTCCCAATGGCCGGCGTAGACCTTGCCGGCCGGCCGCGAGGTGATGAGGAAGCGTCCCTCGGCGTCGATCAATACGCCGACCGCGACGTCCACCGGACGGCGCGATTCACGGGACTCGACATCGACCGGCTGGCGATCAACCGTCATCGCGGCCGCTGAAGTCACGCGCGAATTGGTAGGCCACCCGCCCCGAGCGCGAGCCGCGCTCCAATGCCCAAACCAGCGCCTGCGGCCGCGCGGCGGCGATGCGCGCAGCGTCGGAGATGCCGAAATGGCGCAGCCACTGGGCCGCGATGGCCAGATACTCGGCCTGCGTGAACGGGTAAAAACTGACCCACAGGCCGAATCGCTCGGACAGCGAAATCTTCTCCTCGACCACCTCGCCCGGATGGACTTCGCCATCTTCGGTGTGGGTGTAGCTCAGGTTTTCCTTCATGTACTCGGGCAGCAGGTGGCGGCGGTTGCTGGTGGCGTAGATCAGGATGTTCTCGCTGGCCTGCGCCACCGAGCCGTCGAGCATCGACTTCAGCGCCTTGTAGCCGGGCTCGCCTTCGTCGAACGACAGGTCGTCGCAGTAGACGATGAAACGCTCGCTGCGCTCGGCCACCTGGTCGACGATGTCGGGCAAATCGACCAGATCGACCTTGTCAACCTCGATCAGGCGCAGCCCCTGCGGCGCGAACTCGTTCAGACAGGCCTTGATCAGCGAACTCTTGCCGGTGCCACGCGCGCCGGTGAGCAGCACGTTGTTGGCCGCACGGCCGGCGACGAACTGGCGCGTATTGCGCAGCAAGCGCTCCTTTTGCGGCTCGACTTCCTTCAAGTCCGACAGCCGGATCGTCGCCACATGGCGAACGGGTTCAATCGATCCGACGCCGCCGCGCTTGCGGTAGCGAAAGGCAGTCGACGCCGTCCAGTCGGTGGCCGCCGGCGGCCGCGGCAACACGGCCTCCAGGCGGCCGAGCAAGGCGTCAGCGCGGGTGATCAGGGTCTCGAGCGTGGGCTTCATCGGGGTGTCGGTGGCAGCGCGTTCCGCCCATTGTCGGCGACGCCGCCGAGGCGGTCACGCGCGTGGCGAGCCCGCAGCCGGTGCCCGCCGGCCCGCCGCCGTTCAGCCAATCCGGCGCAGCGCGGCGTCGAGGTGCTCGGTCGGACTGCGCTTGAATCCCGAGCGCGCATAGCGGTGCAGGCGGCCGACCAGAAACGAGGTCAGGGCCGAGGCCTGGGCGTTGCCGTCGACGGTGGGTTGCGCTGAGCCGGTGGCCTCGGCCGCGGCGCGCAGGCTTTGACGCAACTGCGACTCGACGCGGTCGAAGAACTGGTTCATGCGGGCGATCAGGCGCTCATGTTCGAACACCAGGGCGTCGCCGACCATCACCCGCGTCATGCCCGGGTTCTTTTCGCCGAACTGCAGCACGACGGTCAGGATCTTGACGGCCTGTTGGGCCCCCGCCGCTTCACGTTCGACGATCTGGTTGATCAGGGTGAAGACGCTTGATTCGATGAACTCGATCAGGCCCTCGAACATCTGCGCCTTGCTGGCGAAGTGGCGGTACAGCGCTGCTTCACTGACCGACAGCTTGGCCGCGAGCGCAGCAGTGGTGATGCGATCCGCGCCGGGCTGCTCGAGCATCTCGGCCAGCGTCTGCAGAATCTGCACCCGACGCTCGCCGGGCTTGGGGCGCTTGCGCACCCGCTCGGGTTTGGCCTGCGATGCCGTGCTGCCGTCGCTCGTGCCGACTTGGTCGCCTGCGGCATCGGCCGGTTCATCGGGCAGGTCAGTGGTCACGGCAGGCGGATCTTGTGCAACTGTTGAAGCGAAGAGATTCTTGCACACACATACACAGGCTTGCGGTGCAGGTAAACACCAACTTTCGCATGGGGCGTGATGTGCTTCGCAGCCTGCCGGGCCCAGCGCTGCATCCATACCGTGGCCATGCCGATGCCTCGGGCCGACTTCTGGTGATCCAGGGTGTCCTCGACCAGCACGCAGCGGCTCGGCGACACCCCCAGCTTGACGGCCACGCGCCGCAACATGCGTGCGTCGGGCTTGGGCCGCAGCTGGCCGAACATGCACATGTCTTCGATCGACAGCACGCCATTGAACAGCGCGGCGATGCCGAGCGCGCCGAGCACGCGCTGGGCATACGCGCGCGGCGCATTGGTCAGGATGAACTTGCGCCCGTGCAGCCGCGCGATCGCGTCGAAGTCATGCGCATGGCCATGCACCCGGCCTTCGAGGCCCGGAAGGACGTGCGTGTGCTGAAGGAAGTGCGCGGCCTTGACCCCGTGATGGCGAACCAGGCCGAGCAGCGTGGCGCCGTAGCGCCGCCAATAGTCGTGGCGCAGCGCGTCGGCCTGCGGTCGCGCGAGGGCCAATTCAGTCTCGATATAGACCGACATCCCTTCGTTGATGCCTGGAAACGACGCGTGCGACGCGTTGTGCAGTGTGTTGTCGAGATCGAAGAGCCACACTCGAGGCGGTTTGCGTGCTGTGCGCACGCCAAAGGCGCTTTCCAAGCTACCGCCGCGGATCCGGCTTCGCCAGTCCGCCAACGTGCCTTGCAGGCCGCGTGGCCGCGAGACGCGGCCACTCCTCGGCCCGTCCAAGCCGACGCAGGTCGGCTTGGAGCCGCGGGCCTC
>JANMSS010000378.1:0-3154 GCA_031389585.1 Burkholderiales bacterium | reverse complement strand
GCGCCACGCCTGAACGACGTGCAGTTCACGCCTGCAGAGGCGCGCGCGCACCATGCCACGCTGATGACCGAGGTGGTGCGCATGCTGTGTGCCGGCATCATCCACGGCGACCTGTCGGAATTCAATATCCTCATGGCCGCCGACGGGCCGGTGATCATCGACCTGCCCCAGGCGGTGGACGCCGCAGGCAACAACCACGCCCAACGCATGCTGCTGCGCGACGTCGGCAACCTGCGCCACTTCTTCGGCAGCTTTGCGCCCGAGCTGCGCCACACCCACTACGGGCCCGAGATGTGGGCGCTGTTCGAGCGTGGCCTGCTGCAGCCCGACACGCCGCTGACCGGCCGCTACGAGCACAAGCGCGGTGCGGTGGACCTGCGCCAGGTCATGCGCGAAATCGACGACGCGCGCGACGAAGAGGCTGCGCGGCTGCAGCGCATGCAGATGGCCTGAACGCCTGGAGCGCAAGTGGACTCGTCGCGATGACTGCCCCGACTTCAGCGTCGCCTGCGCGCGTTCTGTCGGTCATCGCGCCGATGACGCAGCTCAATACGCCCTACCCCTCGACGGCGTACCTGACGGGTTTTCTGCGCTCGCGCGGCGTGCACGCGGTGCAGGAAGATCTGGCGCTGGGGCTGGCTCTGGCGCTGCTGTCGGTGGATGGTTTGTCTGCTGTTCACAAGCACATCGTTGCGCTGCCGGCGCGCCAGCGCAGCCCGCTGGCCAGCGCGTTCGCCGAACACTTCGACGAGTACCGGGCCACCATCGGCCCCACGGTGGCATTTCTGCAGGGGCGCGACGCGACGCTCGCGCACCGCATCTGCACGCGCCGCTTCCTGCCCGAAGGGCCGCGCTTTGCCTCGCTCGAGGTGTATGTGGACCCCGACGGCGGCGACCCGATGGCCTGGGCCTTCGGCTCGCTGGGGGTGCAAGACCGCGCGCGCCACCTGGCCACGCTGTACCTCAACGACCTTGCCGACGTGCTGCGCGACGCCGTCGATGCGCGCTTCGAGTTCGTTCGCTACGCCGAGAGCCTGGCGCAGAGCCAGCCCAGCTTCGACCCGCTGGCAGACGCACTGGCCGCGCCGCAGAACCTGGTGGACGGCCTGCTTCGCGGCTTGACGCTCGCGGCGATGGAACGCCACCAGCCGACGATCGTGCTGGTGTCGGTACCGTTCCCGGGCGCGGTGTATGCGGCGTTTCGGATTGCGCAGGCGATCAAGGCGCAGCACCCGAACATCGTCACCGTGCTCGGCGGCGGCTTCGTCAATACCGAACTGCGCGAGCTGGCCGAGCCGCGCGTATTCGACCATTTCGACTACGTCACGCTCGATGCCGGCGAACGCCCGCTGCTGGCGCTGCTGGAGCACCTGGCGGGCAAGCGTTCGCAGAGCCGGCTGGTGCGAACCTTCGTGCGTGAGGCAACGTCAAATGAAGTTCGCTACCTCAACTTCGTCGAGCCCGACGTGCCGTTCGACGAGGTCGGCACGCCGACCTGGGACGGCCTGCCGCTGGACCAATACCTGTCGCTGCTGGACCTGCTCAATCCGATGCACCGGCTGTGGTCCGACGGGCGCTGGAACAAGCTCACGGTGGCGCATGGCTGCTACTGGAAGAAGTGCAGCTTCTGTGATGTGAGCCTGGACTACATCTCGCGCTACGACGCAGCGACAGCGCAAACGCTGGCCGACCGCATCGAGGCCATCGTCAAGGAGACCGGCCAGACCGGCTTTCATTTCGTCGACGAGGCCGCACCGCCCAAGTCACTGAAGGCCTTGGCCGTCGAGTTGCACAGGCGCCGGCTGGAGGTTTCCTGGTGGGGCAACATCCGCTTCGAGAAAACCTTCACCCCCGCGTTGTGCCAGCAACTGGCTGACAGCGGCTGCATCGCCATCTCGGGCGGGCTGGAGGTGGCTTCGGACCGCCTCTTGACGCTGATGAAGAAGGGCGTCTCGGTGGACCAGGTGGCGCGCGTGACGCGCGGTTTTGCCGATGCCGGCATCCTGGTACATGCTTATCTGATGTATGGCTTCCCCACCCAGACGGCGCACGACACGGTCGACGCACTCGAATACGTGCGCCAGCTGTTTGCAGCGGGTTGCATCCAGTCGGGCTTCTGGCACCGATTCGCCTGCACCGTGCACTCGCCGGTGGGCAAGGACCCCGCGGCGTACGGCGTGACGTTGCAACCCTTGGTACCGGGCACGTTCGCCAAGAACGACATCGCCTTCACCGACCCTGGCGGAGTCGACCACGACGCGCTGGGCGGGGCGCTGAAGAAAGCGCTGTACAACTACATGCACGGCGTCGGGCTCGACGCGGACGTGCGCAGCTGGTTCGATTTCCCCGTGCCCAAGACGCGAGTGGCCAAGCGCCAAATCGAGCGCGCGCTGGCCGAGCAACTCTGAGGCAACCGCACCGAATGACCGACGAGATCCGCCGCAACAGCCCGCCCGCCGAGCGCAACCGAGGCCCGATATTGGCCGAGCTGCAACGCGTGTTCCCGCCGCAGGGCACGATGCTCGAAATCGCCAGCGGCACAGGACAGCATGCGGCGCACTTCGCCGCCGCCATGCCCGAGTGGAAGTGGCAGCCCACTGACGGCGATGCGCACTCAATGACGTCGATCGCCGCCTGGTGCGGCGGCCTGCCCAATGTGCTGCCGCCGCTGCACCTCGACGTGTTGGCCGTGCCCTGGCAAGGCCTGCCACCGATGGTCGACGCCATCTACTGTGCCAACATGCTCCACATCTCGCCGTGGGCCACCTGCGCGGCGCTGATGCAGGGCGCCGCACGGCACCTGTCCGTGCAGGGCCTGCTGTTGTTGTATGGCCCCTACCTGGTCGACGGCGAGCCCACGGCGCCGGGCAACACCGCCTTCGACGCCGACCTGCGCAGCCGCAACCCGGATTGGGGCTTGCGCCGCCTGGCCGATGTGCTGCAGCAGGCGGCCGCCGCCGGCCTGCAATTGCGCGAGCGAGTCTCGATGCCGGCCAACAACCTGCTGCTGGTGGTGGCCCGTGGGCCCGGCACTTGAAGTACCTGCAGGGCTACCCGCCGGAGCTGCTGGCCCAGGCCCGTCAGCTCATCGAGCAGGGCCGCCTGGGCGCCAGCCTGGCGCAGCGCTACCCGCAAGGCCACGAAGTGCGCACCG